>NZ_NOIO01000045.1:0-21725 GCF_014596605.1 Pseudomonas sp. PSB11
ATTCTTTATCGGCGCTTGGGTGAAAGGAGGAGGGGCGAACTCTCCCACAGTCTGTACTGCGTCAACAGTCAGAATCGAGCCTTGTCCCTCCTCCTCCCTTCAAGTCCTACCATACAAGCGAGCCTGCTCGCGATGGAGGAGCAAGCACCGCGGGGTGTCAGGCAGCCAGCGTTTTCGTTGACGACCATCGCGAGCAGGCTCGCTCCCACAGGGTTTTCATCAAACCCTAAGTGGCCGTTGCCGCAGCAATTGGTGGGCCGTCAGAGGCAGGCGTACACCACCAGTTCCACCAACATCTCCTCCCGAGCCAACCCGGCCACGACGATGGCCGCGCGATTGGGGTAGGGGGCCTGGAAATACTCGCCATAGATCGCGTTCACCGTCGCCAGGTAGCTGCGGTCAGTGACGTAGATCAGCACCTGGGTAACCGCGTCCAGGGTGCTGCCGGCGGCTTGCAGGGTATGGCGCAGATTGTCCAGGGTCTGCCGGGTTTGCGCCTCGATGCCGCCACTGACGACCTGACCCTCGCGGTCAATGGGGATCTGTGCGGTGTACAGCGTGCCATTGCCGACCACCGCCCATTCCAGTGGCGCGCGGGAGGCGAAAAGGTCAGTCTTGATCGCGTGTTTCATTGATTGATTCCTGGAGCAATACAAGGTTTTATTGGGCATCGCTGCTTTCGCCAGCACCGCGCCGACGCGACTCCTCGGTGCTTTCCACCAGCACCCGTTCGCCCAGTTTTTTCAGTTGGGTCCAGACGTCATCGTCGACGACCAGCCCCTCTGCGGGCTGCGGGTAGGTGGCAAGCAGGGCATCCTCGGCACTGAGTCGCGGCAGCAGCGCGAAGTGCCTGGAGATCAGCACATTGATGCTTTGTTCGTCGCTCTGCGCCGGTTGGGGCAGGTCATACACCCGCAGGGTCGGGTGGGTTTGCCCGGCGCTGAACGTGGCAACCATTTCCTGGCGTGCATCGCGCCAGTACACGCAAAAATTCAGCGCGTCCGAGGCACAGCGCGCCAGGTAGCCGAGCAGCAAGACACGGTTATGGCAATGGCGGATGCGGATCAACGCACTGCCGCCGCGCAAGGCCTTGCCGACACCTAGCTCGACCGCCTGGGCGGCGCAGCGCAAGACACTTTGGCCGTGGGCATCGAGGGTTAACTGCGCGGCATCTTCGTAGCAGGTTTCGATCGGGCGATCGACTTCGTCGTGGAGAAAGGCCAAGGCCTTTTTCAACGCGCCGATGCCATCGAGGCCTTGCAGTTGCAGGCGCGCGATCATCTCGGCGGCGTCGTCGCAGTCACCGGGGGCGAAGCCGATACCCTCGAAGGCCTTGCGGCAGATCACCTGGATTTCATTGAGCGAGACGCGCATATCAGTGTTCTCCGGCAGCGGTGGGCAGTGTCGGCATCACGGCGAAATTCCAGTCATCGGCGAAAGGCTGGCCAATCTCACTGACCAGTGGCGCACCCTGGAACAAGGTGATGCGCACCCAGCGGCTGGACTTGGGGTCGAACTTGCCGGCGCCGAAGAACGCCAGTTTGCAACGCAGCAAGTGGATCGGCAGCATGTTGCGGTCCATCAGGTTGGCGCGGATTTCCCCGAAGGCGCAACGGGCCATGCCCTGCAGCCGGCATACGGTGCCTTTGAACGACGGCTGGGCGAGCAGGAAATGCGCGGTCAATTGCTGCGGATGGCGTTCGCGGTAGGCCAGCAAGGCACGGTGGCAACGCTGGAGGTTGTGGGCGATGCCCAATTGCATTTCCTTTTCCGCGCCAGGCTCCATGGCACGCTCGCCCAGGCGCGGCTCTTCCTTTTCCGCCGAGCGATACCAGAAGAAGTGGTTGGCCTCGGCCCCTTCAAGGTCGTAGTCGAGCGCCCAGCGGTAGTGGGTCTCGATCAGGTTGCACAGCGCGTCCAGCGGCATCTCGGCGTTCAGGCGAAAGCCCTCGTTGACCGACATCTGCTCGGCCAGCGGATCGACCTGTTCGGGGTACAGCTCCAGCAGCAGGCTGACCAGCAATTCCTGGCAGCCAAAACCGGCATTCAGCTCGGCCCAGTCTTGCAGCCGTGACCACAGTTCGGCGCTGACAGGCTGACAGGCGAACCACTCGCTCAATCGGCCGAGATCGTCCAACGTCTGCCGATCGATCGCACTTTGCCGTTGATCCTCGGTGCTGGTTTGTTGCAGGTGTTGCCGAGCCCGCTGCAGCAGTGCCTGGAAACGCTGCGCGCGGTGCACGTCAGCCGGTTGAGCCACCACCTTCGCCAGTGCGGTTTCACGGGCACACACCCACTGATTGACCAGTTGAGGGTGATTGATCAGGAAGGGCGCCATGCCCAGCCCGGTGGAGTTGCCGACCCCCAGGTAGCGTTGCAGCTCGATGTCCAACCCGACCGCCCGTTGCGGATTGCGCGCCCGGGCCATGTGCTCGATCTGCTCGATGCTGAAATGTCGCAGCAGGTACACGGTGAACATCTGCGCGCTGAACGGTTGGGTGAAGTCGGCATTGCCTTGCAGGCAACTGAAGTCGGCGATGCCGAACTTGCCGTTGCCGTACACGGCGGTCGTGCGATACAGGTAGCCGACCTCGGCGAGTTGCCGTGGGTCTGGCTGGCAACCTTCCGCCAGCGCCCCGAGGAAGCGCTCGAAGTTGCGCAGGCTGCGGTTGGCCCGTGACAGCACCAGTACCCGCGCATCGAAACGCCCGGCTTCCTGCAACGGTACGTTACGCCGCAAGTCGGCCAGTTGCGCCTCGTCGACATCGCCGGCCAACAGCACGAAGCTGACGTCCCACTGATCGGCGATGACCCGGTCACTGCGTTTTTCCGGCGGCAGGTACATCGAGAAAATCACGCAATGATAGTGGGCACTGGCGGTGTCGATCCGATAGATCGCCGTGCCGAAGCCCTCGGTGTCGAGATCGAAGCGAGTGCGCTCGATACGCCATTGCTCGTTCATCATCTTGCGCATGCTGCTGCGCACGAAACTCAGGCGGCTCTGGAAGTGACTGCCCAGCCGTTCCAGGTCCATGACCCGGGCGGCGGGGCGCAAGGCCGAAGAGGTGTCTGTGTCGGTGTGCGACATCATTGCGATTCCTGGATTGTTCATTATCAGACTGCCTGTTCACGAGCCATCTGCCGGGCGATGCGCAGTGCATCCCAGAGCGACGGCAGGATCAGCAGCGAAACCGGTACGGCAGTGATGACGATAAAAGATTGCAGCGCCGTGACCCCACCCGAGCCGATGGTGATCAGCACCACGGCGGCCAGGCCCATGCCGATCGCCCAGAAGGCGCGCAGCCATGCCTTGGGTTTGTCATTCGCGGACATCGCCATCGCCACGGTGAAGGCCATGGCATCGCCATTGGTGGCTACCGAGATGAAGCTCAGGAACAGGAACAGCGCCGAGATCAATCCGCCCAAGGGCAGGTTCTGGGTCACGCCCAGCAGCAGGTCTTCCGGTTGCGCGCCGTGGGCGGTGACGATGCCCGGGGTTTGCAATTCCATGCCGATGCCGGCGCCACCGACGATGGTGAACCAGAACATGGTCACCAGCGGGGCGATGATCGACAGGGTCATGATCACTTCGCGAATGGTCCGGCCCCGGGAGATCTTCGCCACGTAGAGCGCCACCATCGGCGCGTAACCGATGAACCAGCCCCAGTAGAACACCGTCCACCAGTCGAGCCATTTCGGGTCGGCACGGAACAGGGTCATCGGGATGAACTGTTCGATGTGCAAGGCGAACGCCGTGGGGAAACCGCCGAGGATGAACGCAGTGGGCCCCAGCAGTACCATGAACACTGCCAGGCCAATCATCAGCCAGACGTTGATCCCGCTGACGAAGCGGATTCCCTCGAGCCCGACCAGGCAGGAGATGGTGTACATCACCGTGACCAGCACGATGGTGATGGACTGCACCATCAGGTCGTTGGGAATGCCCCACACCGAGTGCAACGCGCTGCTGATCTGCAGGCCGAGGAAACCGATCGGGCCGATGGTGCCGGCGACCACGGCGATAATCGACGTGGCGTCGGCCAGGGTACCAATCGGCCCCTTGAGTGCACGTTCACCGAACAGTGGATAGAGCAAGGTTCGCGGTGCCAGTGGCAAGCCTTTGTCGTAGTGCAAGTGCATCAGCACAATGGCCAGCAAGCTGCCCAAAACCGCCCAGGCGAGGAAGCCCCAGTGCACGAACGATTGCGCGAGCGCGGTGTGGCCTGCCGCTTCGGTATGCGGTTGCATGCCCGCGAACAGCGGTGGCGGACTGGCGAAGTGCATCATCGGTTCCGCCGCCGCCCAGAAGGCACCCCCACCGGCGAGCAGGGCGCACATGATCACGGCGATCCAGTTGAAAGTACTGGTATCGGGACGTCGGTCGACGCCGCCGAGCCTGACGCGGCCGCACTTGCTGAAGCAGATGAACAGGCTCATGGCGAAGGTCGCCAGCATCAGGATCTGCCAGTACAAGCCAAAGAACTTCGTCGACCAGGCGAACAGCGTGTTCACCAGTAGCGACACACCCTCGATGTTGACCAGGGCTGCGATCAGGAAAGCGCCGAGGAAGCCGCCACTGATCAGGAACAGTGGCCAGTCGATGTTTGTTTTCGGCGGCGCAAGGTCCAGTGGCTGGACGTCGGCCTGCAGGGTGTCGGATGTTTTCATGATGCCTCCAAAATACGCGTCTGGGGCTGTGCACCGCCGGTTTGGGGGATGAACGGGAGGCTATTGTTGTTATTTTTCATGCTGTGCTGTCCTCACGGTGTGAAACCAGGGTCAGTGGATCAAGGGTCAGTTTTGCGCAGGTGTCGCGCTTTCCAGCAGACGCAACCAGTTGAGCCCCATGATGTTGCGTACCTCGTCCTCGGCGAACCCACGGTCGCGCAGGCCCTGGGCGATGACCGGGAAATCCCGGCTGTCGCGGAACCATTGCAGCGGTGACGGCCAGTGGGCGTTGTCCTTGGAGCCTTCGCCGTAGTCCTTGTCTTTGCTCCAGCGCCCGTTGCGCATCCATTCAAGTACTTGCAAGGGTTGCTGCTGGCACAGGTCGGTGCCGATGCCGATATGCTCCACGCCCATCAGTTCGGCCGTGCTGGCAACCATGTCGCAGAACGATTCCAGGCTGCAGCCCGAGGCACCCTTGAGGTGGAACGGGTAAGTGCTGAAGCCGAGCAGGCCGCCAGACTCGGCAATCGCGCGCAGCACGGCATCGGACTTGTTGCGTTTGGCGGCATGGAAACTCGACGGGTTGGCGTGGGAGACGATCACCGGCCGGCTCGACAGCTCAATGGCTTCAAGGGTGCTGCGCTCGGCGCTGTGGGACATGTCGATGAGCATGCCGACGCGGTTCATCTCGGCGATGACCTGGCGGCCAAAGCGGCTGATGCCGTTGTCTTCGTTCTCGTAACAGCCGCTGGCCAGCAGGCTCTGGTTGTTATAGGTCAGCTGCATGATCAACACGCCGAGCTGGCGGAAGACTTCGACCAGGCTGATGTCGTCTTCGATAGGCGAGCAGTTCTGGAACCCGAAGAAAATACCGACGCGGCCTTCCTGGTGGGCCAGGCGGATGTCCGAGGCCTCCCGCACCGGGCGAATCAGCTGCGGCCAGGTTTCGAAACGGCGGTTCCACTCGCCGATGCGCGACAGGGTTTCCCGGGCGTTCTCGTGGTAGGCGATGGTGGCGTGTACTGCGCTCAGGCCACCTTCCTGCATCTGGCGGAAGATGTCTTCGCTCCAGTTGGAATATTGCAGGCCATCGATCATCAATAAATCGTGCATGGTGATCTCCCGTTCAAGGTCGCATGTAGGTGGTCTTGACCACGGTGTAGAATTCGCGGGCGTATTGCCCTTGCTCGCGCGGACCGAAGCTCGAGTTTTTGCGGCCGCCGAACGGCACGTGGTAATCGGTGCCGGCGGTGGGCAGGTTGACCATCACGCAACCGGTGCGGGCGCGGCGCTTGAAGTCACTGGCATAACGCAGCGATTGGGTGATGATCCCGGCGGTGAGGCCGTATTCGGTGTCGTTCAATACGGCCAGGGCTTGCTCGTAGTCGCTCACCCGGATCACGCAGGCAATCGGTCCGAACACTTCTTCGCGGTTGATGCGCATCTGGTTGGTGGTGTGGGTGAACAGCGCGGGGCGCATGTAGTGCCCGGCCGGTTCCAGGGCGAGCAACTCGCCGCCTTCGACCAGGGTCGCGCCGTCTGCCTTGGCCAGCTGCAGGTAATCAAGGTTCTGTTGCAGTTGGCGAGCTTCGGCAACGGGGCCAATCTGTGTTCCTTGCTCAAGGGCATGGCCGACTTTCAGCTGGCGCATGCGCGCGACCAGCGCCTCGACGAACCGGTCATGGATGCCATCGCAAACGATCAGGCGCGAGGAGGCGGTGCACTTTTGCCCGGTGCCGAAAAAGGCACCGTTCAAGGCGCATTCGACGGCGATGTCCAGGTCGGCATCGTCGAGCACCACCAGGGCGTTCTTGCTGCCCATCTCCAGTTGGCAGCGCACCAGGTTGCCGGCGGTTGCAACCGCGACGCGGCGACCGGTCTGCAGAGAACCGGTGAACGTCAGCGCATCGATATCGGCCGACTGGATCAGGCTTTCACCGACCACGCTGCCGCTGCCCATCACCAGGTTAAAAGTGCCTGCGGGCAAGGGCTGGCGGCTGATGATCTCGGTCAGGGCCCAGGCGCTGGCAGGCACCAGGTTGGCCGGCTTGAACACCACGGCGTTACCGAAGGCCAGGGCTGGGGCGATCTTCCACGCGGCGGTGGCCATCGGGAAATTCCATGGGGTGATGATGCCGACCACGCCCACCGGTTCGCGCTGGACGTCGATCTCGATCCCGGGGCGAACCGAGGCTGCCGTCTCGCCCATCTGGCGCAACACTTCGGCGGCGTAATAGTGAAAGAATTGCGCACTGCGATGGACTTCACCGATGCCCTCGGCCAGCGGCTTGCCCTCTTCGCGCGAGAGCAGTTCGCCGAGCTCTTGCTTGCGCGACATCAGCTCGTCGCCGATGGCCATCAGGACTTGCTGGCGTTGTTCCAGGCCAGTGGCGGCCCATTGCGGCTGGGCGTCACGGGCGGCCGCGATGGCGTCCAGGGTCTGTTCGGCGCTGGCCTGGTGGTAGTGCCCGATCAGGTCTTCGACGTCCGAAGGGCTGTGGTTGGCGACAAGGCCCTGGCCTTCGCACCAGTTGCCGCCAATGTAGTTTTTGCAGGGTTGCAGTGCCATGGGAACCTCCGATTGCGTTGGCCCCATCTTGAGAGTATTACTCTGCAAATAAAAATTAATAATAAATATGAAACGATAAGGAAAACTAACCGTGTTGCCCGAGCTCAAGATCACTCAATTGCGTTATTTCGTGCTCGTCGCCCAGCTCAAAAGCTTCCACGGCGCGGCCCGGCAGGCGTATCGCACGCAACCGGCGTTGTCGTTGGCCGTGCGCGAGCTCGAACAGAAGCTCGGCCAGCCACTGTTCGAGAAGGGCGGTAAAACCGAGCTGACGCCATTCGGCGCGCACTGTCTGCCGCTGTTTCAGGACTTGCTCGCCCATCACGATCGCATCGCCCGGGAAGTGAGCCTGCTGGCGCGGCACGAAATCGGCCAGGTGAGCATTGCCACGGTGCCGTCGGTGGCCAGTCGCCTGTTGCCGAACCTGCTCGCGCGGTTTGTGAGCGAGCACCCGAAAATGCAGATCAGCATCCAGGACGGCACGGCCGACAGCGTGCAGCAGTTGTTGGTCCAGGGACAGGTGGACTTTGCCATCAGCAGCGTGTGGGTGGCGGATGACAACATCGAGTTCGTGCCGATCCTGAGTGACCGGGTCGGGGTGGTCTGCCGGCATGATCATCCGCTGGTGGCTAGCGGCGGGGCGCTGCACTGGTCCAGCCTGCAAGCCTACCCGCTGGTGCGCAATGGCACCTCGCGCCTGCTGGCGGGAACCGAGGCGGAAAGCTTGCTCGACAATAGCCTGCTGTTCGTCTCCAACATGATTTCGCTGATCGCGATGCTCGAAGAGGGCATCGGCATCACCACTTTGCCGTCCCTGGCGTTTCCCAAGGGCAATGAACAGCTGGTGTTTCTGCCCTTGGCCGAGCCCCGGGTGGAGCGCCAGATCGGCATCCTGTGTCGCAAGGGCCATAGCCTGTCGCCGGCGGCGGCCGAGTTGATGGGGTTCCTGCGGGCGCAGATGCAGATGCCCGGGCAGGTCAGTGATGGGGCGGTGGTTCCGTCGGCCGTAGTTTGAAACGACAGACATTACCGCCGCGCACCATGCATTCGGTGTGATCGACTTCAGCGCCGCCCAGCGCCCCGATCAACGCCAGGTCCAGTTCACAAACGACCGGGTGCGCGGCGGCGAGACGGTGGAACACGCAGTTGTGGGCGACGATTTCCTGATCGCCGGATGAGCGGAAAAACACCTCGGCTTCATAGCCCGCCTGATTCATGTGCTGCACGATCTTCGTTTCATCAACCACCTGCTGTTCGCGGTCCAGGGCCAGTTTGCGACCCAGGTTGCGCATCAGCGTCGCCAGCGCCTCGGGGCCGATGATGTCGGCCACTTCATCGATCAGCGCGCTGGCGAGCAGCTGATACTGGCGCGGGAACTGCTCCCTGGCGTGGTCGGTGAGTTGATACAGCTGCTCAGGACGACGCCCCGTCGGCCGGGTTTCGCCGCGCGCCACCAGGCCATCCCGCTCCAGCGCCGCCAGGTGTTGGCGAATCGCCGTGCGCGTGACGGCCAGGTGCTCGGCCAACTCGTCGATGCTCATGCCACCAGCTTTGTGCAGCAGCGCGTTGAGCAGGTCCTGCTGGGTTCGACCCAGTCCTTGCAGCATGGTGTACCTCGCGCCGTGTCAGAACTTGTCGGGGAATTGCTTGACCAGCGCCGCGGTCAGTGCGTCCGCCAGCGCCAATATATGCGTGCGCATCATCGACCAGGTACGTGCTTCGCCGGCGTAATCGTGCGCGGCGAATTCATCGATCTGGGCGACGTGATGGCCGCCATGGGCCGACAGCAGATTCACCAGCGTCGCTTCCGGCAGGTTCGGGTTGGCGCTGGCCAGGAACGCCGCAATCGCCTTGGCATTGCTGGTCAAATCCGCAACGGCGGCCTGTTTGCCTTTGCTGTCCTTGGCCACCGTGGCATCGCTGTAGTGTTTCACCGCGCCCCAGTGACCGGCAAGCAACTTGAGCAGTTGGTCGGCGGCCGGTTGGCCATAGAACGGCGCGATGCTGTTGGCGATTTTAGTCGCGTTGTCGACCACCTGGTCCGCCGCCACTTTTGCCTGCTGGCGGTCGGCGGCCTGGTTGGCGAGCGCGTAGTTCCTGATCCAGAAGATGTGCTCCACCCAAAGGTCGCGCAAGGCCAGACGCGTGGTCAGCGCGGCGCTATCGGCGGTTGGAGCAGGTGCGGGAGCGGTCTGGCTCCAGGCCGGTTGCGCACAGAAAGCCAGGAGGATCAATGCAAGTGTCTTGATATTCATGACGGCAGCCTCTGAATGGGATGGATCGACAATATCAATTAAAGCATATAAATATGTTTTTATTAGATATCGCCGAAATCCCGGATCAGTGGTCAGTTCCGTTCGCCGGCAAGCCTGGCTCCAACAGTTAATTACAAGCCATCCCTCAGCGCCTTGAGGTATTCGGGGCTATTACCGATCGAGTTGTGCCCGGTGCCTGCAATCACCTGCAGCGTCGCCACGCCCGGGGGGAAATGGCTGTAGAGGCGCCGGGTGCTTGCGCCTGGAATCACCTCGTCGTGCTCAGCGGCGATCAGGCGCGTCGGCACCGTGATGTGCTCGGCGTAGCGCCAGGATTCGAATTTATCCTTGAGCAGCCATCGTACCGGTAGCCAGCGGAACTGGCGCTCCGCCAGTTCCTCCAGGCTGTTGTATGGCGTGATCAGCAGCAGTTTCGCCACCGGCCGATAACTGGCCAGGCGCACCGCGACCCCCGAGCCCAGGCTGCGTCCGACCACCACCACCTGCGGGTGGTCGGCGTAGACCTTGTCGAACAAGCTCATGGCATCGCGAGCAATCGCTTCTTCGGACGGTGAACCGCTGCTGCCACCGTATCCACGGTAATGCAGCAAGTACAGGGCATGCTCGGGAAAGGCCCGGTCAAACTCCGGCAGGCTGCGCGAGACGTCCTCGGCATTGCCACCGAAATAAATCAGCGCCTTGGGCCCGGCATGCGACCGCACCGACACCAACACCTGCGCCTCGTCCACGGGCAACGTCAGCAGTGTCTCGGGCGAGTCGACGGCGCGGGGCTGCGGGTAATAGATCAGTGCGCGCTGAAACACGAACAGGGCCGCGCAGAGCGCCAGGTACAGCACAGCGGCGATGACGACGAGTAACACCAGGGTACGAGACATTCGGCTAACGTTAGTGGGCAACATTGACGGCTCCGGGGTGCTGTCAGAGTGTAGCTGGCGGTAAAGGAGGGCATCGATGCCCATGGCGCTCAAGTGGCTCAACGTGTTGCCTGCGGAAAAAGCGGCCCTGGCCTTGGGTTTTGCGTTCCATTTCTGCGTGCTTGCCAGCTATTACCTGGTACGACCGTTGCGCGATGCCTTGGGCCTTGAGGGCGGCGTCGAGAAGTTGCAGTGGCTGTTCACCGCCACCTTCGTGGTGATGCTGCTGATGGTGCCGGTGTTTGGCACGCTGGCGTCGCGGCTGCCGGCCACGCGCTTCGTACCCTTGATTTACCGGGCGATTGCCGTGTCGATGCTGGTGTTTGGCCTGTTGATCGGCAACCACGTAGCGCCGGTGACGGTCGGGCGGGTGTTCTTTGTCTGGATCAGCCTCTACAACCTGTTCATCGTCTCGATTTTCTGGAGTGTGCTGGTCGACCGTTTCTCCAACGAGCAGGGACGACGGCTGTTCGGCTGTATCGCGGCCGGCGGCACCCTGGGCACCTTTATCGGGCCCTTGCTGGCGGCGACCATGGCCACTCGTCTGGGCCCGCTGGCGTTGACCGTCGGCGCGGCGCTGCTGCTGGAACTGGCGGTGCACTGCTATCGGGGGCTGCTGGCGAGGACGCAATCGCAGCAGGCCAACCGGTTATTGGACGAACGGCGCCTGGGGGGCAGCATGCTCGCCGGGATCACGCTGATCCTGCACTCGCCTTATCTCTTGGGGTTGGTGGCCTTCATGCTGCTGCACACCAGCGCCGCGACTTTGTTGTATTTCGAGCAGGGACGGATCGTCGCTGGCAGCTACGCTGATGTAGGCAGCAGGACGCAATTTTTCGCCGTGGTCGATTTGCTGGTGTCGGCGCTGACCCTGATCTGTCAGTTGCTGCTGACAGCGCCATTGATTCGCCAGGTGGGCATAGGTGGCGCGTTGCTGGCGCTGCCCCTGGCGACAGTCGTGGCGTTTTGCGCCATGGCACTGGCACCGGTGCCCGCCAGCGTGGCATTGGCACAGGGACTGCGCCGCGCGGTGGAATTCGGCGTTGTCCGGCCGGCGCGTGAGGTGCTGTGGACGGTGGTCAGCCGTGAAGAAAAATACAAGGCCAAGAATGTGATCGAAACCCTGGTCTATCGTGGCGGCGACGCTGCCAGTGGTTGGCTGTCGGCCGGTTTGACGGCTCTGGGCGCAGGCTTCGGCCTGGTCGCGCTGGCAGTCGTGCCGGTGGCCGGAGTGTGGGGCGGGTTGTGCCTGTGGCTGGCAAGGCGCCAGGCGCGATTGGCCGAGTCCATACCACGGGTGAGGGAATCGTCATGAGCCATGCGCAAGGTTTGACCCGCAGGCAAATACTCACGCTGGCTGCCGCCGCTTCGGCGGTCTTCACGCTCGGCCCGAGCGGTGCGCAAACCTCGCCAGCGGCGGGAACAGGAGGCAAGACCATGATGACCCGCGTCATTCCTTCCAGCAAAGAGCCATTGCCCGCTGTCGGCCTTGGCACCTATCGCGGCTTCGATGTGGCGCCTTCGGATCCTGCGTACCGCAGCTTGCCAGCCGTGCTTGACGCGTTGTTTGAAAAGGGCGGCAAGGTCATCGACAGCTCGCCCATGTACGGTCGCGCCGAGCAGACCACCGGCGAGCTGCTGTCGATTCACGAGCCACGATCGCCAGCGTTCCTGGCGACCAAGGTGTGGACCCGTGGCCGCGAGGAAGGCATCGCGCAGATGGAGCAATCGTTCAAGCTGCTGCAAACCGACCGCATCGACCTGATGCAGATCCACAACCTGCTGGACTGGCAAACCCACCTGCCGACCCTGCGCCAGTGGAAGGAAGAAGGACGCATTCGCTACATCGGCATCACCCATTACACCGCGTCGGCCTATGACGACGTGGAGGCCGTGCTCAAGGCTGAGCCGCTGGACTTCCTGCAGATCAACTATGCGCTGGATGATCGCGGCGTCGAAAAACGCCTCCTGCCACTGTGTCGCGACCGCGGTGTCGCAGTGATCTGCAATCGGCCGTTCGGCGGCGGTGGATTGATCGCGCGGTTGCAGGGCAAACCGTTGCCCGGTTGGGCCGCGCAAGTCGGGATCAAGAGTTGGCCACCTTTGGCACTCAAGTTCCTGTTGTCGCATTCGGCGGTGACCTGCGTCATCCCCGGCACCGGCAACCCGCGCTACATGACGGAAAACGCCAGCGCCGGTTTCGGCCCGATGCTTACCGATGCGCAACGTCATCAGTTGATCGCTTTGCTGGATTGACGCCAGGGAAGGTTTTGAAAAGCGTGTTCCTGACTACACTGATTGAGGTCCGAAAAACCTGAGCATGCAAGACATCCCCGACCATTACACCAAGGAGATCGAACATGACTATCCGCATTGGCGATGAGGCACCGGATTTCACCGCCGACAGTACCGAGGGGCCGATTCACTTCCACGAATGGATTGGCGACAAATGGGCCATCCTGTTCTCGCACCCGAAAGACTTCACCCCGGTCTGCACCACCGAGCTTGGCTATATGGCCCGGCTGAAGCCCGAGTTCGACAAACGCAACACCAAGATCGTCGGCTTGAGCATCGACCCGGTCAGCGACCACCGCGCTTGGGTCGGCGACATCGAGGAAACCCAGGGCCATGCGGTGAACTATCCGATGATCGGTGACGACAACCTGGTGGTGGCCAAGCTCTACGACATGATTCACCCCAATGCCAGCGGTGGCCAGCGCACCGCCGTGGACAATGCCACGGTTCGTTCGGTGTTCATCATCGGCCCGGACAAGAAGGTCAAGGCGATGCTGATCTACCCGATGAGCGCCGGGCGTAATTTCGACGAAGTGCTGCGCCTGCTCGACTCGCTGCAACTGAACGCCAAGCACACCGTCGCCACGCCGGTGAACTGGCGTCCGGGCGAAGACGTGATCATTCCGACGTCGGTTTCCGATGAGGATGCGAGGAAGAAGTATCCGGATGGATTCAAGACCCTGAAACCGTATTTGCGCGTGGTGCCGCAACCCAAGTAGGCCCTGGTGGGTGACTTGTACACCGCTCCCGCCGGGACGGTGTACAGGGGGAATGCTATACGAGGGCTCGGCATGCCCTCTCTCCGGCATTGCTCCGTGGGTCGCCGCGATGGGCCATCGTGGTTAACGGGGCGCCCAGATCAAAAACAAAAGCGAGGCGGCCTTAAAGCCGACCTGACTTTTCCAGATATCCCCAATCCACTGTGGGAGCGAGTCTGCTCGCGAAAAATGTCCAGACAACGCGCTCATCCAGAAAGGGCGCGTTATCGTTGACGACCATCGCGAGCAGGCTCGCTCCCACAGGGGGAACGCGAACAGACCTGCGATCAGGTCGGCTGTAAGGCCGCCTCGCTGTTGCTTTGGCTTTTGATTTTCTTGCCCCCCGGCGCTCCGTTTTTCCAAGTGACTCGCCGTAAGGGCGAAACCCTAAGTGGCCGTTACCTCTGCAACGGATATACACCCAATCCAACCTTCAATCACACCAGATATTTACGAAACCACCCCAGCGTCCGCTCCCAGGCCAGCTTCGCCGCCGCCTCGTCATAACGCGGCGTGGAGTCGTTGTGAAAGCCATGGTTGGCGCCGGGATAGATATAGGCTTCATAGGTCTTGCCGCCGGCCTTCAGCGCCTGCTCATAGGCGGGCCAGCCTTCGTTGATGCGCGTATCCAGTTCACCGTAGTGCAGCATCACCGGCGCCTTGATCCGGGGCACATCCTTGGCGTCCGGTTGCCGGCCGTAGAACGACACGGCGGCGCCCAGTTCCGGGTAAGCCACGGCTGCCGCATTGGTGACGCCACCGCCATAACAGAAACCGGTGATACCGACTTTTCCGCTGGAGTCGGGATGTTTCATCATCCACTCGACGGCGGCGAAGAAGTCATTCATGAGCTTTTGCGGGTCGACCTTTTCCTGAAGTGCACGGCCCTTGTCGTCGTTGCCCGGGTAGCCGCCGACCGAGCTCAAGCCATCCGGGGCGAGGGCGATGAAACCGGCCTTGGCCAAGCGCCGCGCCACGTCTTCGATGTAAGGGTTGAGCCCACGGTTTTCATGCACGACCACCACCGCCGCGACCTTGCCGGCGGCTTTTGCCGGGCGCACCAGATAGGCACGCACCTGCCCGTTACCTTTTGGGGAGGGGTAGGTGACGTACTCGGCGATGATGTCCGGGTCGGTGAATTCGACCTGTTCGGCAAGGGCGTAATCCGGGCTCAGGGACGCCAGCAGTGCACTGGCGGTCAAGCCACCCAGGGTGAACAGCGCGGCGCGGTCGAGAAATTCGCGCCGGTTGATCAGGCCATGGGCGTAGTAGTCGTAGAGTTCCAGCAGTTGCGGGGAAAAGTCTTTTGCAGTGAGACGGGGCATCGGTGCGCTTCCTCTTCGGCGGATTGATGGCTCTTGCAGCGACATGCCCTGTGGTCAACCGAGGCACTGCGCCCCGGCTTTCGCCACTTGTGCATCCTGTTCGGCCTTGACCCCGGACACCCCGACCGCGCCGATCACCTGGCCGTCGACCGTGATCGGTACCCCGCCTTCGAGCGAGGTCAGCAGCGGTGCCGACAAAAAGGCCGTGCGCCCGCCATTGACCATCTCTTCATAGCCTTTGGATTCGCGCCGCCCCAGGGCCGAAGTACGGGCTTTTTCGAGAGCGATGTAGGCGCTGATGGGCGAGGCGCCATCGAGGCGTTCGAGGGCCAGGGGATGCCCTCCGTCATCGACCACGACAATGGTCACCGGCCATTGGTTGGCCTGGGCTTCGGTGCGCGCGGCAACGAGGATCCGGCTGACTTCGACCTGGCTCAGGACGGCTTTGCGGTTCATGGGCGTTCTCCAGTGGGCGTTATTGGGACAGGGCGTCTTCGACCAGTTCGATCCAGTGCCGGACGGGGGTGCGGCCCGCGCCGTCGAGGTGCGACTGGCAACCGATATTGGCGGTGACGATGACTTCGGGGTAGCCGCTTTCCAGGGCATTCATCTTGTTGTCGCGCAGTTGCCGGGCCAGTTCCGGTTGGGTCAGCGAATAGGTGCCTGCCGAACCGCAGCACAAATGGCTGTCTGGAACAGTGGTGAGGTTGAACCCAAGGCGGATCAGCAGCTTCTCCACCGCGCCACCGAGTTTTTGCGCGTGCTGCAAGGTGCAGGGGCAATGGAACGCCACGCGGTGGGCGTTGTGGATGCCCAGTTGTTCCAGCGGTTCGTCGCGCAATACTTCCACCAGGTCCCGGGCCAGCGCGCTGACCTTTTTTGCCTTGTCGGCATAGGCTGGATCGCGTTCGAGCAGGTGCCCGTAATCCTTGATAAAGGCACCGCAACCGCTGGCGGTTTGCACGATGGCCTCGGCGCCTTGTTCAATGGCCGGCCACCAGGCGTCGATGTTGTGCCGGGCACGATCAAGGCCGGCCGCCTGGGCGTCCAGGTGATAATCCACGGCACCGCAACACCCGGCCTCGCGGGCCGGCATGACGCTGATGCCCAGCCGGTCCAGCACCCTGGCGGCAGCCACGTTGGTATTGGGCGACAGTGCGGGCTGCACGCAACCTTCGAGCATCAATACCTGCCGGGCATGGCGGGTGGCGGGACGCTGCTTGGGCACCGGGAGGTTGCGCGGCAGTTTGCCCTGCAGCGTACCGGGCAGCAGCGCGCGCAGTGTCTGGCCGCTGTTGACCAGGTGTTTGAACAGGTCTGGATGCGGCACCAGCTTGCGCAGCCCCTCGCGCAACAGCCGCTGGCCGATCGGACGCGGCACCGCTGCATCGACCACGGCGCGGCCGATGTCCAGCAAGTTATGGTAATCGACCCCCGACGGGCAGGTGGTCTCGCAGTTGCGGCACGACAGACAGCGATCCAGGTGCAGTTGGGTCTTTGCCGTGACCTCGTTGCCTTCCAGCACCTGCTTGATCAGGTAGATGCGCCCGCGCGGGCCATCGAGCTCATCGCCGAGTAACTGATAGGTCGGGCAGGTAGCGTTGCAGAAACCGCAGTGCACGCAGGTGCGCAGGATGCTGTCGGCTTCTTCGGCGCGGGGCAATCGGCGGGCGCGTTCGCTCAAGGTGGTCTGCATGATTCATAACTCCGCGTACAGGCGTCCGGGGTTGAAGATGCGCTGGGGGTCGAGTTGCTGCTTGAGGCGCTGGTGGTAGCGCAACAGCGCGTCGGGCAGTGGCTGGAAGGGCGTATCCGTGAGCCCGTGGCTATAGCAGGTGACGTGCCCGCCAGCCTCGGCGACGACCTGGCGAATGAACGTTGCCCGGGCATCGGACTTGAGCCAGCGCTGGGCACCACCCCAATCGATCAGTTGCCGACCGGGCAGGGACAGGCTCGGTGTATTGTTGGGCACGGACAGGCGCCACAGTGGCTGGTCTTCGTCGAAGAACGCCAGGCGCTGTTCGTTGAGATCGGCCCAATACGAAGCGTCGAGCACCTCGCCGCCCAGACGATCGTGGGCCGCCGCCACCGAGCCTTCGCCGCCCTCGAGCCGCAGGTGCAGGCACTCGCCGTCATGACAGGCGGCGCTGATCGGCAGCGGTTGCTGGCCCCATTCCGCCAGGCGCAGCAAAGCTTGCTCCACGTTCATTTGCAGGCTGATGCTCAGGGTCTGCCGGGGCTTGGGCAGGACCTTGAGCGAGACCTCGGTGATCAGGCCCAGGGAACCGTAACTGCCGGCCATCAGGCGTGACAGGTCGTAACCGGCGACGTTTTTCATGACCTCGCCACCGAAACGCAAATGCTTGCCCAGGCCGGTGATCACCCGCGTGCCCAGCACGAAATCCCTCACCGACCCCGACCACGGCCGGCGCGGTCCGGACAGCCCGCAAGCGATCATGCCGCCGACGGTGGCGTCATCGCCGAAGGCCGGCGGTTCGCAGGGCAACATCTGCTGCGCGGCGTCCAGCACGCTTGCCAGTTCCACCAGCGGCGTGCCACAGCGCGCCGTGATCACCAGTTCCGTCGGGTCATAGCGGACAATGCCCCGGTGCGATCGAGTATCGAGTATTTCCCCCGCCGTCACGCGGCCCAGGAATGCCTTGCTGTTGGCGCCCTGAATCCGCAGCGGCGTGGCGTTGGCCAACGCCTGGTTGACCTGCTCCAGCAGCGCTGTGCTGTCATCGAGATCAGCAGGTGGGTGCATCAGAAACGCTCCAGGTCGGGGAAGGGCAGTTTTCCTGCGTGCACATGCATGGCGCCAAACTCGGCGCAGCGGTGCAGGGTCGGTATGTTCTTGCCGGGATTGAGCAGTCCGCCGGGGTCGAAGGCCGCCTTGACTGCGTGGAACAGGGTCAGCTCATCGCTGTTGAACTGCGCGCACATCTGATTGATCTTTTCCCGGCCTACGCCGTGTTCCCCGGTAATGCTGCCGCCGACTTTCACGCAAAGCTCGAGGATCTTGCCGCCCAGGGCCTCGGCGCGATCCAGTTCGCCCGGTGTATTGGCGTCGAACAGGATCAGCGGGTGCATGTTGCCGTCGCCGGCATGGAACACGTTGGCTACCCGCAGGCCGTATTCGGCCGAGAGTTCGGCGATGGCCTTGAGCACGCCCGGCAGCTCACGACGGGGGATGGTGCCGTCCATGCAGTAGTAATCCGGCGACAGGCGGCCCACCGCCGGAAAGGCGTTCTTGCGTCCGGCCCAGAAGCGAACGCGTTCGGCCTCATCCCGGGCCTGGCGCACTTCGGTGGCGCCGGCCTGCTCGAGCACCTGGCGCACGCTGTCGCAATCGTCACGCACGTCGGCTTCGACGCCGTCGAGTTCGCACAGCAGGATGGCCTCGGCCTCCACCGGGTAACCGGCGTGGATGAAGTCTTCGGCGGCGCGGATGGCCAGGTTGTCCATCATCTCCAGGCCGCCCGGGATGATGCCGGCGGCAATGATGTCGCCGACGGCGCGGCCGGCTTTTTCCACGGAGTCGAACGCCGCCAGCAGCACCTTGGCGGACTGCGGCTTGGGCAGTAATTTGACCGTGACCTCGGTGATCACCCCGAGCATGCCTTCGGAGCCGGTGAACAAGGCCAACAGGTCCAGGCCAGGAGAGTCCAGGGCGTCGGAGCCCAGGGTCAGGTGTTCGCCCTCGACGGTGAGGATGTCGACCTTGAGCAGGTTATGCACGGTCAGGCCGTATTTCAGGCAATGCACGCCGCCGGCGTTTTCGGCGACGTTGCCGCCAATCGAGCAGGCGATTTGCGAGGACGGGTCGGGCGCGTAGTACAGGCCGAACGGCGCGGCGGCCTGGGAGATCGCCAGGTTGCGCACCCCCGGTTGCACCCTCGCGGTACGGGCGGCAGGGTCGATCTGCAGAATCTGGTTGAAGCGGGCCATCACCAGCAGCACGCCTTTTTCCAGGGGCAACGCGCCGCCAGACAGACCGGTCCCGGCGCCCCGGGCGACGACCGGTACCCGGCATGCGTGGCACAGGCGCAATACGCCCTGGACCTGGGCGATGTCCCGCGGCAGCACCACCAGCATCGGCGTGGTGCGGTAGGCGCTCAGCCCGTCGCATTCGTACGGCTTGAGTTCTTCCTGCTGGTGCAGGATCTCCAGATCGGGCAACTGCGTGCGCAAGGCCTGCAACAGCGCGGCCTTGTCGACCTCTGGCAGAGCGCCATCAACGCGTTCATCGTAGAGAATATTCATAGTCGTTTTACGATACTCCGTTCATGAAAGCCCGGGCGATTGCCTTAATGCTGATCACTTACTTGTGAGCCCCAGCCCCACATTTGTGGCGAGGGGATTTATCCCCGTTGGACTGCGGAGCGGCCCTCAGCGTCCGTTCAAACAGAACGAGTTGTTGGCATTTACGACTGCTTCGCAGCCGAACGGGGATAAATCCCCTCGCCACAAGGGAACAGCATTTGGGTGATTGCCCGGGTTGTCCGATCAATGGCCGCCCACCACCATATGACTGAACGGTGCGACATAGGCCTGCAACGTCACCAGGCCGCCCACCAGGATCGCCAGGATGATCGAGTGGAAAAATACATAGCGCAGGATCTCCCCTTCATGGCCATACCAGCGGGTGGCGGTGGAGGCCACCACGATCGACTGCGCGTCGACCATCTTGCCCATGACCCCGCCGGAACTGTTGGCGGCGGCCATCAATACCGGGCTCAGCCCCAGTTGCTCGGCAGTCACCCGTTGCAAGCCGCCGAACAGCACGTTGGAGGCGGTGTCCGAGCCGGTCAGCGCCACGCCGAGCCAGCCGAGCAGGGTGCCGAACATGGGGTAGAAAACTCCTGTCGCGGCAAAGGCCAGGCCCATGGTCGCATCCAGCCCCGAGTAGCGGGTGAGAAACCCGAGGGCGAGCATCGCGGTAATGGTGATCAGTGAATAGCGCACCACCCACAGCGTGCGCAGGTATTGGTGGATCAGCTGCGGGATGGAGTAGCCCATCAACAGCCCCCCGAGGATCGCCGACAGCAGAATGCCGGTGCCGGTGGCAGTGAACCAGGTGAACTTGTAGATCGCGTCTTCGGTTTTCGGCGCAGGCACCACGGGCGGAACCTTCTCGATCTGCTGATGAATCGTGGTGAAGGTCAGGACCGGGGCGAAAATCGGGTTGGCCTCGCGCAACGGTTTACCCTGGGGATCCAGTTTGGCCGCGCTGGTGGCCGGATCGATCGCCGGGCGGGTGTCGAACATGTTCTTGAACCCTTGGGTCCCCCAGGCGAAAACGAAGACCGTGAGGATGATCCACGGCATCCAGGCGCGCATCACCGCGGGCTTGGCGTCGCTGGCAAAGGCTGCGCTCGCGACTGGTTTTTGGTCATGTTCCTCGGCGATGGCCGAGTTATCGACGCGCCCGGACAGGGCAGCGGAGGTATGCACGGTGGCCGGTTTCCACACTTTGAGGAAACCCGTCAGGCAGGCCATGGAGATCAGCGCGGCGATCACGTCCACCAGCATCGGCCCGTGATAGTTGGACACGATGAACTGCGGGATGGCAAAACTGACCCCGGCAATCAGGATCGCCGGCCAGATTTCCAGCATCTTGCGCCAGCCGGCGAAGGCCCAGATCAGCCAAAAGGGCACGATGACCGAGAAGAACGGCAGTTGCCGACCGACCATCATCGACAGCTCCATTTCATCGAGCCCGGTGACTTTGGCCAGGGTGATGATCGGAGTACCCAGCGCACCGAAGGCCACGGGGGCGGTATTGGCGATCAGCGCCAGGCCCGAAGC
This sequence comes from Pseudomonas sp. PSB11, assembly GCF_014596605.1. Classification (NCBI taxonomy): domain Bacteria; kingdom Pseudomonadati; phylum Pseudomonadota; class Gammaproteobacteria; order Pseudomonadales; family Pseudomonadaceae; genus Pseudomonas; species Pseudomonas sp. PSB11. The sequence continues at coordinate 20,614 of NZ_NOIO01000045.1, forward strand.
GGCCAGTGGTGAAAAGCCCAGGCCGATGAGGATCGCCCCGGTCACCGCCACCGGCGTACCGAACCCCGCGGCGCCTTCGAAAAAGGCGCCGAAGCAGAAGGCAATCAGCAGCAATTGCAGGCGGCGATCGTCGGTGATCCGCGCCAGAGAGTCCTGCAGCACTTTGAACGAGCCGTTCTCGGTCGTCAGCCGGTGCAGGAAAATGATGTTCAACACAATCCAGCCAATGGGCAACAAACCGTTGGCGGCACCGTACAGCGCCGCCGACCCGGCCATGCCGGCGGGCATGCCGAAGGCGAAAATCGCGATCACCAGGGCCGAGGCCAGGGCGAGCAGTGCCGCCAGGTGTGCCTTGACATGGAAGAAGGCCAGGGCTGCGAGCATCACCACCACCGGCACGGCTGCCATGAGGGTCGAAAGCACCGGGTTGTTGAACGGATCGTAGATTTGCTGCCAGACCATGTTCCACCTCTGCTTTTTTGTTGTTGGGAGTGCAGCCCCTTGGGGGGGAGGTGGCCTCTAGTATAGGTGCCATTGCGCCGCTGTCAGGGCGCGGTGGCCGTCGCCTCGATCGGCGCTTGGCAGGCGGCTGAGCTAGCATTGCCGATAGGCCGAAATCAATCGTGGGAGGGGAGCAGCAATGACTGAGCGCCATATCGAGCACAAGGAGACGCTTTCGAACGGATGCAGCATCAAGGTCAAGGCCGAGATACTGAAGGACGGCTCATTGGGAATGTTCATCGGCGTTTACCGGCCGGACGGCTCGGTCATTGACGAAAACCACGATCCAAAACCCCATATGCTGGACATGGAAGCGGCGATGGACTGGGGGATCGACATTGCCAAGGGCATCGGCAACAGCCAGAGAACCTTGTAGCGCATGGCTGGGGATTGGCGATGCGATATTCGCGAGCAGGCTCGCTCCCACAGGGGAAATTCGCTCAACTGTGGGAGCGAGCCTGCTCGCGAAGCGTTTGATTTTTAGTGCTTGAACATCACATGCCGCACGACGGTGTAATCCTCCAGCCCATACATCGACATGTCCTTGCCATACCCCGACAACTTCTGCCCGCCATGGGGCATTTCGCTGACCAGCATGAAGTGCGTGTTGA
>NZ_NOIO01000080.1:0-578 GCF_014596605.1 Pseudomonas sp. PSB11
TCAGTACCGTCGCAGACAATCACCATGCCCGAGTGCTGGGAGAAGCCCATGCCGACGCCGCCGCCGTGGTGCAGGGACACCCAGGTCGCGCCGCTCGCGGTGTTGAGCAGGGCGTTGAGCAGTGGCCAGTCGGACACGGCGTCGGAACCGTCCTGCATCGATTCGGTTTCGCGGTTCGGGCTGGCAACCGAACCGGAATCCAGGTGGTCGCGACCGATCACGATGGGCGCCGACAGCTCACCGCTACGCACCATTTCGTTGAACGCCAGGCCCAGCTTGGCGCGCAGGCCCAGGCCAACCCAGCAGATACGAGCCGGCAAACCCTGGAAGCTGATGCGCTCGCGCGCCATGTCCAGCCAGTTGTGCAGGTGGGCGTCGTCCGGAATCAGCTCTTTTACCTTGGCGTCGGTCTTGTAGATGTCTTCAGCGTTGCCCGACAGCGCAGCCCAACGGAACGGGCCGATGCCACGGCAGAACAGCGGACGGATGTAGGCCGGTACGAAGCCTGGGAAATCGAATGCGTTTTCCACGCCTTCTTCCTGGGCCATCTGACGGATGTTGTTGCCGTAGTCGAAGGT
>NZ_NOIO01000046.1:0-19885 GCF_014596605.1 Pseudomonas sp. PSB11
ACCAGCACCTTCTATGACGAAAAGGCTTACTTGCAGGCTTTGACGCGGCGTGGATCGACGTTGGTAGAAGCGCCGATGGAGGTCGTCACAGGTTGACGGACAGGCTCAGGGCGTGAGGGGGCAAGAACATCAAAAGCCAGATCACAATCAAAAGCGAGGCGCCCGACCGGCCGGCCTGATCGGAAGCCATACGCATACCCTCTGTAGGAGCGAGCATGCTCGCGATGAACCTGAGGGCACCGCGGGCTACCAGGTGCCCCGCGTCATCGTTGACGACCATCGCGACGGTGCGACGATTCGACATGCTCGCTCCTACAGGGGATCCAGGTACACCCGTCAAAGTCAGGTCGGCTTTAAGGCCGCCTCGCTTTTGTTTTTGATCTGGGCGCCCCATTAACCACGATGGCCGAACGCAGGCATTGCGCAGTGGGTAAACCGGCAGGACGCCGGTTTAGCCGCGCTGGGCCAGGGACGGCCCATCGCGGCGACCCACGGAGCAATGCCTTCGTTCTGGCATGCCGAGCCCCAGCGAGGCACCGAGTGGTGGGGCAAAGCCTTTTGGTTCCTTTTTGGCGTTTGAAAAAGGGACTCGCCGTAAGGGCGAAACCATAGGCGGCCGTTACCGCAGCAATGGATATGTACTCCCTGACAGCCGACCGAATTGCTGGTCTGTCCGCATTCCCCTGTGGGAGCGAGCCTGCTCGCGAAAGTGTGGGGTCAGTCGACATCAATGCTGAATGTGCTGCCGCCTTCGCGAGCAGGCTCGCTCCCACAGGGATCCAGGTACACCCTAAAAATCAGCTCGGCTGTCAGGCCGCCATCGCAAGTGCACTGGCAATCAAAAACCAGTGCACTTTGCGCCAAGCCAGCCGCTGGCTAGAACGCGTAGTTTTGTGTCGTGGGTTAGACGTTCGTCCTGACCTCCACCTGAATAACAACAAGATTTCTGGTGACCCATGAGCACAGTAGATCCGATCACCCTGGCAGTCGTGCGTGGCGCGCTCGAAACCGCGCAACGGGAAATGACCATCACCCTTGAGAAAACCGGTCGTTCAAGCGTTTTCAACCTGGCCCACGACTACTCCAACGCACTCTTCGATCACCTTCCGGAAATGATCCTGCAAGGCCAGGACATCCCGATTCACCTCGGATCGCTGATTCCGGCGATGAAATGCGTGGCCGGTTTCTTCGGCGATGACGTCCAGGAAGGCGATGTGATTTATCACAATGACCCCGCTTACATGGGCAGCCATATTCTTGACTGCTGCATGTATAAACCGGTGTTCTACCAAGGCGAGCTGGTGTTCTGGGCGGTGTGCAAAGGTCACCTGACCGACATCGGCGGACCGGTGCCCGCCGGCTACAACCCGGATGCCAGGGAAATCTACGCCGAAGGCTTGCGGATCCCGCCGGTCAAGCTCTGGTCCCAAGGCAAGCGCCGTGAAGACGTGATCAACCTGCTGCTGACCAACATGCGCGCCCGGGCCTATCAGGAAGGCGATCTCAACGCCCAGTACGGCGCCTGCAATGTGGGTGAACGGCATTTGCTGGAACTGCTCGATCGTTATGGCGTGGCGCAGGTGCGTGCGTGTATCGCCGAATTGAAAGACATGGCGGACCGGCACATGCGGGCCTTGCTGCGAGAAGTACCGGATGGCCTCTACAGCGGCACTGCCGTGCTGGAAGACTCGGGCCATGGGTTGGGTGAACTGTCGATCACCGCGCAAGTGGAAATTCGCGGCGACGAGGCGCACATCCTGATCGAAAGTCCGCCGCAGGTGCCGTACTTCATCAACTCCTACGCCGGCAACTCGGTGTCCGGGGTGTACCTGGGGCTGATGATGTTCGCCCAGGTACCGCCACCGTACAACGAAGGGCTGTACCGCTGCGTATCCGTCGACCTCGGCCCGCCGGGCACGTTATGCAACGCCCAGGAACCAGCGCCCCACGTCAACAGCACCACCACACCGATGGAAACCCTGGCCGACGCGGTGCGCCAGGCCCTGGAACAAGCGGCCCCCGATCGGGTCACGGCCTCCTGGGGTCACGCCAGCGGGATCAACATTGCCGGCCTTGATCCGCGCAATGGCAACGACGAGTACGTGACCATGGTGCTCGCCTCGATCATTTCCGGCGCCGGTGCGAACAAGACCATGGACGGTTGGCCGGCGTGCGGTCCGTTGTGCTGTTTCGGCGCGTTGATGTCCGGTGATATCGAGTTGCTGGAGTACGCCTACCCGATCCTCATCCATCGCTATAGCCTGATGACTGACAGCGGTGGTGCCGGCGAATTTCGCGGTGGTTCTGGCACGCGAATCGAAATCGAACCGCTGGACCACGCGATGACCGTGGTTGGTTTTGGCGAGGGCCGACAACTGCCGACGTCGGGCGCCGCGGGCGCGAACAACGTCCTGCTCGAACCGAAGCTGGGCCGATTGATTCACCGCAAGAACGACGGTGAGGAGCAGTCCTTTATCTACAACGCGCAGCTCATCGCGCAACCGGGCGAACGGGTGATCAACATCAACCCTGGCGGCGGTGGCTATGGCGATCCCCGGCGGCGCCCGGTCGCCAGCGTGGCCGACGACGTACGCAACGGCCTGGTGTCCCGCGAAGGTGCCCGCCTGGAATACGGCGTGGTGATCGACGGCAACGGCCAGGTCGACGACGCCGCGACTCGTGCGTGCCGCGCCACACATTGATCGCCCCCCTTTGAGCTATCTGGAACCCCTCATCATGAGCAAACAACAATATCGCCTGGGTATCGACGCCGGAGGCACCTTCACCGATTTCATCCTGGCCGATCGCAACGGCAACGTGCAGTTGTTCAAGGCACCGTCGACGCCGCAGGACGGTACGATCGCCATCCGCAACGGGCTGGCGCAAATCGCTGACGCCATCGGCCGCACCCCCGCCGAAATCATTGGCGACTGTGACCTGTGCATCAACGGCACCACCGTGGCCCTCAACGCGTTGATCGAGAAAACCGGGGTCAAGGTTGGCCTGCTGTGCACCGAAGGGCATGAGGACAGCCTGGAAATCCGCCTGGGCCACAAGGAAGACGGGCATCGCTACGATGCCAGCTACCCGCCGGCCTACATGTTGGTGCCGCGTCATCTGCGGCGCCCCATCGGCGGCAGGATCCTCAGTGACGGCAGCGAATACGCCGCCCTCGACGAAAACGCGATTGCTGAAGCAATCGATTATTTCCGCGAACAGGACGTCAAGGCCGTGGCCATTTCGTTCGTCTGGTCGGTGCGCAATCCGAGCCACGAACAACGCGCCGCCGAGAGGGTGCGCGCGGCATTGCCGGGTGTATTCGTCTGCACCGGCAACGAAGTGTTCCCGCAGATCCGCGAATACACCCGCACCTCGACCACCGTGGTCAACGCGTACCTGAGCCCGGTCATGGGCCGCTACATCGAACGCATCGACGCCTTGTTCGAAGAGCTCGGCGCGCAGCAGCCCACGCGCTACTTTCAATCCAACGGTGGCCTGGCACCCGGCGTGGTAATGCGTGAACGTGCGGTGAATGCGATCAACTCAGGACCCGCGTCCGCGCCGCAAGCCGGGTTGTGCGTGGCGCAGCCATTCGGCATCGACAACGTGATCACGGTAGATATGGGCGGCACTTCGTTCGACATCACCTTGAGCAAGTCAGGACGCACCAACTTCAGCAAGGACACTGACTTCCTGCGCTATCGCATCGGCGTGCCGATGATCCAGGTGGAAACCCTCGGCGCCGGCGGCGGCTCGATCGCCTATCTCGACGATTTCGGCATGCTCCAGGTCGGCCCGCGCAGCGCCGGCGCCAACCCGGGACCGGTGTGCTACGGCAAGGGCGGCACCGAGCCAACCGTGACCGACGCCAACCTGGCGCTGGGTTACCTGGCCGACGGCGCGCTGTTGGGCGGCAGCATCCGGCTCAATCGCCAGGCCGCCATAGAGGCGATCCGGAGCAAAATCGCCGAGCCCTTGGGCATCAGCGTCGAACGGGCGGCGATCGGCATCATCACCCTGGTCAACCTGAACATGGTCAGCGGCATTCGCCGGGTGTCGGTCGAACGCGGCTATGACCCACGGGACTTTGCCCTGATCGGCGCGGGCGGTGCGGCGGGCATGCACGTCATGCGCCTGGCCGAGGAAATCGGCAGCAAAGTGGTGCTGATTCCGAAAGTGGCTTCCGGGCTGTGCGCCTATGGGCAGATTCTTTCCGATATCCGCTACGACCAATTGACCACGCTGCCGATGCGCCTCGACGACGAACTGGTCGACCTGCCGTTGCTCAACCAGACCTTGCGTGACCTGCGCGAGCGCGGGATGAAAAACCTGCGCGACGATGGCTTTGGCGCTGGCAATAACGTCCAATGCCTGTACAACCTGGAGATCCGCTACCTCGGTCAGATTCACGAATGCAGCGTCGAGCTGACCTGCGATCGGCTGGACCAGTCGGGCCTGGTCGCGTTGCGTGAGGCGTTCCACACCCGGCACAAGGCGCTGTTCTCCTATAGCGAACCGCAAAGCCCGGCAGAACTGGTCAACCTTGAGTGTTCGGTAATAGCGCGCCTGCAACGTCCGCCCATGCCGGAACTGCCGTCACCTGCCGAGGATGTCGCCCCCAAGGCCAGCGGTCATCGGTCGATGCTGTTCAGCGCCCAGTCGTCCTGGCAGCAAACGCCGGTATACAACGGTGAACACTTGCAATCGGGGCAAACGGTGCAAGGCCCTTGCGTGATCGAAGAGACGACCACCAACATCGTCGTCCCCCCTGGCTGGCAGGCCACGCTGGCGCCATCGGCCACCTACCGGCTGACACCCGGTGATTGACCGCCCGTAAACATTGGCAAATGATGGCAACCCCACGGTGCCAACGGCTTTTTTTGCGTTGGCACCGTCCTCATAATAAAAAAGATACGAGGGCAGCCATGGCCTGCAAATTCTCCACCCGTTCCTGGCCAGACAGTCAACGCCAACCGCTCTGGGCCCAGGCCATTGGCAGTGCGTATTTTCCGTTGTCCCTGGAATTCGCGCCCGACAGCCCTTTCAGTGGCAGCCTGCAGATCTGGGAAACCGGCAGCACTGCACTGACCCTTTCTCGCTTGCGCTCCACTCAACTGGGCTACTCGCGCAGCAAGGCCCAGGTCAGTGAAGATCACGAAGCCTGCTACCTCGTCACCGTACCGCGGCGCAGCGAAGTGCATTTCGAACAGGACGGCCGCGCCCTGCATTGCCAACCGGGTGGTTTCATCTTCGAACGGGGCGACGCGCCCTACCGCTTTCACTATGCCAGCGACAACGATCTGTGGGTGTTCAAGCTCCCGGAACGCGCGCTGCATGGCCAATTGCGCGGCGCCGAACGCTACACGCGCCTGTGCTTCGACGCCAGGCGCGCACTCGGGCGAGTCTTTGTCGACCAACTGGCGATGTGCGCCGCACGTTTCGACGAGTGCGACGAGGCCGCCCGGCATATGCTGCTGGAGCAGGCCCTTTCAACGTTGTTGATGGCATTGCGTGATGACGAGCGGGTGCTGAGCAGCGAAAGCTCGAACCTGGCCGCCCTGCATTTGCAACGCATAGAGCAATACGTCGACCAGCAACTGGGCAACCCGGACCTGGCGCCGCCAATGATCGCCGAGGCCTGCGGGCTGTCCGTACGCTATGTGCATAAACTCTTCAGCACCACGCCCTACAGCCTCGGGGAATGGATTCGCCTGCGCCGCCTTGAGGCGGTCAACAGAGGCCTGCGCGACCCCAACTGCCACCTGTCGATCGGCGAGCTGGCCATGCGCTGGGGCTTCAGCGACCAGGCGCAATTTACCCGAAGCTTTCGCCAGCACTTTGGGTGTACGGCCAGGGAAGTGCGCAGTGGGGTTCGGTTGGCTGCTTCTTCGAATATTGGGGTCTGAGGCAGGTTTCAGCTCTGACAGCCGAGCCGTTCCCTTGGTGTACATATCCGTTGCTGCGGTAACGACCACCTAGGGTTTCGCTTTTACAGCGAGTCACTTGGAAGAACGGAACGCCGCCCGGCCCCAAGTAACCAAGGGCTCTTGCCCCTGGCGTTCGGTGCCTCGCCAAGGCTCGGCATGCCCTCGCTCCGGGCCCACGAAGCAATGCCGGCCACGCCCAGCACTACTGTCCCCCCCCCCCCCCTCTTTTCATCACCATCCGACCAGAAACTCCCTTCAGGGTATTGCGCATCCGGTATTATGGTATACCATCAGACGCACAGACACTTTTTCACCCTGATACGGAGCAGCTCATGAGTTTCGAAATCCGCAAGATCGTCAGCTATGTCGAAGAAACCTTCATTGAAGGCGGCAAGGCCACCGACAAGCCCGTGACCATGGTCGGGCTGGCCGTGGTGATGAAGAACCCTTGGGTGGGCAACGGCTTCGTTGAAGACCTCAAGCCGCAGATCCGCGCCAACTGCTCCGACCTCGGCGCGCTGATGGTCGAGCGCTTGGTGGGCATCATCGGCGGTGCCGAGAAAATCGAAGCGTACGGCAAGGCCGCCGTGGTCGGCGCCGACGGTGAAATCGAACACGCTTCCGCGGTGATCCACACCCTGCGCTTCGGCAACCACTACCGCGAAGCGGTGAAAGCCAAGAGCTACCTGAGCTTCACCAACAAGCGCGGCGGCCCGGGCACCTCCATCCAGATCCCGATGATGCACAAGGACGACGAAGGCTTGCGTTCGCACTACATCACCCTGGAAATGCAGATCGAAGACGCGCCGCGTGCCGACGAAATCGTCGTGGTCCTGGGTTGCGCCGATGGCGGCCGCCTGCACCCACGCATCGGCAATCGCTACATCGACCTGGAAGAACTGGCCGCCGAAAAAGCCCAGTAAGCCGGTCGGTCACTACAACAAAAAGGTATGCAGGAGCGCTCCATGATTCGGCTCACCGCTGAACGCACCCCGGCTGGCACCAGTTACCTGGCGACCGGCCAAGGCCAGCCCGTGGTCTTGATCCACGGCGTGGGCCTGAACAAAGAAATGTGGGGCGGCCAGATCGTTGGCCTGGCCACCCAATACCGCGTGATCGCCTACGACATGCTCGGTCATGGCGCCAGCCCGCGTCCGGAAAGCGGCACGCCGCTGCTCGGTTACGCCGACCAGTTGCTGGAGCTGCTCGATCATTTGCAATTGCCCAAGGCGGCAGTGATCGGCTTCTCCATGGGCGGGCTGGTGGCGCGGGCTTTTGCCCTGCATTACCCGCAGCGCCTGCAGAGCCTTGTGGTGCTCAACAGTGTGTTCAATCGCACCGCCGAGCAACGCGCCGGTGTCATCGCCCGCACAGCCCAGGCGGCCGAACACGGGCCGGATGCCAACGCCGAAGCCGCACTGTCGCGCTGGTTCAGCCGCGAATACCAGGCAGCCAATCCGGCGCAGATCGCCGCTTTGCGCCAGACGCTCGCGCAGAATGATCCGCAGGGCTACCTGACTACTTATGAATTGTTCGCCACCCAGGACATGTACCGCGCCGATGACCTGGCCAGCATCCAGGTGCCGACGCTGGTCGCTACCGGCGAACTCGATCCGGGGTCGACCCCGGAAATGGCCGAGCAACTGGCCCAGCGCATTCCCGGCGCCAAGGTTGCCGTACTCGCCGAGCAGCGGCATATGATGCCCGTAGAATCGCCGCGCCTGGTCAACCAGCTGTTGCTGGAGTTTCTCGACACGGCGCACGCCCGACCAAATCAGATTAAGGGGATCGTTGCATGACTCTCTCACGCTTCCAGATGTGCATCGGCGGTGAATGGGTCGATGCCCTGTCCGGCAAGACTTTTGAAAGCCTCAATCCGGCCCTGGCCGAACCTTGGGCCGAACTGCCCGATGCCGACGAAGCCGACGTCGAGCGCGCCGTACAGGCGGCGCAGAGCGCCTTCGACAGCCCGGCCTGGCGCGGCTTGACCGCCACTGCCCGAGGCAAACTGCTGCGCCGCCTGGGCGACCTGATCGCCGAAAACAAGGAACAACTGGCGCAGCTGGAAAGCCGCGACAACGGCAAGCTGATCCGCGAGACCCGCGGCCAGGTCGGCTATTTGCCGGAGTTCTTCCACTACACCGCAGGCCTGGCCGACAAACTCGAAGGCGGCACCCTGCCCCTCGACAAGCCAGACCTGTTTGCCTACACCGTGCACGAAGCCATGGGCGTGGTCGCCGCGATCATTCCGTGGAACAGCCCGCTGTACCTGACCGCGATCAAACTGGCGCCGGCTCTCGCGGCAGGCAACACCATCGTGATCAAGCCGTCCGAACACGCCTCGGCGACCATTCTGGAACTGGCGCGCCTGGCGCTGGAAGCCGGGATTCCACCGGGGGTGGTCAATGTCGTCACCGGTTACGGCCCGAGCACCGGCGCCGCCCTGACCCGCCATCCGCTGGTACGCAAGATCGCCTTCACCGGCGGCGCGGCCACGGCCCGGCATGTGGTGCGCAGCAGTGCCGAGAACTTCGCGAAATTGTCCCTGGAACTGGGCGGCAAATCGCCGAACATCATTTTCGCCGACGCCGACCTCGACAGCGCGATCAACGGCGCCATCGCCGGGATCTATGCCGCGTCCGGGCAAAGCTGTGTGTCGGGTTCGCGTCTGTTGGTGCAGGACGAAATCTACGACGAATTCGTCGCTCGCCTGGTGGAACGCGCCCAGCGCATCCGCATCGGCAACCCGCAGGAAGACAGCAGTGAAATGGGCCCGATGGCCACTGCGCAGCAACTGGCCGTGGTGGAAGGCCTGGTGGCGGATGCCATTGCCGAAGGTGCCCGTTTACGCCTGGGTGGCAAGCGTGCGCAGAACCTCGGCGAAGGCTGGTTCTATGAGCCGACCCTGTTCGAATGCGACCGCAACTCGATGAAGATCATGCAGGAAGAAGTCTTTGGTCCGGTGGCCTCGGTCATCCGTTTCAAGGACGAAGCCGAAGCCCTGGCGATCGCCAACGACTCGCAGTTCGGCCTCGCCGCCGGCATCTGGACCCGCGACCTGGGGCGTGCCCATCGCCTGGCCCGGGACGTGCGTTCGGGGATCATCTGGGTCAACACCTACCGCGCCGTGTCGGCCATGGCGCCGATCGGCGGCTTCAAGAACAGTGGCTATGGACGCGAAAGCGGCATCGATTCCGTGCTGGCCTACACCGAGTTGAAAACGGTGTGGATCAATCTTTCCCAGGCACCGATGCCTGATCCGTTTGTGATGCGCTAGGAGTCCTGAGAAATGATCGAACCCGGCATTTACAAAGACGTCATGAGCTCGTTCCCTTCCGGGGTCACGGTGGTCACCACCCTGGACCCGGACGGCGGCATCGTCGGCATCACTGCCAGCGCCTTCAGCGCGCTGTCGATCGATCCGGCACTGGTACTGTTCTGCCCCAACTACGCCTCTGACACGTACCCGATCCTGCGCGACAGCAAGCAATTCGCCATTCATTTGCTGTCCGCCGACCAGACCGCCGAAGCCTATGCGTTCGCCGGCAAAGGCAAGGATAAGGCCCGGGGCATCGAGTGGCACTTGAGCGAACTGGGCAACCCGCTGCTGCGCAAAGCCACGGCGATCATCGAGTGCGAACTGTGGCGTGAATACGATGGCGGCGACCACGCCATCATCGTCGGCGCGGTGAAGAACCTGATCCTGCCCGAGCAACCGGTGACGCCGATGATCTACCACAAAGGCAAGCTGGGCCCCCTGCCCGCCCTGGCCTGATGGCTCTACACAATGCCCTGTGGGAGCGGGCTTGCTCGCGAAGGCCGAGTGTCAGTTGACATCAATATTGACTGACCCACCGCTTTCGCGAGCAAGCCCGCTCCCACAGGGGCCCGCGCAGGTCTTTTATGTTTCTCCAGGAGCCGGCATGAGCCCAGCAGCCTCGCAACTGTTCCGCCAGCAGGCGTACATCAACGGCCAATGGCTGGATGCGCCCGATGGGGCGCGACAGGACATCTTCAACCCCGCCACCGGTGAACTCATCGGTAGCGTGCCGAACCTTGGCGCCGAGCACGCCCGCCAAGCCATCGTCGCCGCCAACAACGCGTGGCCGGCCTGGCGCGGGTTAACCGCCAAAGAGCGCAGCAACACCCTCAAGCGCTGGCACGCGCTGATGCTGGAAAACGCCGATGCCCTTGCCGAAATCCTGACCCTCGAACAAGGCAAGCCGTTGGCCGAAGCCAAGGGTGAAATCCTCTACGCCGCCAGTTTCATCGAGTGGTTCGCCGAAGAAGCCAAGCGCATCTACGGCGACACGATTCCCAGCCACAAGGGCGATGCGCGCATCGTCGTCAGCAAGGAACCTATTGGTGTCGTCGCGGCCATCACGCCGTGGAACTTCCCCGCAGCGATGATCACCCGCAAGGCCGGCCCGGCGCTGGCCGCCGGTTGTCCGTGCATCGTCAAGCCGGCACCGGAGACGCCATTCTCGGCACTGGCCATGGCGGCGCTGGCCGAACAGGCCGGCATTCCTGCGGGTATTTTCAACGTGATCACCGGCGATGCCATCGCCATTGGCGCTGAGCTGACGGCAAGCCCGTTGGTGCGCAAACTGTCGTTCACCGGCTCCACGGCGATTGGCAAGTTGCTGATGGCGCAGTGCGCGCCGACGCTGAAGAAAGTGTCGCTGGAACTGGGCGGCAATGCACCGTTCATTGTCTTCGACGATGCCGACCTTGAGCGTGCGGTAGAAGGCGCGATGATTGCCAAGTTTCGCAATGCTGGCCAGACCTGCGTCTGCGTCAATCGCTTCCTGGTGCAAGACGGCATACACGACGCCTTTGTTGCGCGCCTGGCCGAGCGGGTGTCGCAGCTCAAGGTGGGCAGTGGTTTCACTGACGGCGTCACCCAGGGTCCGCTGATCAATGAGCGCGCCGTGACCAAGGTTGAAGACCATGTGCTGGACGCACTGGCGCAAGGTGCCCGGTTGGTTTGCGGTGGCGAACGTCATGCGCTGGGCCACGGCTTTTTCCAGCCAACGGTATTGTCCGGCATCACCACGCAGATGAAAGTTGCCCGGGATGAGACCTTCGGCCCTCTCGCCGCGGTGTTCCGTTTTGCCAGCGAGGCCGAGGCCGTGCAGATGGCCAACGACACCGAATTCGGCCTCGCTGCCTACTGCTACACCCGCGACCTGGGCCGCGCCTGGCGCATGAGTGAGGCGCTGGAATACGGCATGGTCGGGATCAACGAAGGACTGATTTCCACCGAAGTGGCGCCGTTTGGCGGGATCAAATCCTCGGGCCTGGGTCGTGAAGGCTCCAAGTACGGCATCGAGGATTATCTGGAACTCAAATACACACTTATGGGCGGGCTTTGAAGTGAGTAACGAAAAATACGAAAAAGGCCTTAAGATCCGCACCCAGGTGCTGGGCGAAGCCTATGTGAACCGCTCCATCGAAAACGCCGACGACTTCACCCGACCTCTGCAGGAAATGGTCACCGAGTACTGCTGGGGTCACGTCTGGGGCCGTGAGGGTTTGTCGCTTAAAGAGCGCAGCATGATAAACTTGGCGATGATTTCAGCCCTCAATCGGCCTCACGAACTCAAGCTGCACGTGCGTGGTGCCTTGCGTAACGGGCTGAGTCGTGAACAAATACGCGAAATTCTGCTTCAGGTCGGTATTTATTGCGGTGTCCCCGCGGCCGTGGACAGTTTCCGGCTCGCCCGTGAAGCGTTCGCCGAAGCCGATGCCGAGGCCTCCAGTTAACCCTTGGCTATCTGACTGAACGAGCACTAGGATTATTGCGATCAAAGTGCTCTTTTTGCATGGACAGCCACATTCAGAGCGGACCCCATGAAACGCCTGCCACTCGACGACAGCTTCAAGGTCAATCGCAACCCCGTTACCCTGCGCGAAATCGTGCTGGATAAACTGCGAAGCGCCATCATGAACTTCCAGCTTCTGCCGGGAGATCGACTGGTCGAACGCGATCTGTGCGATCGCCTGGGCGTGAGCCGCACTTCGGTGCGCGAAGCGCTGCGTCACCTTGAATCCGAAGGCCTGGTGGAGTTCGCCGATGCCAAGGGCCCTCGGGTAGCGATCATCACCCTGGCCGATGCCGTCGATATCTATGAGCTGCGTTGCGTACTGGAAGGCCTGATCGTTCAACTGTTCACCCTGCGTGCCAAGGCCAAGGACATCAAGGCCCTGGAAAAGGCCCTGGAAGAAAACCGCCAGGCCTTGAAGGAAGGCGAACTGCAACAGGTCATCGACTCCGTGCAAGGTTTCTACGACGTCCTGCTCGAAGGTTCTGGCAACCATGTCGCCGCGACCCAGTTGCGTCAACTGCAGGCGCGCATCAGCTATCTGCGCGCGACTTCGGTGTCCCAGGAAAACCGTCGCGGCGCCAGCAACCAGGAAATGGAACGCATGGTCGAAGCGATCAAGAGCGGCGATCCCCTGGCCGCCCACCAGGCTTGCGTCGACCACGTTCGGGCCGCCGCCACCGTCGCCCTCGATTACCTCAAGCGCAAGCAGGAAGAAACCGGGGCGATCCCCGAGATCACCCAGCCCATCGCGCTCAAAGAACCCCGCATAGGTCGTTGATCATGTTCAGCCCGAGCTATTGTCCAAGGTGCGGCAGCAATGACCTCAAGTCACAGCTGCCACCGGGCGATACGCACGAGCGCCTGATGTGCCGCGGCTGCGGCTACATCCACTACGTCAATCCGAAAATCATCGCCGGCTGCATCATCGAGCAGGACGGCAAGTACTTGCTGTGCCAACGCGCGATCCCTCCGCGTCCCGGCACCTGGACCTTGCCGGCGGGCTTCATGGAAGGTGGTGAGACCACCGAGCAAGCGGCGTTGCGCGAGGTCTGGGAAGAGAGCGGCGTGCGCGCGGAAATCCTCTCGCCCTACTCGATCTTCAGCGTGCCCAAGATCAGCGAGGTGTACATCATCTTCCGCGCCATCGCGCTGGAGATCACCGGGCAGTATGGACCGGAAACCCTCGACTACAAATTCTTCGCGCCCGAGGACATTCCCTGGGACAGCATCTACTACCCGGCAATCCGGCAGATTCTCGAACGCTACATCGAGGAGCGGCAGGCCGGGGTCTACGGGATCTACATCGGCAACGATGACAGCGGCAAGATTCACTTCATCCGCTGACAGAACGCGACACAATCACTGTAGGAGCTGCCGCAGGCTGCGATCTTTTGATCTTTGGCGCCCTGAAGGCTCCCCGAAGATCAAGATCAAAAGATCGCAGCCTGCGGCAGCTCCTACAGGGTTATGCCGGGGCGATTCCTTCGACAATGATCACCTCTGCCTTCGCCACGCCCTCGCGGTGCCCTTTCGCCTCCTGATACTGATCGGATCGATAACAGGCCAGCGCCTGCTCGTAGGAATCAAATTCGATCACCACGCTGCGCTGCGGCGTCGACCGACCTTCCATCGCTTCGCTGCGCCCGCCACGCGCCAATATCCGACCACCGTATTGGGCAAACGCCTGGGGTGCCCGCTGGGTGTATTGGCTGTATTGATCGGGGTCGGTGATATCCACGTGAGCAATCCAGTACGCCTTCATAGTGACCTCTCTGCTTGTTTTGTATTATGGTATACCACAATATATCTCCATCAAACATCGAGACTCCCCACATGGCCTTCAACAGCATCGAAGAAATCATCGAAGACTACCGCCAAGGCAAGATGGTGCTCCTGGTGGACGACGAGGACCGGGAAAACGAGGGCGACCTGCTGTTGGCCGCCGACCGCTGCAGCGCCGAAGCCATCAGCTTCATGGCCCGCGAAGCGCGCGGCCTGATCTGCCTGACCTTGACCGACGAGCATTGCCAGCGCTTGGGCCTCGAGCAGATGGTGCCCAGCAATGGCAGCGTGTTCAGCACCGCGTTCACCGTATCGATCGAAGCGGCTGTTGGCGTAACCACCGGCATCTCCGCCGCCGACCGCGCGCGTACCGTGGCCGCTGCCGTTGCCCATGGCGCGAGTGCCGCCGATATCGTGCAGCCCGGCCACATCTTCCCCCTGCGTGCCCGGGAAGGTGGCGTATTGACCCGCGCCGGCCATACCGAAGCCGGTTGCGACCTGGCGCGCCTGGCCGGTTTTACCCCCGCCTCGGTGATCGTCGAAGTGATGAACGATGACGGCACCATGGCCCGCCGCCCGGACCTGGAAGTGTTCGCGCGCAAACACGGGATCAAGATCGGCACCATCGCCGACCTGATCCACTATCGTTTAAGTACCGAACACACGGTGGTGCGCATTGGCGAGCGCGAGCTACCGACGGTACATGGCACCTTTCGTCTGATCACCTTTGAGGATCGCATCGAAGGCGGTGTCCACATGGCAATGGTCATGGGTGATCTGCGTCGCGATGAAGCGACGCTGGTGCGCGTGCACGTCATCGACCCGTTGCGCGATCTGGTCGGCGCCGAATACAGCGGCCCTTCGAACTGGACGTTGTGGGCGGCTTTGCAGCGAGTGGCTGAGGAAGGTCGCGGCGTGGTGGTGGTCCTGGCCAACCACGAATCGTCGCAAGCGTTGCTGGAGCGGGTGCCGCAATTGACCCAGGCGCCGCGGCAGTTCAACCGTTCGCAGTCGCGGATCTATTCGGAAGTCGGCACCGGGGCACAGATCCTGCAGAACCTTGGCGTGGGCAAGTTGCGGCATCTGGGGCCGCCTTTGAAGTACGCAGGTTTGACCGGGTATGACCTGGAAGTGGTGGAGAGCATCCCGTTCACCCAATGATCCTCGGATTTGTGTAGTCCCCTGTGGGAGCGAGCCTGCTCGCGAAGGCAATGTACCCGGCGACATGTGTCTCGACTGACAGGCCCTTTTCGCGAGCAGGCTCGCTCCCACAAGGATTGCGATGTTTGCGCGGTACCGGGTACGCCCCGCAGCTCAAAAAAAGCATTTTTGGCTGATAGCCGGTAAGGCAAAGTGCTTGCACAAAGTTTGGAATACCATAATATGATATTCCATAGACCGGACTATTTAGCCAAGCGCCCCCGCGAGGGAAAGCACTCACAACAGCCCTTGGCACGGTCGCCTTTCAAGGCCAGATGGACCTACTGCTCCCGATAGGCGGGCATTACCAAGCCCGCTCAAAAACACAACAAATGAGGGCGTGAAAATGGTGTTGAACAAACGTGCATCCGCAATACTGTTCGCAGGCTTGTTGGCCACGGTCAGTCATGTGGCAACGGCTGCTGAAAGCGTCAACTTCGTCAGCTGGGGCGGTAGCACCCAGGATGCACAGAAGCAGGCGTGGGCCGATCCGTTCAGCAAGGCCAGCGGCATCACCGTGGTCCAGGATGGCCCCACCGACTACGGCAAGCTCAAGGCGATGGTCGAAAGCGGCAACGTGCAGTGGGACGTGGTCGACGTCGAAGCTGACTTCGCCTTGCGCGCAGCCTCCGAAGGCCTGCTCGAACCCCTCGATTTCAACGTCATCGATCGCGACAAGATCGACCCGCGATTCGTCTCCGATCACGGCGTCGGCTCGTTCTTCTTCTCCTTCGTCCTCGGCTACAACGAAGGCAAGTTGGGTGCCAACAAGCCCCAGGACTGGTCCGCGCTGTTCGACACCAAGACCTACCCCGGCAAACGCGCCCTGTATAAATGGCCAAGTCCCGGCGTGCTGGAACTGGCGCTGCTGGCCGATGGCGTCGCCGCCGACAAGCTCTACCCACTGGACCTGGACCGCGCCTTCAAGAAACTCGACACCATCAAGAAAGACATCGTCTGGTGGGGCGGCGGCGCTCAGTCGCAACAGCTGTTGGCCTCCGGTGAAGCGAGCATGGGCCAGTTCTGGAACGGCCGCATTCATGCCCTGCAAGAAGACGGTGCGCCGGTTGGCGTGAGCTGGAAACAGAACCTGGTCATGGCCGACATCCTGGTCATTCCAAAGGGTTCGAAGAACAAGGACGCGGCGATGAAGTTCCTGGCCAATGCCAGCAGCGCCAAAGGCCAGGCCGACTTCTCCAACCTGACCGCCTACGCCCCGGTCAACGTCGACAGCGTGGCGCGCCTGGACTCGACCCTGGCGCCCAACCTGCCGACTGCCTACGCCAAGGATCAAATCACTCTTGATTTCGCGTACTGGGCCAAGAACGGTCCTGCTATCGCGACACGGTGGAACGAATGGCTGGTCAAATGAAAATGACGGTAACCGCGTCCCGTCCATCCACGCCAGTCGGGAGCGCCTCGGGCGCTGCCGGCAAGGCGGCTGCGATGACGCAAACCCCGACCCTGGCGCAACGCTGGCGCGGATCGAGCAACCTGATCCCCGCCCTGCTGTTCCTGGGACTGTTCTTCCTGGGCCCATTGATCGGCTTGCTGCTGCGCGGCGTGCTGGAACCGACTCCGGGACTGGGCAACTACGAGCAGCTGTTCGCCAACTCGGCGTATGCCCGTGTCTTGCTCAACACCTTCTCGGTGGCCGGACTGGTGACGCTGTTCAGCCTGCTACTGGGATTCCCGCTGGCCTGGGCGATCACGTTGGTGCCCCGTGGCTGGGGTCGCTGGATCCTGAACATCGTGCTGTTGTCGATGTGGACCAGCCTGCTCGCCCGCACCTATTCCTGGCTGGTGTTGCTGCAAGCCTCCGGGGTGATCAACAAGGCGTTGATGGCCATGGGCATCATCGATCAGCCGCTGGAGATGGTGCATAACCTCACCGGCGTGGTGATCGGCATGAGCTACATCATGATCCCGTTCATCGTGCTGCCGCTGCAGGCGACCATGCAGGCCATCGACCCGATGATCCTGCAGGCCGGTTCGATCTGCGGGGCCAGACCGTGGACCAACTTCTTCCGGGTGTTCCTGCCGCTGTGCCGGCCGGGGCTGTTCTCCGGTGGCTTGATGGTGTTCGTGATGTCGCTCGGTTACTACGTTACCCCGGCCCTGCTGGGCGGTGCGCAGAACATGATGCTGCCCGAGTTCATCATCCAGCAGGTGCAGTCGTTCCTCAACTGGGGCCTGGCCAGCGCCGGTGCCGCGTTGCTGATCGTCATCACGCTGGTGCTGTTCTACTTCTACCTGAAGCTTCAGCCGGAATCCCCGGTTGGCGCCAGCAACGCGAGGTAAGCCGTCATGCTCCTGACCCCCAATGCCATGAGCCGCCGGATGCGCTTTGGCCTGTACGCCACCACCGGGCTGATCGGGCTGTTCCTGTTGCTACCGATCGTGTTCATCGTCCTGCTGTCGTTCGGCTCATCCCAGTGGCTGGTGTTCCCACCACCGGGCTGGACGCTGAAATGGTACGGCCAGTTCTTCTCCAATGCCGACTGGATGAACGCGGCCATGGCCAGCCTCAAGGTCGCGGTACTGACCACGTTCTTTGCCGTGGCCCTGGGCCTGCCGACCGCTTTCGCCCTGGTGCGCGGGCGCTTTCCGGGCCGGGAAATGCTCTACGGCCTGTTCACCCTGCCGATGATCGTGCCGCTGGTGATCATTGCCGTGGCGGTGTACGCGCTGTTCCTGAAACTGGGCTACACCGGAACCATGTTCGCGTTCGTGGTCAGCCACGTCATCGTCGCTTTGCCGTTCACCATCATCTCGATCATCAACTCGCTGAAGCTGTTCGACCAATCGATCGAGGATGCCGCAGTGATTTGCGGCGCCTCGCGCCTGCAAGCGGTGTTCAAGGTGACCTTCCCGGCGATTCGCCCGGGCATGGTGGCCGGCGCCCTCTTCGCCTTCCTTGTCTCGTGGGATGAAGTGGTGCTGAGCGTGATGATGGCAAGCCCGACCCTGCAAACCCTTCCCGTGAAAATGTGGACCACCCTGCGCCAGGACCTGACGCCCGTGATCGCCGTCGCCTCGACGCTGCTGATCGGCCTCTCGGTATTGGTCATGGTGATCGCCGCCGCACTGCGCCGGCGCAATGAAATCAGCGCCTAAGCGCAGGAGTACGACATGAGTGCAGTGATCAAAGATACCGCGCAGCAAAATGACAAGCCCCTGGTGAGCCTGCGCAACTTGAATAAATACTACGGCGACTTTGCTGCCGTGGACGACATCTCGCTGGACATCAAGGACGGTGAATTCCTGACCTTCCTCGGCTCCAGCGGCTCGGGAAAAAGCACGACGCTGTCGATGCTCGCTGGTTTCGAAACCCCGAGCAGCGGCGAGATCCTGGTCAACGGCCAGTCGCTGGTCAATGTGCCGCCGCACAAACGTGACATCGGCATGGTGTTCCAGCGCTACTCGCTGTTCCCGCACCTGTCAGTGCGCGACAACATCGCCTTCCCGCTGGCCATCCGCAAACTGGCCCCGGCCGAGCGTGATCGCCGGGTCGATGCGATGCTCAAGCTGGTGCAGCTTGAGCAATTCGCCCATCGCCGCCCTTCGCAACTCTCCGGCGGCCAGCAGCAACGGGTCGCCATCGCCCGGGCGCTGGTCTACGAGCCACGCATCCTGCTGATGGATGAACCGCTGGGCGCACTGGACAAGAAACTGCGTGAAGATTTGCAGGACGAACTGCGCCAGCTGCATCGGCGCCTGGGCATCACCATCGTCTACGTGACCCACGACCAGGAAGAAGCCATGCGCCTGTCCCAACGCATCGCCATCTTCAGCCACGGCAAGATCGTCGGCCTGGGCAGCGGTTACGACCTGTACCAGAATCCGCCGAACGCCTTTGTCGCCTCGTTCCTCGGTAACTCGAACTTCCTCAAGCTCAAGGCTCAGGGCAACGCCGTGGCAACGTTTGAGGGGCAGTCGCTGTCGATCCGCCTGACAGCCGGCCTGCAAACCGACCAGGATGTACTGTTGATGGTGCGACCGGAAAAGGCACTGGCCTTGAGTTTCGAGCAAGCCGCTCAGGAGCCGTTGGCCGCCGGTTGGAATGAAGTGACGGCCAAGGTTGTGGAGGTGTTGTTCCTGGGGGAAAGCCAGACGTGCAGCGTGGTGACTTCGGGCGGTACGTCGATGACCGTCAAGGCGCTTTCCGCCGCGGGCATGCCCATGAAGGCAGGGGATCCTGTGCGTGTGCGCTGGGCGACTGCCGATGCCTGTGTTTATACCGAATGGGCTGAGAGCGATTTGAACAAAGCTGCTGGGGCGCACTGATTATTTAACGCCCCTTGCGGCGGGCGACTCTTAAAGTATCACCCTCGGGTCGCTGCAACGTCGGGTTGCGACGACCCTTTTTTTTGATCGTTCCCACGCGCAGCAAAGGAATGCCGCCGGGGACGCTCTGCGTTCCGCTGTCGACGTATGACGTGAGCCGTGCACGACGGTGATGCGGGGCGTCGCAGGAAGTCCTGTATGTGATATTTATTGTCGGAGTACATATCCATTGCTGCGGTAACGGCGGCTTATGGTTTCGCTTTTACAGCGACTCCCTTTTTCAAACGCCAAAAAGGAAGCAAAAGGCTTTGCCCCACCACTCGGTGCCTCGCTTAGGCTCGGCATGCCGTATCGAAGGCATTGCTCCGTGGGTCGCCGCGCTGGGCCATCCATGGCCCAGCGCGGCTAAACCGGCGTCCTGCCGGTTTCCCCACTGCGCAATGCCTGCGTTCGGCCATCGTGGTTAACGGGGCGCTCGCGATCAACAGCAAAGCGAGGCGGCCTGACAGCCGACCTGACTGTAAGGGGTGCACCTGGATCCCCTGTAGGAGCGAGCATGTCGAATCGTCGCACCGTCGCGATGGTCGTTAACGATAACGCGGGGCACCTGGTAGCCCGCGGTGCCCTCAGGTTTTTCGCGAGCATGCTCGCTCCTACAGGGGGTATGCGGACAGACCAGCAATCAGGTCGGCTGTCAGGCCGCCTCGCTTTTGATTGTGATCTGGCTTTTGATTTTCTTGCCCCCTCACGCCCTGAGCCTGTCCGTCAACCTGTGACGACCTCCATCGGCGCTTCTACCAACGTCGATCCACGCCGCGTCAAAGCCTGCAAGTAAGCCTTTTCGTCATAGAAGGTGCTGGT
>NZ_NOIO01000081.1:0-569 GCF_014596605.1 Pseudomonas sp. PSB11
ATCCAGCTCAATGCCGAACTGCTGCGGCGCCTGCCGATGACCAAATCCGCCGGGCCGGCCATCAAAGCCGTGAACACCATCTGCGATGCGGTCGCCAGCCAGGCGCGGATCATCGACGACCTGCTGGACGTCGCCCGGGTGCGCACCGGCAAGCTCAAGCTGAAAAAACAGGCGGTGGACCTGGGACGCATTCTCCAGGATATCTACACCGTGGTGATCAATGACCAGCATCCGTGCGAGGTCACGCTGCAGCTGCCCCAGCCTCCCGAGCCGCCCCTGGTGGTCGATGCCGACAGCACACGCCTGGAGCAGATCATCTGGAACCTGCTCAACAACGCGCTGAAGTTCACGCCCAGGGATGGCCGCATCGAGCTGATCGCCCATCGTGTCGAGAACATGGCGCAGCTGGACGTCATCGACAGCGGCGTGGGGCTCGAGCAGGACAATCTGCACAAGGTGTTCGATCTCTTCAGCCAGGCGGACAACCAGCATGCCAGTCATCAGCGCGAAGGCCTGGGCATTGGCCTGTCGTTGGTGCGGCAACTGGTGGAAGCCCACGGCGGTTCGGT
>NZ_NOIO01000047.1:0-19505 GCF_014596605.1 Pseudomonas sp. PSB11
ACAATCTGCACAAGGTGTTCGATCTCTTCAGCCAGGCGGACAACCAGCATGCCAGTCATCAGCGCGAAGGCCTGGGCATTGGCCTGTCGTTGGTGCGGCAACTGGTGGAAGCCCACGGCGGTTCGGTAGATGTACAGTCCGAAGGCGTTGGTCGTGGCTGTACCTTCACCCTCCGGTTGCCGCTCTCTCGGCCCTCACAACAGCCGGACAAACAGCCGACAGTCGCCGAACAGGGGCGTCTGGTTGGCCAGAAAGTGCTGCTGGTGGAAGACTCCAAGGACGTCTTGGAAGTCCTGCAAATGTTGCTGGAAATGGAAGACGCCCATGTCGAAACCTTCAGCGATCCCGTGCAAGCCCTGAAAGCGGCGAAGGACAACAACTACGACGTGATCATCTCGGACATCGGCATGCCGGTCATGGATGGCCATCAGTTCATCCGGGCCATCCGCCAGATTTCCCACCTGAAACACACGCCTGCCATTGCCCTCTCGGGCTACGCCACCCGCGAGGAACAGAAAAAAACCAGGCAATCAGGGTTTAATTATCATGTAGGTAAACCGGTATCCCATGACGACTTCATCGACATCATTGACGAGGCTTGCAATACGCGGCCTTATTGAGTGAAGCATTCATTCACGAGACTCGATCCAGCCCGCCCAAAGCCACTAGTCGGCCAATAGGTATTGCTCGTCCAGAGCGTGTTGACGCACCACCCTGCCAAGCGTTGAATTTTCTTGTAGCTCATACAGGGAGGACACCACATGGCAAAAATAAAAATCCTGGCGGGGGATTTCCTTGAAGGTTCTGCAGAACTTGAACCTGGGTTCATCACCATTCAAACGGCCGTCTATCCATGGCCAGGCCTGAAGATCACCACGTGCGAAATACTCGAGGTCACGGTTGTCAATGAATCTTCTTATCGGGACGTATCGAGCGCTGTCGGCTTGGGGCTGGCCGGCGCATTGGCTCTCGGACCGATCGGAGCTGTCGCCGGCGTGATACTGGCAGACGATGAAATCGAGCTGACCTTTTCGATGCAGCTGAGGGATGGACGGTCGCTGCTTTGCGCGACCGATAAGCGCACCTACCTAGACATTGAAGCCGCAATCGGTAAGCAGGCGAAAACGAAGTTTTTCAATTAGTGGTGCATGCAGGCGGCCGTATTCTTGAGCCCAGCGAGCAAATGTCCAGGCGAACAGGAAACCTGTGGCGAGGGGATTTATCCCCTCACCACATAAATCCCCTCACCACATAAGCCCTCTCACCACATTAGGCCTCCCACCACATGAATCCCTAGCGAATGCCCGCCCCTGCCAGGGACTCAGGCGACCACTGTGCCTTGGACAGCGCACTGATGTAGTGGATGCCGCCATACGGGCCAACCACGCCGTTGATGTTGTAGGAACCGCCGACCAGGTCGTAGATCATGTACGGCGTGGCGTCCGGAACCTGCTTGTCATAACTCTGGCTCAGGAAGGCGAAGGACCCACGGTAGAGCTGCCCACGGGAATCGTACTGGTCAGAGGCCAGAGCGACCCAGCTGTCTTCATCCAGATAGAAGCGGCGTTTCTGGTACACGTGACGTGCGCCGGACTTCAGATTGCCCTCCACCACCCACACGCGGTGTTTCTCCCAGCGCACCATATCCGGTGCCAGGTGGTTGGAGGTCGTCAGCGACTTCGGATCCTGGGCGTAGGTCAGTTTGTAGGTGTTATAGGGCACGATCATTTCCTGCTTGCCCACCAACTTCCAGTCATAGCGATCCAGCGCGCCGTTGAACACGAACACGTCGTCGTAGGTGCCGGTGCCAGCCGTACCTGGGTTAGGCGTGTCGTAGGCCAGGCTTGGGGCCAGCTTCACCCGGCGCTGGCCAGGCAGGTACTGCCAGGCGCGGCGCGGCATTTCGATGGCGTTGGTCGCGTCCTTGAGCATGATGGCTTCACCGGCGCGCCGCGCCGGGCCGGTGTAATACAGTTTCATCTGGTAATACACGTCGGAGCTGGTGATCGGCTGCGACATGTTCTCGTAGATCGGGTAGTTGATGAACGCTTGAGCGGTGGTCGCCAGGCTGGCCACACCGGCCGAATCGACGTTCCAGGAGTCGTACTTGGCATTGATATTGACGCCCTGGTAACGCAGCAGGAAGTTCCACATGGCCTCGGCGCCCGATTGCGGAATCGGGAACGGCACGCCCGGCAAGACGTTGTCGATGGCCAACCCGCCTTCAAGGGACTTGGCCCCGGACGCGTTCTTCACACTGTTGTCCAGGACTGCCTGCGGCAGTACTACAGTGCGGTGGGTCGGATAAACATCGACGCGGTAGCTGGGAAATCGCTCGATCAACTTCGCCGTGGTGGCCGTGAGCATGCCCTGGTACTGGGCGAGGTTCTTGCCGTCGATCACCAGCACCGGCTTTTCACTGGCAAAGGGGTCCGGACGAAACGTATCGCCCGCCTTGAAGCTGGCCGGTGCGGTGGTCAGGCCGCCGCTATAGGCCGGAATGGAGCCATCGGCACTACCGGCCTTTTCGGCCCCCACCAGCGTCAGGCTGGAGCCCAGCCTGGCCACCTGTTCAGGGGACACTGCAGCGTGTACCGCTGTTGTGAAAACCATTGCCAGGGAAGTCGCCATCAAACTTTTCACGAACATCATTGCGTAGATCTCCTGCCCGGCATCCGGGCAATGCGAATGTTTAGAAAGTTTTGTTCAAGGTCAGGCTACAGCCAACTGACTTCGCCGCAGGCACGCACTACAAACGCTATGTTCATGCATTGACTTGTCTCCGTTTATTTTTGTTTTTATCCAAACAACATCAAATACTTCGATGACGCATTTTCCCGCCGGAACTATTGTTAATCGCCTTTATTGAACTCAACCTTTGTAGCGAACACACGCCTGGCGTTGCTGGCCAAGTTTTTCAATACCCAGCGTAACAATGTCGTTTTCTTCAAGGAAAACCGGTGTGGGCTTGATACCCATCCCAACGCCTGGCGGCGTACCCGTGGTGATAATGTCGCCAGGGTAAAGTCGCATGAACTGGCTGATATACGCGACGATGCTGGGTACATCAAAAATCATCGTCGCCGTGTTGCCTGTTTGCCTGCGAACGCCATTCACATCCAGCCACATGGATAAGTTCTGTACGTCGCCTATCTCGTCTTGGGTAATGAACCATGGGCCAATCGGGCCAAAGCTGTCACAACTCTTTCCTTTATCCCAGGTGCCCCCACGTTCCAATTGATAGGCTCTTTCCGAAACATCATTAACCAGGACGTAGCCCGCTACATACGCCAATGCATCCTTTTTTTCGAGGTAGGCGCCTTCGCTGCCAATAACAATGCCGAGTTCGACTTCCCAATCGGTTTTTTTACTATCGGGTGGAAGGATGATTTCATCATGGGGGCCCGTGACACAGGAGTTGGCTTTCATGAACACTATCGGTTCCGAAGGAATCGGCAGATTGGCCTCCTGTGCATGATCCCGGTAATTCAAGCCGATCGCGAGGAACTTGCCGGTTACCCGCAGTGGCGTCCCCAACCTTGGACTCCCCTCCACGGCCGGGAGAGTCGATGGATCGATATCCTGTAGATGCGCCAGGGATGATGGCGTGAATGTACTTGCGTCGATGTCGCTGAGAATACCGCTCAGGTCTCTGATGATGTCCTGGCTATCGAGCAGGCCAGGCTTCTCCTTGCCCTTTTCTCCGAATCTTACCAGTCGCATAGTGTTGTCCAGATGTTGAAGTGGGGTGTCGTACTCAACGGCAAGTTCGCACGGTTTAAAGGACGGCTCCCCCATTGGGACTGATGACCTGCCCCACGAAATAGTGATCGCCTGCAAGGAACGTCGCCACGGAGGCATATTCATCGGTTGTCCCGAACCTGCCCGCCGGTATGACTTGCCAGAACCTGCGCCGGCCTTCCTCGCCGATGGAGTCGAGATACTCTTCAAAGAAGGGAGTCGACACCCCGCCCGGTGCCAAGGCATTGACCAGGATGTTGCCGCCGGCAACTTCTGCCGCGACCGATTTGGTGAAGGCAATGACGGCGCCCTTTGACGCGCTGTAGTGAGGACTGTGCGCGCTGATTGCCGACATCCCGGCGATCGAGGCAAGGTTCACGATGCGACCATAGCGTTGCTCCTGCATCAGCTTGAGCGCTTCGCGCGTGCAATAGAACATACCGTGCACATTGACATCCCAGTACCGATGCCACTCCTCGTCGGTAATTTCACTGGTGAAACCCAGTGATTGCCTCGGTTGCGCAGTGGTGATGTAGGCATAGTGCTTGTTGCGTCGTACCGCATCAGCGGCCCCGGTGGGCGCCAGCGCCGCGTTATTCACCAGAATGTGCAACGTGCCAAAACGCTGGACGATGTCGGCGAACATGGCGACCACCTGGCTACTCGAGGAGATGTCGCAGTGCAGGGCCAAACAGTTGGCACCCGCCGCTTCAACAGCCTTGCGGGTTTCCTCCAGGGCGGGGATGTCGATATCGCAGATGACAACATCCGCACCGGCCCGCGCGAAATGCCGGGCAATGGTTCCCCCCAGGCCTCGGCCCGCGCCGGTAATCAATACGACACGGCCTGCAAAGTTGCGCGTGCTTGCCTGCGCCATTTCAAATGGCGCGTGTTCAAGTTGCTCGTCCAATTGCATAAATGACTCCGGTATCTGGATGACGTGGGACAAGTATCTGCAGAAAACCAAATCCGCTTTTGACGATTTGGGGTAATAATTTTACATTTTGGGGTTGGCGGGTGTTTCAGCGCTCAAACATGGGTCCATAGAGGGACAACCTGGGCTTGGCCAATACACGGCGCAACATCGGCTCAAAGAAGCTCAAGGGTAAGGTTTCACCTTCGGGATCGAAGGCGGGACTGTCGTACAATTCGATAAATTCTGCCGTGCGCGCATAGTTCGACTGTTCCTTGAACATGTCGCGCATGTTGCGATCCATTCCAATGCGGTGAAAGAAGTTATAACCCTGGAAAATTCCATGGTTCTGGATCATCCAGTGATTTTCTTCGCTGACAAAAGGTTTGAGGATGGCCGCCGCCACTTCGGAGTGATTGTAGGTGCCCAACGTATCACCGATATCATGCAGTAACGCGCACACCACATACTCTTCATCGCGACCATCACGATAGGCGCGCGTAGCCGTTTGCAGGCAGTGACCCAGGCGATCAATCGGAAAGCCGGAAAAATCACCCGACAGCAAATTCATGTGCGCGATGATTCGATCAGGCAAAGCGCTGGCAAAGTTTTTAAATTCTGCAGATATGATATCCCAGTCTTCCTGGGTGCTTTGATCCATCCGGGTAAACAATGCAGTTGCACTCATTTAACGCTTCTCACAGGATGAGTTTCAGTTAAAGCGACATTCATGGATTAAGTTAGAGTCGTCACTGGGTCCAGGACGACGTCTTGCCCATCAGATCGCCCGGCGCATAAGGCTATAACTCTGAGCGGTAGGTCCTGCATCAGGCATATTTGCCAGGAACAAGGCCAGCGACACCACGTCTTCCGGGGTCTTGAACCACTCTCCCGGGGGAATCGCCGCATCACGGGTCATCTCGGTCTGTACAGGCCCCGGAATCAGTTCGTTGACGCTGATGTTGTATTCCAGCAACTCCACCGCGAGCGACTGGGTGAGCATCCACATGCCGCTCTTGGAGCAGGAGTAGGCCGAAAAACCGGGGGTGGCACGGTGGCGCTGGCCAGAACCGATCATGATGATTTTCCCGGCACCGCGCCGGCGCAGGTAAGGGATGGCGGCATGAGCGGTGTGGTAGGCGCCGGTCAGGTTGATGTCGATGGTCTTGCGCCACTGCGCCGGGTCACTGTCCTCGATCCGGCGTTGCTCGATGGCGATGCCGGCGTTGGCGACCACGATATCGACGCCGCCGAACTCATCGCTGGCGCGCTGGTACAGGGCGGCGACTGCGGCGTAGTCACCCACGTCGACTGTCTGGGCGACAGCCTGGCCGTCTGCTTCGATGATCATGCGCACAGTCTCGGCTATTTCCGCCGTGCTGCGGGCACTGCAAACCACCGCGGCGCCAGCCTGCGCATAAGCCAGGGCAATGGCGCGACCAATGCCACGGCCAGCGCCGGTGATGACGGCGACTTTACCCTTGAGCGGTTTTGAATGGATGTGATTCATCGTCTGCATTTCCTTACGGGATGTGAGAAGTGTTTTTTCAACGCGATTGATGGCAACTTGAGGATTCATGGCGGCGCAGGTCGTGGAGGTAATGGGACCTTGCGAAAGCAAACGCCAGTGCTGAGCCAATCGAGACCAACGGGACCCATTGCAATGCGCCGAGCAGGCCGATCCTGTCGGCGAGCAGCCCGGTCAGGTAAGGGCCTGGCGCGGCACCCAACAGGTTGCCGGCCAGCGCCAGGGTAGCGATGGCGGTTCCGTGAAGAGAGACGTGCACCAGATCGGTGACGATGGCGCCCGCTGAGCCATAAGTGCCAGCCGCAAAGAAAACGCCCGCGATGATCACCGCGAACTGTCCGGTGCCGGGTGGCAAGCGCATGCTGATCATCAGCAGCAGGCAGGAGCCCAGGCAGTAGAAAATGGCGGGCAACGTTTTGTTTTTGTCCGACTTGCGCCCCACCCAGTCAGTGAACACGCCGCACAGCCCCATGCCGAGCCCGCTGGCGATCAGTAACACTGCCGCCGCCAGTGCCGACTTGTCAGCGGGTAAATCGTAGTAGCGGTTCAGGTAACTGGGCATCCAGGCAATGATGGTGTAGGCGGTGAAGAGCTGAAGGCCACTGCCAACATAGGTGAACACCAGCGTCGGCGCGCCGAACAACGTCTTGAGAAGTGAGCGCAATCGAATTTTTTCAACACATTTGCCTTCGACCGGCGACTCGGCCAACTGAAGGGGCCTGTGCCGCGCCAGGCGTGCGTCAGTTACGGTGAACGCAAAGAACAGGATCAATAGAAACCCGAGCGCCGCCATGGCAATCAACGCGGCGCGCCAGCCAAAGTGATTCGCTATCACGCCGCTTGAGGCCAGGCCCAGTACCGAGCCAAACATGCCGGCGGAGGTAAAGGCCCCGGTCAGCGTGGCACGCATGGAAGACGGGAATACACTCAAGATGATCGCAAGCCCCACGCTGCCGTAGCCGGCCTCGCCAATACCGACAAACAGTCGGGCCAGCAGCAGTTGGTTATAGTGCTCCGCCAGTCCACAGGCCAAGGTGCTCAGGCTCCAGAACAGCGCCATGATCACCACACTTTTAACCCGCCCCCAGCGGTCTGCCATCAACGCGGCCGGAACAGCCAGCAAGCCCACCGCAAGGCCGACGATGCCGCTGAGCAGGCCAAGTTGGGCATCGCTCAAGGCCCACTCGGCCTTCAGTTGTGGAAAGACTGCATTGAGTGCCTGTCGCGACATGTAATCGGACAGCATCAATGCGTAGATAACGATAAATACCAGCCAGCAATAGGCTCGCGGGCGTGAAATCCCACGCGCAGGATTCGCCGCAACCGATATGGAAAACTTCTCTGCCTGCATATCGCCCCCATTATTTTTATCCACGCAACTCAAGGGAATTGCGCACGGCTGCATCGGTACAACCGGGCAGGAAGGCGCTGGTGCCTTACTGCCCGTGCTCACGCTGAGGCGAACTATCGACCGTGGGCCGAGGGGACGATCGGGCCCGCAGTGCGGTTGGGCAGCATGCCGTTTGCAGCGAGCGTTTCGTCTGCATCCTTGTACCAGGTGCCGATGCGGTAGATTTGGCGCGCCTCTTTGCCGGTCGCAATCTCGCGGCCCAGCTCTTTAGCCACACGCACGGTTTGCTTGACCTGGTCCACTGAGCCGAAGCGCTGGCCATGTTGACCAATGATGGTGTCTTCGTTGCCGCAGCGCGGGTGCAAACCCATGGCCAATGCCATCATGTTGAACGGCAGCACATTCTTGAGCAGAGACTCGGCGGTCAATGTGCAAGCTTGCGGTACACGCTGCACGAAGTTCATGAAGTTGAACGGATTGGGACCCTCAAATCCTCCGCCTACCCCGATCCAGGTCAAATTCAAAGGACCGGTGTAGAGGCCTTTGCGGACCAGGCGCTGCAAGGTTTCCAACGCGTGGATACCCGTTAGCTGAAAGTGCGGCTGAATCCCGGAGGCCTGCAGGCGGCGCAGGTGCTCTGCCACCCAGGCCGGCCCTGCGGGCACTGTCATTTCGCTATAGGCTGCGCCGAGTAGCGGATTGCCCAGCGAAGTGCCCTCGATGTATTCGGGATAGAGCAACTCCATGATGTTCATCTGCGTGGTGTTGATCGCTACCGTCACCTGGTCGGGTTTCGGATCAAGGTCTGCCAGCATGTGGCGCGTGTCATCGGACAGCCACTTGGCAGCCTGGCCATCGTTTTCCGGGGCGAATGAAATCGAACCGCCGACCTGGATGATCATGTCCGGCACAGCCTCGCGCACACCGGCGATCAGCTCGTTGAATTTGGACAGGCGTTTCGATCCCTTGCCATCCAGTTCCCGCACATGCAGGTGCAGCACAGTGGCGCCTGCTTCGTAACACTCGACTGCCTTTTCGATGTGTTCTGCCATGGTGACAGGGATATCTTCCGGGAAATCCTCAGGCATCCACTCGGGACCGTACGGGGCGACGGTAATAACTACTTTTTCCTGGTTTTCCGGGTGCAGCGAATCGTCTAGAAATTGCATTTTCTATCTCACTGTCAGCTAGTTGGATCGGATTGGAAAAAAGCTGTGTCTGCCCGCTCAGTAAGGCCGGTCACCG
The DNA here is from genome assembly GCF_014596605.1 of Pseudomonas sp. PSB11. Classification (NCBI taxonomy): domain Bacteria; kingdom Pseudomonadati; phylum Pseudomonadota; class Gammaproteobacteria; order Pseudomonadales; family Pseudomonadaceae; genus Pseudomonas; species Pseudomonas sp. PSB11. The sequence continues at coordinate 8,779 of NZ_NOIO01000047.1, forward strand.
ATGATCGTGGCGCGGTCCATCTGGCGATGGCACGGCGGGTAATCCATCACGGCGTAATGCTGGGTGCAGCGGTTGTCCCAGATGGCCATGCTGTTTTTCTTCCAGCGCCAGCGCACTTGATATTCAGGGATGTACGCCTGGCTGATCAGGTATTGCAGCAGGTCACCACCGGCCTGGTTGCAGTCCTGTCCGTAACGCACACGTTCCTTGGTGTGGTAATTCACGAAGTGCGTCGCAAAGGCATTGACGAACAGCACCTTTTCGCCGGTTTCAGGGTGAATGCGCACCACTGGATGCTCTGCATCCGGAAACTGGGCCTTCAGCGCATGGCGTTTTTCACGCTCCATCGCCGCGCCGAAACTCGACTGGATGCTATGACTGGCAATCAGGTCGCCGATCTGCGCCTTGACCTGATCCGGCAGGTTGTCATAGGCCAACACCATATTCGCCCACATCGTGTCACCGCCGACTGGCGGGCACTCCACGCAGCGCAGTACGGCCCCCATGGGCGGTGCCTGGCGCCAGGTCGCATCGGTATGCCAAGTGTTCTCGTAGCGATCGAGCGGGACGTCCGGGCGCTTGTAGATTTGCACCAGGCCGGGCGCCTCGGGGTCGGTTGGCGCTACCGGATGATCCTCCAGATCGCCAAAGCGGCGTGCAAAGCTCGCATGCTCAGCCCGGGTAATGTCCTGATCACGCAAAAACAGCACCCGATGTTTGATCAACGCTTCGCGGATAAGCCCGAACACTTCATCGTCGTGGATGGCGTCGGCGACATTGACATCGATCAGCTCGGCACCGATGGAACAGGTCAGTTGTTCAACTCGCATGGCGACCTCCTCAGATCACAAAAATCGAGGAGCCTGTGGTTTTGCGCGCTTCCAGATCGCGATGGGCCTGCACCGCGTCCTGCAGCGCGTAACGCTGGTTGATCGGGATATTGATGCGACCGGCTGCAACATGACCGAAGATTTCCGCAGCGAGTGCGGCCTTTTCCACCGGGTCGACGATGTAATCAGCCAGCGCCGGGCGGGTCAGGAAAGGCGAACCCTTGGTGGCAAGGATTTGCGGATCAAAGCCCGAGACCGGGCCGGAAGCGAAGCCCAGGCAAACGACCAGACCGCGCCGCTTGACCGAATTCAAAGAGGCGTCGAAGGTGTCTTTCCCCACGCTGTCGATCACCACGTTGACGCCAACGCCATCGGTCAATTCACGGACCCGCGCGGCCACGTCTTCGTGGCTGTAGTTGATCGTATGGTCACAACCATGGGCCCGCGCAATCTCGGCCTTGGCTTCGCTCGATACGGTGCCGATAACCGTCACACCGAGTAGCTTGGCCCACTGCGACACGATCAGTCCAACACCGCCAGCCGCCGCATGCATGAGGATGGTGTCGCCCGCTTTGAAGTCATGGATGCGACGCATCAGATAGGACGACGTCAGCCCGCGCATGGTCATCCCCGCCGCTGTTTCGCACGAAATGGAATCGGGCAGCTTGATCAAGGGCGCCGCGGGTATCAGGCGCTCAGTGCTATAGGCGCCCAATGTGTTAAGGAAGCCGGTGTAGGTGACACGATCGCCGACCGCAACATTACTCACCCCTTCGCCAACGGCCTGGACTACGCCTGCGCCTTCCACGCCCATGCCGGCGGGAAGCGGCATCGGGTACAACCCGGAACGGAAATACGTATCGGCAAAATTCAGGCCCACCGCTTCATGACGCAATCGAACTTGCCCTGGACCCGGATCGCCAACCTCCATTTCTTCCCAGCGCAAAACATCCGGACCACCTGTTTCATTCATACGAATAACGTGTGCCACATTGATTCTCCTCGAATACGAAATGCCGAATGTTTGCGCTCAATATCAGTGTGCTTAGCGCCACTCGTAGAAAAAGTATCCGCGAATGGCCTGTGTTGGACTTGACATTTCGGGGTATTTTTTTTACATCTCGAGGCAAAAATGGAGTTCCAATGCCGAGTTTGCTTAGAAGTTCAAGCCTGACGAATTTTATCGACGTTGCGATCTCCGTCGGACTCGACCCCTATCGACAGTTGCGCAAGGCAGGCATCACCGATGCGGCGTTGATGGACCCAAGCATCATGATCCCGGCGAAATCGGTCATGCACTTGCTGGAAGACTCTGCGTATGCGGCGAAGATCGAAGACTTTGGCCTGCGCATGGGCCAAACCCGCCAGCTGGAGAACCTCGGTCCGCTGGCCATTGCCCTGCGCGAGGAGCAGACGCTGCGCAAAGCCTGGCAATCGCTAACACGCCGTCTCGGGCTCACCAACGAATCAATGGACTTGAGCATTGAAGAAGCCAACGGCGTGGCGATTTTCAGGCAGGAACTCACGGACAATATGGGGGGATCGGTAAGACAAGCCACCGAGCTCGTCACGTGCGTGATTTTCCGAACGTTGAAACAACTGCTTGGCCCCACCTGGAAGCCTCGCAGTGTCTGTTTCACGCACCAGGCGCCAGTCAATCTGGCGATGCACCGGCATGTGTTTGGACCATCGGTTCGGTTCAATCACGAATTCGACGGCATCGTATTGGCCACCACCGATCTGGATGCAGCGATCCAGTCGTATGACCCATTGATTGCGCGCCATGCCCGGGAATTCCTCGACGCCAAACTGGCCCAGTCCGACGTGACGATGCCTGACAAGGTGCGCAAACTGGTCTTCGCGCTATTGCCGACGGGCGAGTGCGTAGCCGAAAAACTGGCCCAGCAGCTTGGCGTGGACCGCAAGACCCTGTATCGCCACCTCGCCCATCACAATCAAACCTACTCATCCATTGTCGATGACGTTCGGGTCGATCTGGTAAACCGCTATGTCGTGAACCGCGAGCGACCGCTTTCAGAAGTCGCCATTCTTCTGGGCTTTTCTTCCCTGAGTGCCTTTTCCAGATGGTTCTCGGGTCGCTTTGGTTGCAGTGTGACGACATGGCGTCGGGAGAAGCAAAAAGCGTAGCCAACAAAAAAGGGCCTACCGCGAAAACGGTAGGCCCTTGATATTCATGGTGCCCGAAGCCGGAATCGAATAACACCTATTTTGACCCATTTTTTGGCCTCGAAATCACTCTAATCAATGTGGAGAAAAGGCTCAGTGGCCGCTGGACACCTTATCGGCTTTTCCAAAGCAAGCCCCCCCTCCCTGATCTACATCCCTCCATCAGCCGGGTAAAAATCAGTTTAGACCTAAGGTAAGAAGCCTTTGAATGTTCGACGCCCCGAAGTAGGTACGTCGATGAACCGTACTGCCACTTCGTTGCCTCTGGCAGGTCTATGGCTCGATGCTGAAAACTTTGCGTTAAACCAAACCGACTCAACTCCTCAGTGAGGGGCAGAAATCGGCCAAAAACAGTCCTCCTCTTTTCTCGCCAGACAAAGGTTGAGACTGCAGATCCGATTGTTTCCCACCATTACCGTACAACCTGCAAGCGGCCTTATGCGCTCATTTCGGAGCGCTCTCCAAGAGGTAACCTTCGACACTTTCCATGGAAAGGGCTTCAAGCAGCACCTGCTCCAGGATGACAAAAAAACATTTGATGTGAGCCTGTTTCAATGCCTGCGGCCGGGTCACCAGATAGACCTCCATATCTGGAAGTTGGAGATCCGGGAACAACCCGATCAGATCCTTCGCCAGAATACGGGGCAGCACCGCCACGCCCATACCTCGCCTCACCGATTCGAGCTGAACCGCGAACGAGCTCACGGTGATCTGCGTGCGGTCCAACCCCGCGGCCTTTGCCACCCGCATTTGCGCCAACATGTCCAGCGGAGGAAGCAAGCCAATATTGACCGCAGTGGCCGGAGTCAGCCCTGGAAACCGCTTCAGATAACCTGCATCGGCGAAGACACCGTAAGCGAGCCTGCCTATGGAGCGATAAATCAGCGACGGTTCGCCCAGATGAGTCGTGCGTACAGCAATGTCTGCGACGCCGCGGACGATCTTGTGAAAGTCGGCTGTTACCAGCAACTCCACCGAGCATCGCGGATGCAGAGTGGTGAAGCGACTCGCGGCCTCCAGCACGCAAGACGAGAACCCCTCTCCTGCACTGACCACGACACTGCCAGACAGCTCTGTGTGTAACTCGGACATGCCCGTAACGGTTTGACGCCTCAAGCCCGCTTCTGCAGCCAGGGCAACGTCCACGAGGGATTGGCCTCGCGGGGTCAACCTGCATCCTTCAACTCCCCGCTCGACGAGTGGCTCGCCAAGTGCGCCTTCAAGTTGGGTCAGCCGTCGCGCCACAGTAGACGCAGCGACCCCCAGCAATTGGCCGGCCTGAAGAAAGCTGCCACGTCGCGAGACTGCCAACAGCAGGCGAAGATCGTCCCAATTTGCTTGCAAAGCCATGCTTCATATCTTCCCTGATCCGCAAATTTGCAAATCCATTATGCAGCAGTCGCTGTTTTTCGGCAGAGGCGTCAACGGTATATCTACACCCCCTCGAAAAGAATGGAATGGACTGTATGACTACTGGCCCCAACGACTATGCGGAACGCGCCGCCAGCGCCTTTAATCGCCGAGATCTGGAGTCGATGCTTGCGCTGGTTTCCGAAGACTTCGTCTACTTCGATGGTATGGGGATACAAACCGGTCGCGAAACCATGCACAAGCGAGAGCGCGCATTAATCGAAGCGTTCCCCGATGCCAAGGTGACCTTGAGCCCTTTTATCGTCACTGACGATCGTTTGGCACTGACCGCCCTCCTGACCGGCACCTTCACTGCACCATTAGTGCTGTCGGACCGGGTGATTCCACCCAATGGACGCCACATTGCCGCGTACTACGCCGCACACTTCACCTTCAGAGACGGGTTGGCCATACGTGAAGAGGCCTTCTTCGACAGTGCGGTGTTGATGCCGTTAGCCGATCAGAGTGAGGGTTGACACATGCATAACACATTCGTCACTGGCGCGACCGGCTTGTTGGGCAACAACCTGGTGCGCGAATTGGTCGCTCGTGGCTGCGTGGTCAAAGCCCTGGTCCGTTCAAGAGCCAAAGGTGAACAACAGTTCAAGCATTTGCCGGGTGTGGAACTGGTGGTGGGTGACATGGCCGATGTCGACGCGTTCGCAGTGTCGCTGCAAGGCTGCGATACGGTGTTCCACACCGCAGCGTTCTTTCGCGACAACTACAAGGGCGGCAGCCACTGGGAAGAACTCGAAAAGATTAATGTGTCCGGTACACGGAACCTGCTTGGTCAGGCCTACCGCGCTGGTATACGACGGTTCATCCATACGTCTTCCATTGCCGTGCTCGACGGCGCTCCCGGCACGTCAATTGATGAAACCTGTCTGCGGGCCGACGCCGATGCGGATGACTATTACCGCAGCAAGATCCTCGCCGACCGTATCGTCCTGTCGTTCCTGGAAGTCCATCCCGAGATGCATGCCTGCATGGTCCTGCCTGGCTGGATGTGGGGTCCTGCCGACATTGGCCCGACCTCCTCGGGACAGTTGGTCAACGATGTCGTACGCGGTAAATTGCCCGGACTGATCCCTGGTAGTTTCTCCGTTGTCGATGCCCGCGATGTGGCATTGGCGCAGATTGCCGCCGCCAGACATGGACGGCGAGGCGAGTGCTATCTCGCGGCGGGTCGGCATATGACCATGCGAGAGCTGGTGCCCGTTCTTGGGCGTATCGCAGGCGTCAAGACACCCGTTCGACAACTGCCGCTGCCCTTTCTGTACACCTTGGCAGTTGTGCAAGAGATCTACGCGCGTATTACCGGCAAGCCCATTCTGCTGAGCATGGCCACGTTGCGCCTGTTGGTACGAGAAAAGGACCGCACCTGTTTCAACCACGGCAAGAGTGAACGAGAGCTTGACCTAAGTTTCCGGGCGCTGGAGCAAACAATCAACGACACCGTGGCGTGGTACCGTGATCACGGTTGGTTTGATAAACACCAGGACAAGGACGTAAACAGACAGTGAGCAGAAAAATAATCCTGATGCGTCACGGCCAGCCAAAGCTGGACGCAACCGACAAAATGTCAGCGCTCGATATGAAAGACTGGATCGAACAATACGACCGATCCGAAATTACCGACCAACCCGTCCCGGATGCCAGCAAGCAACTCGCCGCAATCGCCACGGTGATTGTCTCGAGCAACGCGCCTCGTGCGCTGACTTCCGTCCAGGCTCTGGGCCTGAAGCCCGCCTTCGTCGACGCGCTATTCCGTGAAGCGCCACTGCCTTATGGTCACTGGAAACTGCCACGGCTATCGCCGTTTACCTGGGCATTTATCCTTCGAGTCTTATGGTTGTGTGGTTACTCACGCAGAGTCGAATCCGTCGGCATTGCGAGGATGCGTGCCCGCACGGCAGCTCAACGACTTCAGTCCCTTGCCAGCGAAGGACCGGTTCTGCTGCTCGGTCATGGCTTTATGAATCGAATGATCGCCAGACAACTGGAGGCAGATGGATGGACTCGCCAAAAACGTAACGGCAGCCAATATTGGAGTGCGACGGTGTATCAAAATGGCGGTGTTTAAGAGGTGAGAGTTTCTGCTTTATAGAGATCGGTGCCCTCCCTCCTTCAAAACTGACCAGGCTGAAATTTGTATGGTTGCAATGGCATGCGAATGTAGGGGTACTTGGCCTGCGAAAAGCTGAAACAGGAGGGGCTCTTCATTTTAAGGAAGGTGAATCTCCTCATAATCGGTTCAAATCACTCGTTTCGTTCCACTGGGACGTCCGCAAACGGCCACCCCTTACTCTGAGTCTGCTAAAGGTCGACCGCAGCGCTCCGCGTAGGTAGACGCGACATTTAATTATGACGTCTAGGCGGGTGAATTCGGGGAATCGGCCTTTGAATTCAAGGGCCAAGCCGGTACGGACAAAGCCGAATCAAGCCGCGATATTTTGTAGGATAGGGATCAACTTGGACATACGATCGTCGTAATGACGAGTCTCGCCAACCAAGTGAATTGCGGACCAATCCAATAATTGCGGACCAGAAACGAACAAGGGCTTGCTTAGCTTCCGCTCGCAAACCCTTGAAATATATGGTGCCCGAAGCCGGAATCGAACCGGCACGCCCTTACGAGCGGGGGATTTTAAGTCCCATGCGTCTACCAGTTTCGCCATTCGGGCGGTAGCGCGGTGAAGCAGAGGGGGGAATATATACATCCCGACCGAGTGAAGCAAGTTTGCAACGGTGTTTTTCGAACAGTGCCTCGAGTCGGCTGCGAAAAAAAAAGCGCCTTAAATCATGCATCTACGGTGATTTTGTACAGTATCTGGGAGGATCGATAGCGCACTTGCACCCAGGGCATCACGAAAACGACATTATCTCCCAATGTTTCAAAAGCCAGCGCAATCCCACCTTTTCAGTGCGCCTGCTCGCTGCCATGCCAGACAACTCCGAAATCTGATCTATGCTGGTGCCAGCAGCGCCGCTGTTTGGCTTAGCAATGCGGCGCTACCCACATTATCCTTACCCCTTTCATGAACCCGTTTGAATTGGCGTGGGCAGGCTGCTGCGGTCGCCATTTAAGGCCTTAATGTATGACGTCTTCCACGAAGCACGCACCCGATGCCCCCCAGCGCAGAGAGTTGACCCCCAGTACCCTGGACTTTCCTGTGGTAGGCATCGGCGCTTCCGCAGGCGGGATTCAGGCCGTGAAGTCATTTTTTCAACACATGCCCGATGACAGCGGCATGGCCTTCGTGGTGATTCTTCATTTGTCACCGGATCACCACAGCATCGTCGACCGGATCATTCAGGAAGTCACTGCGATGCCGGTGCTGCAGGTGACCGAAACGAGTGATATCAAGAAGAACACCGTCTACGTCATCCCGCCCGCGCACCACCTGGCGATGAGCGATGGCCACCTGTCGGTGACATCGACCGATCGACACCCTGGCTTGAGCATCGCCATCGACCTGTTCTTCAGGGACCTGGCGGATGTGCATAAGGAACGTGCCTTTTGCCTGGTGCTTTCGGGCACTGGTTCTGATGGCGCGGTGGGGTTGTCGCGAATCAAGGAACAAGGCGGCGTCACGCTGGTGCAGGCACCCGAAGATGCCGAGTTCGAGGGCATGCCTCGCGCCGCCATCGAAACCCGGATGGTCGACCTGGTGCTGCCGGTGGTACAAATGCCGGAAAAGCTGCTGGAGCTGTGGCGCAACTCGCAAGCCATTCGCCTGCCCATCGCCATCGATCCTGACGCCAGTATCGGCCCGGCTCCCGGCGAGCGCGACGCCGCCGTCGCCGAACAACGGCTGCAGGACATACTGCTGCAACTGCGGGCGGGCACTGGCCATGACTTCAAGCACTACAAGCGCGCGACGGTGTTGCGCCGCATCGAGCGGCGCCTGCAAGTGACCGCGCAACCGGATCTGGCCGCCTATTACCAGTACCTGCAGGCTCATCCGCAAGAAACCAGGGAACTGCTGTGCGACATGCTGATCGGCGTGACCAATTTCTTTCGCGACCGCGAAGCCTTCCAGGCGCTGGAGCGTGACGTCGTACCCAGCCTGCTCAAATCATCGGGGCCACAGCGTGACGAGATCCGCGTCTGGTCGGCAGGCTGCTCGACGGGCGAAGAAGCCTATAGCCTGGCAATGATGTTGACCGAACAGCTGGCGCAGCAAGAGAGCCCCGCCAAGCTGCAAGTCTTCGCCACGGATATCGATGACCGGGCCATCGCCTTCGGCCGCAACGGCGTCTATCCCGAAGCGATCGCAACCGACGTCCCGCCGTCATACATGCGCCAGTACTTCAGCCGCGAACAACAGCACTTTCGCGTGCGCAAGGAAGTCCGCGAGAAAGTGCTGTTCGCCAAGCACAGCCTGTTGCTGGACCCGCCGTTTTCGCAAATCGACCTGATCGTCTGCAGGAACCTGCTGATTTACCTCGACCGCGACGTACAACGCGACATCATGCAAATGTTCCATTTTGCCCTGCGCCCGGGCGGCTACCTGTTCCTGGGGACCTCCGAGTCCGCTGACGCTTGCCTGGACCTGTTCACCCCCGTGGACAAACGCAACCGCATCTTCCGCGCCAAGAGTGGCCTGACCCATGTCCGACGGGCACCGGCCATGCCTCGCGGTGGCTACGTGCGCACGACCATCGCCAGCAGCCCCGTCGTCGCCCAATCCGCACGCAAGACGTCCTACGCCGATATCCATTTGCGCGCCCTGGAAAAGGCCGCGCCGCCGAGCATCATCGTCGATGCCAATGCCAATATCCTGCACATCACCGAAGGTGCTGGGCGCTTCCTGCGTTATGTGGCGGGCGAGTTGTCGCGCAACTTGCTGACGCTGGCCCATCCGGACCTGCGACTGGAGATCCGCACCACGCTGTTTCAGGTGCAGCAGGCCGGTACGCCAGCGACCTCGCGCAAAGTGCGAATCGAGCGTGAGCGACGCAGCTATCTGGTCGACCTGACCGCTCACCCCTACAAGGACGACGAGACCGAAAACGAATACATCCTTGTGATCTTTGAGGAACGCGAAGTCGAGCCTCAGGATTCGCTCGCCAGCGCCGCCAACCAGACCGAAAACCGGATGTTGAGCAATCTCGAGCAAGAGCTGCAACGTACCAAGCTGCACTTGCAGGAGACCATCGAGCAATCGGAGGTCTCCAGCGAAGAGCTCAAGGCTTCGAACGAAGAAATGCAGGCCATCAATGAAGAGCTGCGTTCGGCCACCGAGGAGCTGGAGACCAGCAAGGAAGAGCTGCAGTCGATCAACGAGGAACTGCTGACCGTCAACTACGAGCTCAAGACCAAGGTTGAAGAAACCGACAAGATCAATGACTACCTTTCCAACCTGATTGCCTCCACTGACATCGCCACGGTGTTCGTCGATCGCAATATGCGCATCCGCTGGTTCACCCCCCGGGCCACGGACATCTTCAGCATGCTGCCGGTGGACACCGGGCGCTCGTTGCTGGACATCACCCATCGCCTCGATTACCCGCAGATGGCCGAGGACGCGGCGACCGTCTTCGATTCGCTGAACATGATCGAGCGCGAGGTCAGCAGCAACGACCAACGCTGGTACATCGCCCGATTGCTGCCCTATCGCTCCAGCGAGGACCATATCGACGGCACGGTGCTGACTTTCATTGACATCAGCAAGCGGCGCGCCGCCGAAGACGAGCTGCGCCTGGGTGAGGAACGCATGCGCCTGGTTGCCGAAAGCACCCACGATTTTGCGATCATCATTCTCGACGAGCATGGCGTGATTACCGACTGGAACACCGGCGCGCAGCTGATTTTCGGTTACGCCAAGGACGAAGTGCTCGGCGCCTATTACGACCTGATCTTCACCCCCGAGGACCGCGCCGAGGGCGTGCCTGAAGCCGAACTTGCGGCGGCACGCGAACATGGGCGCGGCGAAGACGAGCGCTGGCACCTGCGCAAGGACGGCAGCCGCTTCTATTGCAGTGGCGAGGTCGCCTTGCTCAAGGGGGAAAGCCTGCAGGGTTACGTGAAGATTGCCCGCGACCTCACCGGTCACAAGCGCATGCACGACCAACAAAGCCAGCAGCTGGCCGACACCCAGACCAGCAGTCACCTCAAGGACGAATTCTTTGCCGTGATGTCCCACGAACTCAAGCACCCGCTCAATCTTATCCAGCTCAATGCCGAACTGCTGCGGCGCCTGCCGATGACCAAATCCGCCGGGCCGGCCATCAAAGCCGTGAACACCATCTGCGATGCGGTCGCCAGCCAGGCGCGGATCATCGACGACCTGCTGG
>NZ_NOIO01000048.1:0-18809 GCF_014596605.1 Pseudomonas sp. PSB11
GACTACATCCACTATTACAATCACCAACGCATCAAACTGAAGCTAAACGGACTGAGCCCTGTTGAATACAGGGCTCGATCTGTTCAGGTATAGATTTACGATCGTCCAACATTTCGGGGTCAGTCCACTGCGTGGGAACGATCAGCCTTCAGGCCCTGCGCCAAACCCCTTTCCCGCTCAACCGCTCCCGATCATGGGCGGCGGTGAAACCCTGCGCCGGCCCCTTGGGCACTATCCCCGTCGGGTTGATGGTCTTGTGACTGCCGTAGTAGTGGTTTTTGATGTGTTCGAAATCCACCGTCTCGGCAATCCCTGGCCACTGGTAAATCTCCCGCAGCCAATTCGACAGGTTCGGATAATCGGCAATGCGTCGCAGGTTGCACTTGAAGTGGCCGTAATAGACCGCGTCGAATCGAATCAGCGTCGTGAACAGGCGGATGTCCGCTTCAGTCAGGTACTCGCCGGTCAGGTAGCGATTGGCACTTAACAGCTGCTCCAGGCGATCCAGTTCTGTGAACAGTTCATCGAAGGCCTCCTCATAGGCGGTTTGCGAGGTAGCAAACCCGGCGCGGTATACGCCGTTGTTCACGGCCGGATAGATCCGCTCGTTCAGGGCGTCGATCTCGCCGCGCAGCGGTGCCGGATAGAAATCCAGGTCATTGCCGGTCAGTTCATCGAAGGCACCATTAAACATGCGGATGATTTCCGCCGATTCATTGTTGACGATGCGTTTCTGTTGTTTGTCCCAAAGCACCGGCACCGTGACGCGGCCGGTGTAGTCGGCGGTGTCGGCGGTGTAGCGCTGGTGCATGAAGTCAAAGTGATCGAGTTTGTCGCCGGTGGAGCCGTGGGACTTGTCGAACGTCCAACCGTTCTCCAGCATCAGGTAGCTGACCACCGACACGTCGATCAGGCTTTCCAGGCCCTTGAGTTTGCGCAGGATCAGCGTGCGATGAGCCCACGGGCAGGCGAGGGACACGTAGAGGTGATAACGCCCAGGTTCGGCAGCAAAACCACCGACACCACTGGGGCCCGGTTGGCCGTCAGCGGTGACCCAGTGGCGACGCTGCGCCTGTTCGCGCTGGAACGTGCCGTCCTTGCTTTCGTACCACTTGTCCTGCCAGCGACCTTCTACTAACAATCCCATGTCCATGACTCCTCAACCGATAAGCGTTGGAGAGGAGTCTATGCCGATAGGTTCGATAAAATAGCGCAAAGCTTAGTGGGTTATGATCGATTAAATTGATTTGTCCCGGGCATCCCAATACTGCTGGGCGGTCTTGAAAGCTTGTTCGCGGCTCTGGCCGAGGCCACGCAGCGCCAGGGCCATGGTCGAGATCAGGGCCATTTGCGGGTAGCTGTCCACCACCTCGCCGCGCCATACCGCCTTGAGATGCGCAGGTTCCAGGCTGGCAGGCTTGACGTGGCGCTGGCTCGACAATTGCGGCCACTCCTCATCCCAGCTCTCGCCACCGCGGGTGCCATACAAGTGGCTATCGGCGTCGGGGTTGATCTCGATTTCGCCACCATCGCCCTTGACCACGATCGCGGTGTCGCCGAGCAAGCCGCTGGCATCGCGATGCACCGCCTGGTAACCGGGATGGAAGATGCTTTGCAGACCGCAACGGGCGCCCAACGGGTTGAGAATGCGCGCCAGCGAGTGGATCGGCGAGCGCAGGCCGAGGGTGTTGCGCAGGTCGATCATGCGTTGCAGTTGCGGCGCCCAATCCACCAACGGCATGAAGGCCAGGCCGCCGTTGTCCAGCGCTGTGCCGACCTGCTGCCAGTCGCGGCACAAGGGGATGTTCAGTTCATCGAGCAGTTGTTCGCTGTAGAGTCGACCGGCGGTGTGCGCGCCGCCACCGTGCATGAACACCCGCACACCGTTCTGACCCAGGCACTTGGCGGCCAGCAGGTACCACGGCAGGTGACGCTTCTTGCCGGCATAGGTCGGCCAGTCGAGGTCGACCGCCAATGCCGGCGCTTGCAAGCGCTCGCGCAAGGCTTCGGCAAAACCGGCCATTTCCTGCGCGCTTTCTTCCTTGTGGCGCAACAGCATCAGGAAGGCGCCGAGCTGGGTGTCCTCGACCTGGTCGTCAAGCACCATGCCCATGGCGGCACGGGCTTCTTCACGCGTCAGGTCGCGGGCGCCACGCTTGCCTTTGCCGAGGATGCGCACGAATTGGGCGAATGGGTGCTCGGCGGGCGTTTCGAGGGTCAACGCTGGGTAGTCGGTCATAAGCAATTCGTCGGTTTGGGCAGGCCCGCCAGTTTCGCGGCGAGTTTGGCAGGGGTGCCTTTGAACAGTCGGTTCAGGTGCAGGCTGTTGCCTTTGTCCGGGCCGAGTTTCAATGCGGTGTACTTGATCAGCGGCCGGGTCGCCGGCGACAGCTGGAATTCGGCGTAGAAGCTGCGCAACAGTTCGAGGATTTCCCAGTGCTCGGGGCTCAACTCGATGTCTTCGGCGGCGGCCAGGGCACTGGCGACGTCGGCCGACCAGTCACTGAGTTCGACCAGAAAACCGTCCTTGTCCAGCTCGATGGCGCGTGCGCCGACCGTCAATACATTCATAGCCAGCTGTTGACCTTGGCGTGGTGGATCGACAGTTCGACGAAGGCCGGATAATCGACAGCCGTAGCCCAACCCGGAACTTCGATAGCCCGGGCCTGGGCATCTTCGGCCAGCACGTAGAGGGCCAGGCCGCGCGCACTCAGCGCCGTGAAAGGGGCGCTGCCCGGCTGCAGGGCATAGGCGGCGTCACCGCACAGCAGCAATGCGTCGTTGGCGCCGGTTATGCGCAGGCAGCTGTTCAGGCGGTCGTCGCCGAACGGGGAATGAGACAACACATGCAAAGTCGACATCAGAGGGTGATCACCTGGTCGTAATGGTCAATGAGTGCGGTGATTTCGTGGGCGGCAAGCACGCGGGCTTCCTGCAGTGCCAGGGCACCTGGGTCCAGGCCACGTTCGGCAGCGCTGTCGGCACAGACAAACAGTTCTTCGACGCCGAACATCGGCAGCGCCTGCAGGTTGGCGCTCAGGTCTTTCTGTTGCAGGGCCTTGGCGTGCTGATGGGGGGCGAGCTGGAACACGCCGTCGTCGAAAAACAGCAGGCCGATCGGCAGATCGAAGGCGCCGCCCGCCAGCACGATGTCCAGCGCTTCACGCGCGCCTGGACCGGACCAGGGCGACTGGCGGCTGATGATCAGCAAGGACTTGGCCATTTCACGCACCTCCGAAGCAAATCAGGCGGTCGGCATCCTGCACCGCGTCATGCAATTGGCCGAGCCCGGACAATTCCCACGGTGCTCCGACGGCGACAGCCTCGCGCTGATAGCGCCTGGCTTCCTCCTCGTTCAACACGCCACGGCGCAAGGCGGCGGCGATGCACACCACGCCATCGAGTTGGTTTTCGCTGACGAAGGCGCTCCATTGCCGTGGCACATCGAGCTCGTCCTGGGGTGTGACCACGCTGCCGGACGCGTTGTACACGCCATCCTGGTAGAAAAACAGCCGGACAATCTCATGCCCGCCGGCGAGCAGCGCCTGGGCGAACAGCAAGGCGCGGCGCGAAGAGGGCGCATGGGCGGCGGAAAATACGGCGATGGCGAACTTCATGGCGGACTCGATCAACGAAACTGCGGCCATGATAAAGCTTTATCGGCGTTGGGGCTAAATCGATGTCGCCTGTGCGGGCCCCTTCGCGAGCAGGCTCGCTCCCACAGGGATTTGTGTGATGGCAAAGTTCGCAGCTGCACCGCAAAACCTGTGGGAGCGAGCCTGCTCGCGAAGGGCCCCCCACAGGCAGCAAAAAAATCAGCGCGGCATGTAGCCCAACTGCCAACGTCGCGGGATCTTCAGCGACAGCACTCCCAGCGCAGCCGCCAGCAGGCCGCTGGCAAACAGCGCCTTGAGCCCGAAATGATGTTCCAGCACGGCACCGAGTACCGCGCCGGCGAACATGCCGGTCCAGGGGATCAGTTGTACGCGCCAACCGTTGCGGCGCTCGCCGAGCATCCAGCGCCCCAGTCCGCGGCCAAAGCGCGACAGGGCGCCGGTCACATAGGTCAGGCCGACCGGCAGGCCGTTGACCTCTTCCACGGCGGCATTGAGCATGCCCATGGCGATGATGGCTGCCAGCAGGGCAGGCAATTGCGAGTCATAGGGCCAGGCCGCGGCGGCGCACAGCAGGGCGGCAATGCACAACAGCAAGGGCAGTGACCGGCGCCTGCCCAGGCGGCTGACGATAATGCCCAGCGCATTGCCAAAGATGAAGGTGGCGATGAGGATCACCAGGCGCAGGGTCAACCCAAGGTCGCCGGCACTGATGGCGACGGCCATCCGAGTGGTATTGCCGCTCATGAACGAGACGAAATCGCCGCTGGCCATGAAACCGATCGCGTCAGTCATGCCGGCCAGCACCGAAAGCATGGCCACCAGGCTCAGGCCGATTCGCCCACGCCATTTCTGCGTGTGCAGGTGTCCGGGGCTGGCGTGGGTCCTGGAAGCGGAAGGCAACATGGGCGATGAGGTCCTCGAGCGGTGGTCAGGGGGTTATCCCGTACAGGTCGCAATACTCCAGCCAGTCCATGCCGGCCATTTCCGCGACTTCCCGGTGCACTTCCAGGCGCTGGGCCTGATAGTCCTCAGGAGTGGCGGCGGTCAATTGCAGTGTCAGCTCCCAGGCAAACAAACCCAGGCGCTCGGCTTCGGCTTCAAAGGCCTCGTGTAAACGATCATCGCGAAACTGCGCGAGGGTCTCGCCCTTGGCCTGGGCCAGCAGCGGGTTGAGGTGGTCGAGCTCGATGCGCAGTTCGGGACGTTGGTCGAGAAACTTTTCCAGCGCCAGTTCGTGTTGTTGCTCGGGTGCCGCCATGGTCGCTCCTTGAATACGAATTACGAAGACTGCTTCTTGCTGGCCTTGGCCGCTGCCGCCAGACATTCGAGTGCAAACTGCTCGGTATAGGTCATCTGGATCGGCGTGGTTTCACCCTTGACGGTTCTTTCGCCCTCAAGGATGTAACGAATGCGCTTGTCGGTGACGCCGATTCGCTTGGCGATCCAGGACGGTGTCTGACCGATCTGGCTGATCAGCTTGTCGGCATATTCAGTGGTCGGTTTGTAAAACTCGGCGTTGGGTGTCATGGGGCGTCCAGTGAAAGGTGCAATACAGCGCTATTGGCTCGACAGGGTGCGCGAATCGTCACGCGATGTCGCGGTTTTAATGAAGTAAAGCAGAACGATACGCCCTGCCACGGTGATACAGTCCGCTTTTTCCTCATGAGTGAATGCAATGCGAATTCTGATGGTGGCGCTGGCCGCTACCTTGCTGGCGGGATGCGCGGGCTCGGCGATGAACGATGCTCGTACCAAGGCCCCGTACAAGACCTTGAACTCTGACAAGCCGGCCAAGGACGTCGCCCAGTGCGTGCAATTTTCCTGGCAGGACGAAGCGGTGTTCGGCGTTGATGCTGCGGCGTACCTGGAGTCGGGAGCAAAGGGGAGCACCACCGTCTACACCCGCTCGGCCGAGTCGTTCGTCGACGTGACCACCGATGCCTCGGGCACGGTATTGAGTTACTACGCTCAGCAAGACGACTTTGTCGCCAAGCGCCGCTTGGCGGCACTGGCCACCTGCCTCTGACCTGATGGGTTGATGCATGCCCTGTAGGAGCTGCCGCAGGCTGCGATCTTTTGATCTTGTTTTTTCTCGATCTCAAGTCCGTCGAAGATCAAAAGATCGCAGCCTGCGGCAGCTCCTACAGGGATTCGCGTTGTGATCAGTAGTCCAGGCGTTTCTGGAAGAAGAAGTGCTTGTACCCCGGCGGGTAGTCGGCGATATGCCCAATCTCGCTGTAGCCGCATTTCCTGTAGAACGCCGGTGCCTGGAATTCAAAGGTGTCGAGCCACAATCCGATGCACTGCCTCTCCCGCGCCAGGTCTTCGGCCATCTGCATCAGCTTCGTGCCCATGCCCTGTCCCCGGGCCTGCTCCGGCACCGACAGCAGGTCGATGAACATCCACTGGTAGAACAACCTGGCGTAAAGGCCACCAAGGATCACATCGTTTTCGTCACGTACCAGCAAGGCGATATGCTCGGGTACGGCACCGTCGGCCTTTGAGGCATTGTAGGCGCGCAGCGGCATCAGGATGGCCTGGCGCTCTTCTTCCGTGGGGGTGGGCGAGAACTCTATCCGCAGGTTCATGGCAATGTCCTTATGGCAGTGAATCGGCAGCCTAGCGTGGTTGCCGCCATAGTTCCATCACCCGCAGCCAGTGGAACCGCCGCCCGTGCGCAGAGGTCACTTGTTGTGACGCGCCATTCCCGAGTGCGACTGATGAGGACATTCCGTGAATATTTTCGAAGCCTTGCGCGAAAGCCACGAGCGCCAGCGTACCTACGCCAAAGCCCTGATCCGCACCAGCGGCGATACCCCTGAACGCGTCGACGCATACAAGCAGCTCAAGTCAGAACTGCAGGCTCACGAAACCGCTGAAGAGCGGCATTTCTACATCCCGCTGATGGAGTTCGACAATGGTGTTGACCTCAGTCGCCACGCGATCTCCGAGCACCACGAGATGGATGAAATGATGGAAGAACTGGACGGCACCGAGATGTCCAGCCCGGCCTGGTTGGCGACGGCGAAGAAATTGTCCGAGAAGGTCCATCACCACCTTGAAGAAGAGGAGCAGAAGTTCTTCCAGATGGCGGGCAAGTTGCTTGACGACAAGCAGAAAGAGTCGCTGGCGACGCAGTATGTAAAGGAATACAAGGCGCAGCTTTCTACACCGGCGTGATGTCGTCCTGTAGGAGCTGCCGCAGGCTGCGATCTTTTGACTTTGCTTTAAACAACAAGATCAAAAGATCGCAGCCTGCGGCAGCTCCTACAAGATCAAAAGCCTGGGAGGCGCGCGGTTTCGGGCCATTGGCCGCCTTCCAGCGTGAGTAATGTCTGCTTCGCCTCCAGCCCCCCGGCAAACCCGGTCAATTTCCCCGACGCGCCAATCACCCGATGACAAGGGGCGATGATCGAAATGGGGTTCCTGCCATTCGCCGCACCCACTGCCCGCACCGCGCTCGGGTGGCCGATCTGCTCGGCGATCTGGCTGTAGCTGCGGGTCTGGCCAAAGGGAATGGTCAACAAGGCGTTCCAGACCTTCTTCTGGAATGCCGTCCCGGCAAAATCAAGGTCGAGCTCGAACGCCTGGCGTGTGCCCGTGAAGTATTCGCGCAACTGTTGCGCGGTGCGCATCAGGATCGGGTTGTCCGGCGCTTCGTCCATCGGGCCGAGGCGCACCCGGCCTGGTTTGTCATTTTCCCAGAGGATGGCCGCCAGACGGCAATCGTTCGCTACCAGCTTCAACTCGCCGACGGGTGATGCCAGGGTGATGTAGGTGTAGGTCATGCCGCACGCATCGCCGAATTGCTGAACAGGTGTTAAGCATACTGCCTCGCCGGGGAGGCGCAATACGCAATCCCGACCATACTGCCTACTGCTCTTGAAGCGTTTTCCTACTTTAAAACAAAAAGAGACCGACTCATGAAGTACGAACCTTTTGCCAAATCGCTGATTGCGACCTCGTTGGCGCTCAGCTGTCTGACGGCCCATGCGGCCTCTGTGGCCCCGGTCGCGGCTGAAAACGGCATGGTGGTCACCGCCCAGCATTTGGCCAGCCATGTGGGCGTGGATGTGCTGAAGAACGGCGGCAATGCGGTCGACGCCGCTGTTGCAGTGGGTTACGCGCTGGCGGTGGTGTATCCCGCGGCTGGTAACCTGGGGGGTGGCGGTTTCATGACCATTCAACTGGCCGACGGTCGCAAGACCTTCCTCGACTTCCGTGAAAAAGCCCCGCTGGCCGCTACCGCCGACATGTACCTGGACAAGGCGGGCAACGTCGTCCCCGACCTGAGCACCCGCGGACACCTGGCCGTCGGCGTACCGGGCACCGTGTCCGGCATGGAGCTGGCGCTGTCCAAATACGGCACCAAGCCACGCAAGGAAGTGATCGCCCCGGCGATCAAGCTGGCGGAAGACGGCTTCGTGCTGGAGCAGGGCGATGTCGAGTTGCTGGAGTACGCCACCGATGTGTTCAAGAAGGACATCAAGGATTCCGGCGCGATCTTCCTGAGCAACGGCGAGCCGATGCAGGTCGGCCAGAAACTGGTGCAGAAAGACCTCGGCAAAACCCTGCGGGAAATCTCGGAGAAAGGCGCCGACGGTTTCTACAAGGGCTGGGTGGCCGACGCCATCGTCACCTCCAGCCAGGCCAACAAGGGCATCATCACCCAGGCCGACCTCGACAAATACAAGACGCGCGAGTTGGCACCCATCGAGTGTGACTATCGCGGCTACCATGTGGTCTCGGCACCGCCACCGAGCTCCGGTGGGGTGGTGATCTGCCAGATCATGAACATCCTCGAAGGCTATCCGATGAAGGACCTGGGCTACCACTCGGCCCAGGGCATGCACTACCAGATCGAAGCGATGCGCCACGCCTATGTGGACCGCAACAGCTACCTGGGCGACCCGGACTTCGTGAAAAACCCGATCGCGCATTTACTCGACAAAAACTACGCGACCAAGCTGCGCGATGCCATCCAGCCGCAAAAGGCCGGCATCTCCAAGGATCTCAAGCCCGGCGTGGCGCCCCATGAGGGCAGCAACACCACCCATTACTCCATTGTCGACAAATGGGGCAACGCAGTGTCGGTGACCTACACCCTAAACGACTGGTTCGGTGCCGGGGTCATGGCCAGCAAGACCGGGGTCATCCTCAACGACGAAATGGACGACTTCACCTCGAAAATCGGCGTACCGAACATGTACGGCCTGGTGCAGGGCGAGGCCAACGCCATCGCGCCCGGCAAGGCCCCGTTGTCGTCCATGAGCCCGACCATCGTCACCAAGGACGGCAAAGTGGTAATGGTGGTCGGCACCCCCGGCGGCAGCCGCATCATCACCGCGACCCTGCTGACCATGCTCAACGTGATCGACTACGGCATGAACATCCAGGAAGCGGTCGATGCGCCGCGTTTCCACCAGCAATGGTTGCCGGAGGAAACCAACCTGGAGACCTTCACTACCAGCCCGGACACGGTGAAGATCCTCGAAAGCTGGGGTCACAAGTTTGCCGGTCCGCAGGACGCCAACCACCTGGCGGCGATCCTGGTGGGCGCGCCGTCGCTGGAGGGCAAGCCGGTGGGCAAGAACCGTTTCTACGGAGCCAACGATCCACGGCGTAATACCGGGTTGTCGCTGGGTTACTGATGGTTGTGTTTGAATGGGGGCGCACGCGTCCCCTGATTTTTCAACTCATCAAGGAAGGTACCATGACCACCGCACTGTTAATCATCGACGTTCAGCAGGCCCTGTGCTCCGGCGAGTACGAGTGCTTCGAGATCAAGCGGGTCATCGAAACGATCAATGGCCTCAGTGCCCGGGCGAGAAAAGCCGGCGTTGCGGTGGTGCTGATCCAGCACGAAGAAGAGGGCGACCTCTTCAAGCACGGCGCTCCAGGCTGGCAACTGGCCGAAGGGTTGCACACTTCACCCGACGATGATCGCGTTCGTAAGACCACCGGCGATTCGTTCTATCAGACCAACCTGCAGAAACTGGTGCCGGTGCAAGACTACGATCGCCTGGTCATCTGTGGCCTGCAAACCGACTACTGTGTGAATGCAACCCTGCGCCAGGCGCATCAACTGGGTTACGACGTGGTGCTGGCCGCCGACGCGCATTCTACTGTCGACAATGGCAAAACCACGGCCGAAGACATCATTGCCGAACACAACAAGGATTGGGCCGACCTGAGCAGTTCAGTGGCGCGGATCGACGTTATCCCGGCCAGTGAGATCCATTTCTGAATCCACCACCGCCCCCAGTAGGAGCGAGCATGCTCGCGATGAACCAGAGAGCGCCACGGGGTGTCAGGTTTCCAGCGTTATCGTTAACGTCCATCGCGAGCATGCTCGCTCCTACAAGGGTGCGTTGAAGATATCGATCAGCTCATTGAGGAACTCACTGACCAGCTCCCGCTGCCGCGCCGAATGCCGCACCGCCGCGTGAAAGCCCACCTCGTAGCGCAGCAATTGCGGATTGAGTGGATGCAGCTGCCCGAGCTGTTCATGCCGGGCCGCATAATGCTGCGGCAGGAAGCCCAGGTGTTGGCCGGACAGGATCAGCAGGGCCGCTCCGTCCATGCTGTCGGTGAGCACGGTCAAGCGTTCGATCGAGGTCGGCGCCGGCATCTCCGGCAAGGGGTGGCTGGGCCAGACCCAGTCATGCTGGCTGACATCCTCGCGCGTCAGCGCGCCCACCTGCTCGAACAGCGGGTGTGACGGCGCGCAGTAGGCGATCTGGGTTTCCTGGAACAGCGGGAAGTAGTCGATATTGGGCAAGCGATGCCAAAAATAACCGATCGCCAGATCAATATGGCCGTTGATGATTTTCTCTTCCAGCAGCGATGACGACAGTTCGGTGAAGTGAAAGTACAGCCCCTCGTGCCGAGCCCGCAGGCGAGCAATGGCCAAACCGATTTTCTTGTTTGCCACCGGGTCGATCTGCCCCAGCAGGCCGACGTTGATGTTGCCCGAGACCTTGCGGTTGATGTGCTGCACTTCAACCCTGAAGCCCTCGGCGGCAGCCAGCAAGCGCCGCGCCGCCTCGACGAACTGACCACCCTTGGGCGTTACGGAAAATCCGCCGCGACCGCGTTCGCACAGGCGAAAACCCACCCGTGCCTCCAGCGTCGCCAGTTGTGCGCTGATGGTCGGTTGCGTGGTATTGAGGGCAGTTTGCGCCGCCGAAATCCCGCCGGCCTCGACCACAGTGAGAAATACCCGGATCAGGCGCAGATCCAGCTCCGTTACAGTTCCCAGCATGGGGGCTCCCGATCCTCGATTACATTGACGCCGATCTATGTGAACAGTGCGCCTTGGATATTTTATCGCTGCGGCCAACGCCATACATTGCAGGGAAACCAGGGTCTTCGTCAGCTTTTTCTGGAGTTTTGCCAGATCTGGACGTCGAATTCGACCACTGCGCTCAAAATAAAAACAATCTACTGCATAGGAACTATCGTATGTCAGGGTCCCCACTTTCTGCGCACGCCACCGAGGCGAGCGGCGGGTTGGCCATCGAAGGCCACTCGATCGATTACATCCCGGAAAACGAACGTCACGCCAAGCTCAGTAGCCAGGGGCCGTTCTGGTTTCTCGGCAACTTCCACTTCTTCACCATCTCCATCGGTTTCGTCGGTCCCAGCCTGGGCTTGTCGGCCCTGTGGACCCTGTTGGCCGGTGCGCTGGGCATCATGTTCGGCACGATCTTCATGGCTTTCCACGGCTCGCAAGGGCCGGAAATGGGCCTGCCGCAGATGATCCAGTCCCGTGCCCAGTTCGGCTACCGCGGGGTGATCCTGGCGCTGATGGCGACGATGTTTGTGTTCGTCGGTTTCAACGTGGTGAACGTCTCGCTGATCATGAACGGGCTGGAGCATGTATTCGGCATCGACCCGACCATCGTTGCCGTGACCGTGGTGCTGATCGGCGCACTGCTGTCGATCTTCGGCCACGACCTGATGCACAAAGCCTTCAAGTGGGCGCTGCTGGCGACGCTGCCGTTGTATGCCGTGGTAACCATCGCCCTGATGTTCGGCGCGGGTTCCGAAGGCGTCACGCCGGCCAGCGACCTGGGCTTCAGCTGGATCGCCTTCGCCACCCTGTTCGCCATTGGCGCCAGCTACAACATTTCCTATGCACCCTATGTTTCCGACTATTCGCGCTACCTGCCGAAAAACACCAGCCGGCCGAAACTGATCGCGGCGATATTCATCGGCGCGTCGCTGTCGGGCAGCTGGATGATCGGCCTCGGGGCCTGGCTCGCCCAGGAACTGAAAGCGGTGGATGCGCTGGTGGCATTGAACCAGGTAGGTTCCTCGATGATTCCCGGGCTGGGCAATCTGTTGGTGGTGGTGTCGGTGGCGGGCTTCCTGCCGATCATTGCGCTGAACACCTACAGCGCCATGCTGACGCTGCTGACCGGTGTCGATTCGATCAGCAAGATCACCCCGACACCCCGCGCCCGGGTACTGTCGATCAGTGCCATCAGCATCATCCTGCTGACCTGCGTGCTGTCGATCAAGGGTGACGGCATCGCGCTGCTGAACACTTTCCTCGTATTGCTGTTGTACTTCCTCGTGCCTTGGACCGCCGTCAACCTGGTGGACTATTTCTTCGTGCGCAAGGGCCGCTACGCGATCCCGCATTTCTTCACGCCGAAGGGCATCTACGGCGCCTGGCAGTTTCGCGGCATCGTGGCTTACCTGATCGGCTTTGCCGCCATGGTGCCGTTCTTCTACATCTACGATGCCGCCGCCAGCAAGGAAGTCTTCGTCGGTCCGCTGGCACGGGTGCTGGAAGGCGTGGACATCGCCTGGCTGGTGGGCCTGCTGGTTTCGGGCCTGACCTATTACCTGCTCAGCCGCTCCCTCGACCTTGCTGCCGAGCGCCGGGTCATCGAGGCGATCAGTGAAAACGAGATTATCGCCATGACCCATTCATCCATGGAGTCGGTGCGTTGAACACGGCAAAGAATATCCGGGTCGCCTGCTGCCAGTTGGCGCCGAAAATCGGCGACCTCGCGTACAACCGCACGCTCACCGAACGCGCGATCCGTTCGGCGGCCCTGCAGGGTGCCCAGGTGGTGGTGTTGCCGGAGCTGGTGCAGAGCGGCTACCTGTTTGCCGACCGCGCGGAAGCACTGGCCCTGGCGGAAACCGCCGAGGGTCCGACGTTGCGCCTGTGGCAGGCGCTGGCCAGTGAATTGAACATGGTGATCGTCGGCGGATTCTGCGAGCGTCTGGCCGGGGATGAGCTGGCCAACAGCGCGGCACTGATCGATGCCCGGGGTTTGCGCGCGGTGTACCGCAAGGCGCACCTGTGGGATGCGGAGAAAGAAGTTTTCACAGCCGGCACTGCCGCGCCGCCGGTGATCGAAACGGTCCACGGGCGCATCGGCATGCTGATCTGCTACGACCTGGAGTTCCCCGAATGGGTGCGCCTGCCGGCGCTGGCCGGTGCCGATTTGCTCTGTGCGCCGGTCAACTGGCCCGATGGCCCACGACCGCAATCCGAGCGCCCGGCGGAAGTCTTGCGGGTGCAGGCCAATGCCTCGGTCAACCGCCTGTTCATCGCGGCCTGTGACCGCCATGGCGTTGAGCGCGGGGTGAGTTGGGTGCAAGGTTCGGTGATCGTCGACGCCGACGGTTATCCGTTGGCCGGTCCGGCGGAGCAGGGTGGCGAGCAGATGCTGCTGGCCAACCTGAACCTGGCCGAGGCCCGCAACAAGCGCATCAGCGAGCGCAATGACCTGCACCGGGACCGCCGGCCGCAGCTGTATGGCTTGAGCAGTGAAGTGAAGTGACGTTTGGCCCAGAGGTTGCCGAAATCCCAAGACCTGAATAAGATACATCCGCAATTATGTCCAGCAGGAGCCGGCCGGCCGTGTTCCTGCGACCCGCGTTTTTCCATTCCACACACAACGCTCTACTTTCAGCAGGGGGCAGCCTTTCATGGATGTTCTCGCACTGATCGAGCAATACCTGTCCAGGTGGGTATTTACACCTGTCAGCAACCAGTTCCTCGGGCTCTTCGACCTCAATGGCCGTCTCTGCGTCGCCTTTCTTTTCATCTCCTACGCCGTTGCCTACGGCTTGTTCCGCTGGCGCCAAGCTCGCGGGCTGACGGACGCGCACAGCTTCTGGCAGTTCATCGGCGGCAACCGTGTGCATTTTCATCCCTCGGCGCTGCTCGATTACCGCTACTACTTCGTGCGCGCGATCCTCAAGGTCGTGCTGGTGGTGCCCATCGTCGGGCTGGTGGATCCCTACGTGCTGCGATCCGGAGACTACATCCGCTTTTTCACTCAGCTGTGGGGGGCACGGGTGCAGGTCGAGGAGCACCTGGTCCTGACCTTGCTCTATGGCCTGGGCGTGTTCCTGCTGCAGGACTTCATCCATTACTGGGCCCACCGCGCTTACCATTCGCGCTACCTGTGGGCGTTCCACAAAGTCCATCATTCGGCGACGGTGCTGGTCCCGGCCACGGCCAGTCGGGTGCATTTCCTCGAGAAAGTGGTCGAGCGGTTGACTGACCTCGTGTTCATCAGCGCCTTTGCCGGACTCTTCTGGTACGCCTGTGGCGGGGAGATCAGCCGCTACACGCTGTTCGGCGTGACCTACATGGTGTTCATCCTCAATGCCTTGGCGGCCAATCTGCGCCATAGCCATGTCTGGCTGTCCTTCGGGCCTGTGGTCGAGCATGTGCTGAACAGCCCGGCCCAGCATCAGGTCCACCACAGCGATGCGCCGCGGCACTTCAACAAGAACTTCGGGGTCAACCTGTCACTCTGGGACTGGATGTTCGGCACGCTGTACGTCACCCAAACGCAACCGGAGCCCATCCGCTTCGGCACCTGCGAAGCGGATCATGGCCGTTACCTGACCGTCTACAGCCTGATCATCACGCCCTTTGTCGAAACACTGGGCAAGATCCGCCTGGTCAGGCGCTCGCTTGCGGTCAGCGCACAGGCAGGTTCCAGTGTTCGCGCAACTGCTCGTACTGCGTCTCGGGCAGTTGCACCAGCAGCGGGGACTGGCGTGGGTCCAGCCAACTGAGCAGACGTGCGATATCCATCGGGTCCATCGCGGTGCAACCCCGCGTCGGTACCGCGGGGCCACGCCAGATGTGGAAGAAAATACAGGAACCGGCGGCGGGGGATGCGGGTGTGTTGTGCTCGATGACAATGCCCTGGCGGTACAAGTCATCATAGCGACGCATGCGTTCAGAGCTGTTCCAGTCTTGGGCCATCGTGGCGCCATCGACCAATTCGTTGTAATGAGCGGACCGGCTGTCATCCACGCATTCGATGGTCGAGGTCAGCGCGAGGTAGGGCAGGCGGGTTTCACTTGAAGCGTTGTAGCCAAAAGCGCTGCCGAGTTTGAACATCCCGGCGGGCGCCTTTCCATCGCCTTCCTGTTTCACCGGCCCCTGAAGTTGCCCGGTGTCGAGCAGTCCCTTGCCCCAGCCCATGCCGTTTTTTCCCAGCACGACGGCAAACGGCGCTTCGACTTTCTGGAAGCTGTCCCCGTGCCGTTCATAACGCTGGGCGCTGCCCTGGATGTCGTCCCAGTGCTTGCTGGTGACCACGATCAACTGGCCACTACCGTCGAGCCCTTGGGCCATTGCGGCACAGGGCAGCAACAGGATCAGCAACGCGCAGATTCTGCCAAGGCTGTTCATGGTGCCAGCGGGGTTATGGGGAAGTTCATGACGGTGTTCAACGTCGCATCCCGGGTATACGTAAAGTGCCACCACTCGGCGGAGTAACCGGTGAATCCCTCCTGCGCCATGGCGCGGGTCAGTCGCTGGCGATTTTCCATGGCCGTCGCCGTGATCGACGTCGAATCGGTATGGGCGCGCTCGTCGAAGCAATCAAAACCGGTGCCCATGTCGACTGCGCCGTCGTGCCAGCGCTGCCCATAAGGCGCCGTGCAATCGACAGGCGTGGCAGATGGCGTCCAGGAGTCGGCGGGCAGGGCGCCCGGTCCCGTCATGCTCAGGTCGACGGTGCTGCCTTTGGAGTGATTGGATACGCGCGCCACATAGCCCAGGCGCCAGAAGTCTTGCTTGTCCACCCGTGGATAGAATTCGGCCTTGAGCGGATCGCCCGGCTCAGTGGCGAAGCGCCCCATGTCCGCGACCGCGCGACTGGGGCGATAGCAATCGAACACCTTCAGGCCATAGCCTTGCGCCCGCAGTGCCGTTTGTACCCGGGCGAGGGCTTTGGCGGCATCCTGTGACAGCAAGCACTCGGGCGCTTCGTAACCCTCGAGCGGGTGCCCGGTGAAGTTGTGGGCGCTGGCATAACGAATGTCCTGTTCGATACCCGGATCTATCGTGCGCAAATACACCATGTGCTCGGGCCTGGGCTCGCCAGCGGCGACACCCGATAAGGCGAGGCTGAGGAGCGGGAGCAATGTTCGAACGACAAATGGCATCGGGTCGGGCCTGGGTAATGACATGACAAGTCACTTCATCATGGCTTGAAATCGGCGGCACCTCCATGAAGTTGTTGGTCGGCGTGATAGGACGAGCGCACCAATGGCCCGGACGCGACGTTCTTGAAGCCCATGCGCGTGCCTTCCTCGGCGAACCAGGCAAACACGTCCGGGTGCACGAAACGCTGGACCGGCAAGTGGCTGCGCGACGGTTGCAGGTATTGGCCGAGGGTGAGCATGTCGACATCGTGCTCGCGCAGGCGCTGCATGACGTCGATCACTTCTTCGTCGGTTTCTCCCAGGCCCAGCATCAGCCCGGATTTGGTGGGGACCTGTGGCACCCGCTGCTTGAAGTTTTGCAGCAGATCCAGCGACCACTCGAAATCCGAGCCGGGTCGTGCGGCCTTGTACAGGCGCGGAACGGTTTCCAGGTTGTGGTTGAACACATCGGGCGGCTCAAGGGCGGTGATCGCCAGGGCGACGTCCATCCTTCCGCGATAGTCCGGCACCAGGGTTTCCAGTTGAATGCCCGGCGACAGCTTGCGGATTTCGCGCAGGCAGTCGACGAAGTGTTGGGCGCCGCCATCGCGTAAGTCGTCGCGGTCCACCGAGGTGATCACCACGTATTTGAGGCGCAGTTCGGCGATGGCCACGGCGAGGTTGGTCGGTTCATCCACATCCAGCGGCTTCGGGCGCCCGTGGCCGACATCGCAGAACGGGCAGCGACGAGTGCAGATGTCACCCATGATCATGAAGGTGGCGGTCCCCCCGGAAAAACACTCGCCCAGGTTCGGGCACGAGGCTTCTTCGCAGACACTGTGCAGTTTGTGTTTGCGCAGCAGTTGCTTGATCCGGTCGACCTCGGGGGAGGTCGGCATGCGTACCCGGATCCAGTCAGGTTTGCGCGGGAGGTCCTCGGTGGGGATGATTTTCACTGGAATCCGCGCGACTTTTTCCGCGCCGCGCAGTTTGGTGCCGACTTGCACTGTGTTCATAGGTGTTCCCAAGGTATGTCAGACAAGAACCGGAACTGTGGGAGCGAGCCTGCTCGCGAAGATGGTGGAACATCCAGCACAGATGTCGACTGACACTCCGCCTTCGCGAGCAGGCTCGCTCCCACAGGTTTTTCACAGGGGTTTGTGTTGTGTGATCAGTCGCGGTACACCGGGAAATCACTGCACATCGCCGCCGCCTGGCGGGCAACCTGGGCCTCGACATCGGCATCGCCCAGGTGATCGAGGATGTCGCAGATCCAGCCTGCCAGCTCGATGCTCTGGGCTTCCTTGAAACCACGGCTGGTGATTGCCGGCGTGCCGATGCGCAGGCCGGAGGTCACGAACGGCGATTGCGGATCGTTGGGCACGGCGTTCTTGTTCACGGTGATACCGGCACGGCCCAGGGCGGCGTCCGCGTCCTTGCCGGTCAGGCCCTGGCGGATCAGGCTGACCAGGAACAGATGATTGTCGGTGCCACCGGAAACCACGTCATAGCCCCGCTCGATAAACACCTGCGCCATCGCCTGGGCGTTGCGGATCACTTGTGCCTGGTAAGTCTTGAACGCCGGCTCCAGCGCTTCCTTGAAGCACACGGCCTTGGCGGCGATCACATGCATCAGCGGACCGCCCTGGCCACCGGGGAAAACGGCGGCGTTGAGTTTTTTCTCAAGCTCCGGATTGGCCCTGGCCAGGATCAGGCCACCGCGCGGACCGCGCAGGGTCTTGTGGGTCGTGGTGGTGACCACGTCGGCGTAGGGCAGCGGGTTCGGGTACAGACCGGTGGCCACCAGCCCGGCGACGTGGGCCATGTCGACGAAGAAATAGGCGCCGACCTTGTCGGCGATCTCACGAAAACGCGCGAAGTCCAGGGTCTTGGAGTAAGCGGAGAAGCCGGCGATGATCATTTTCGGTTGGTGCTCGACGGCCAGGCGTTCGACTTCGTTGTAGTCGATCAACCCGGTCGCGGTGTCGATGCCGTATTGCACCGCGTTGTAGAGCTTGCCGGAAAAACTCACCTTGGCGCCGTGGGTCAGGTGACCGCCATGGGCCAGGCTCATGCCCAGCACGGTGTCGCCAGCCTGCAGCAACGCCAGGTACACCGCCGCGTTGGCCTGGCTGCCGGAGTGCGGCTGGACGTTGGCGTAGTCGGCGCCGAACAATTGTTTAGCGCGGTCGATGGCCAGTTGCTCGACCACGTCGACGTGCTCGCAACCGCCGTAATAGCGCTTGCCCGGATAGCCTTCGGCGTACTTGTTGGTCAGGCCGCTGCCCTGCGCTTCCATGACCCGTTGGCTGGTGTAGTTCTCCGAAGCGATCAGCTCGATGTGGTGCTCCTGCCGCGCGTCCTCGGCGTTCATCGCCGCCAGCAGTTCGTCGTCGTAGCCTTTGATCTGGTCCTGCTTGCTAAAAAGGGTGCTGAACATGGTGAAAGTCCTCTGTTGTTCTCGAAATGGGGGGCACCTGTAGGAGCTGACGAGTGCAACGAGGCTGCGATCTTTTGATTTTTTAAAGCCAGATCAAAAGATCGCAGCCTGCGGCAGCTCCTACGGGGGTTATGCGTAGTCTTCGATGGATGGGCACGCGCAGATCAGGTTGCGGTCGCCAAACACGTTGTCGACACGACCCACGGGCGGCCAATACTTGGCGTCGATCAGGGTCTCCAGCGGATAAACCGCCTGCTCACGGCTGTACGGATGCGACCACTCGCCGACCAACTCCGCCGCGGTGTGCGGGGCGTTTTTCAGTGGGTTGTCGT
>NZ_NOIO01000049.1:0-18413 GCF_014596605.1 Pseudomonas sp. PSB11
CCTTGTTGAGCATCTTCTCGGCGCTGAGGTCTTGTTCGCTGCAGGTGAATTCGATGCGGTAGGTGAAGGGTTGGCTGAGGTGTTCTTCGCCTTCGAAGGCGAGGACGTCGAACACGGCGTCGAACCAGCGGATCGCGAACTTGTGACGGGTGTGGTTGAAGAAGATGCGCGGTTGGGTGCTCATGGTCAGGCCTCCTTGGCGACGCTTGGCATCGCTTCCTGGGAATCGATAAACCGCAGCGTGATGCCTTCATCGTCGCTGAAACCCAAGGTCACTCCCCGGGGTTGCTGATGGGCAGCCTGCCGCTGCAAAAGCTGCTGGCTAAGCACCGGCAAAATCTGCTGATTGAGCAAGCTGTCGATGTTGCGCGCGCCGGTATCGGGCAGCAGGCAGGCGGCGACCAGGGCTTGCTTGAGCGCGTTGTCGATCTGGCAGGTGAGGCCGTAGTGGCGTTGCAGGCGCTGGGCGACCTTGGCGAGTTTTTGCGCGACGATGCGCTGCATTGCGTCGCCTCGCAGAGGGCGGTAGATCAGGGTCTGGAAGCGCGCGAGCAAGGCCGGCTGGAAGTGCTCGCGCAACAGTGGCCGCAGCAACTCCTGCAGGGCGCTGTCGGGCGCTTCAGGGTATTGCTGCACGCAGGCTTGCAGTTCATCGCTGCCAAGATTGGAAGTCATGAGGATGACGGTGTTGCGAAAGTCGATTTCGCGCCCTTCACCGTCGCGCATGAAACCGCGATCGAAGACCTGGTAGAACAGGTTGAGCACGTCGCGGTGAGCCTTCTCCACTTCGTCGAGCAATACCACGCTGTAGGGGCGCCGGCGTACCGCTTCGGTGAGTACGCCACCTTGGCCGTAACCTACGTAACCCGGTGGCGAGCCCTTGAGTTGGCTGACGGTATGGGCCTCCTGGTACTCGGAGAGGTTGAGGGTAATCAACGACTGCTCGCCACCGAACAGGCAGTCGGCCAGCGCCAGGGCGGTTTCGGTCTTGCCAACGCCGCTGGTGCCTACCAGCAGGAACACGCCCAAGGGCGCCTGCTCTTCGGTCAGGCCGGTCTTGGCCGCGCGCAGGCGCCGGGCCAGGGCGCCGAGAGCGTGATCCTGGCCGACGACGCGGTCACTCAATTGTTGCTCCAGTTCAAGCAGGCTGGCCTGTTCGTCCTTGAGCAGACTGCCGAGCGGCACGCCGGTCCAGTCAGCGATCACCTCGGCCACGCTGCGTGGGTTGACGTCCAGCGAGAGCAACGGCTGGCTGCCCTGCACTTTCGCAAGCTGTTGTTGCAGCCGAGTACAAAGCGAGATCTGCAAGGGGTCAGCCTGACGTGCATCAAGCAGTTGGCGGGTAAGGTCGAGTTCGTCGCGATACTGGCGCACCAGCGCAGTGTGCTGGTCTTGCAGGTCGACCCGTTGCGCATCGATCAAGGCAAGGCGTTCGTCAACGCTGCAATCGCCGAGTTGTGCATCCTCTGCCAGTGCTTGCCGTTCAAGCCCCAGGGCCGCCTGCCCGGCTTTGAGCCTGACCAGTGCCTGAGGTTCGCAATCAAGGCTCATGCGCACCCGGGCACTGGCGGTGTCGAGCAGGTCGACGGCCTTGTCGGGCAGTTGTCGACCGGTCAGGTAACGCCGCGATAGCGTGACCGCAGCCTGCACCGCCGCATCCTGGATGTGCACGCCATGATGGCTGGCGTAACGCGCCTTCAGGCCACGCAGCATGAGGCAGGCATTGTGGTCATCCGGCTCGTCGACCTTGACCTTCTGGAAGCGTCGCTCCAGGGCGGCATCGCGCTCGAAGTACTGCTTGTATTCGCTCCAGGTAGTGGCGGCAATGGTGCGCAATTCGCCCCGGGCGAGTGCGGGCTTGAGCAGGTTTGCCGCGTCGGCACCGCCCGCCTGGTTGCCCGCGCCGATCAGGGTATGGGCCTCATCGATGAACAACAGCACCGGGTTTGCCGATTGCTGCACGGCATCGATGACATTTTTCAGGCGCTGCTCGAACTCGCCCTTGACCCCGGCACCCGCTTGCAGCAACCCCAGGTCGAGAGTGCGCACGCTGACTGGTTTGAGGCTGTCCGGAACGTTGCCCTCGACGATGCGCAGCGCCAACCCTTCGACCAGCGCGGTCTTGCCGACGCCGGGCTCACCGACCAACAGCGGATTGTTCTTGCGCCGACGACTGAGGATATCGATGACCTGGCGGATCTCATCGTCACGGCCGAATACCGGATCAATCTGCCCTTCCCGGGCCTTGGCGGTGACATCTTGGGTGAACCTGTCCAGCACGGCCTGAAAGGCATCGTGGTTGCCGATGGCGGATGAAGGCTTCCCCAGCCCATCAATCGACGCCGGTGCCTGATCAATAGCAGCCTCTTGCTGCACCTGGGGGCGCTCTTCGGAATGTTGATCGAGCAGCACGAACAAATGCTGCAATTGGGTTTTGCTGATGCTGAACAGTGGCCAGGCTGCTTCACAAGCCAGCAGTTCGGGTGACTCCAGCAACGCGCCGAGCAAGTGGGCCGAGCGCAGCTGTTCCTGGCTGTCCAGCGAGGCGCGCAGCCATGCGTTACTGATCAATTGCTGCAATTTGCCACACAGCTGCGGCTTGCTGTGAACGCTACGCGGGAGTGTGTCCAGGTGTTCAAGCAGTCCGCGCCAGAGAGCGTCCAGATCCCATTCATAGCGACGGGCGATGAGCGTCAGGTCGCCCTCACCCTGTTCAAATAACTTGAGCAACCAGTGCTCGATTCTGATGTAGCCATGGGCTCGACTTTGGCACAGAGTAGCCGCCGCGCTCAGCGCCTGGGCACAGTAGGGATTGAGACGGCGAAGCAAGCGGGAGGCGTTCTGTACCATGGGGGTACGTCCTTGTCTTGAGTGGAGTGCTTGTGATCCAGGTGCCGGCGATGAAGCTCGGTGGGCTGGCTGAGCGCCCATGCAAGGACGCTCAACACGCAACATCGAACCCGCAGGCATGTGTAACTACGGGCTCAGTGTCTTAAGCGGACTCGCGTTCGTCCCAGGCATCGGAGTGACTGAAGTTGCCCTCGGCGAACTTCCAGGTGATCTTCTCGTAACGCAACTGGACGTCTTCCAGGTGATTGTGTTTTTCCTTTGTCGGGTCCTTGATGTCGTGCATTTTCGTCACAACGCTCACGACCTTTACGTTTTCAAGTAGAACGGTGTAGTAAACGACCTCTTGGCCCGCGTCATCGATGCGATACCACTTGAACTCGGCGCTCTTGAACGTCTGTCCTTGGGACGCGCCCTTGAGCAAGTAGACGCTGGCAGCATCGATTTCCTTGGTGAACCTGAACGGAGTGTGAATCCGTGTGCCTGTCAGCTTGCCGGTGTTGTTGTCAGTGGGAATGGTCAAGCCATGATCCTGGGCCAGTACCTCGATGCTGCCCTGGCGCCCTATCACATCGACCGAACCCTTAATGTCCGCATCGCCATCATTTTTCAGCCACAGGTAAACGGGAATTGCCATGTGAAGCTCCTTCTCTCAGAACATGAATGCCGCGTTAGGCGACAGGGGGTTGCAAGTCCGATCCCGCGGCAGGGAACACGCAGGCTCCCGGCTCCGGCACCAGACGAATATCGACACGGCGGTTAGCGCTTCGCCCGGCCTCGGTGTCATTGCTGGCGATGGGCTGGCTCGCACCGAAACCCTGAACCGCAAAGCAACTTCCAGGGATGCCGCCCATGTGCTGCATCCAGTCGTGCACGGCGGCAGCTCGGGCGCGGGACAACTGCAGGTTTTGTTCGATGCTGCCGGTGGCATCGGTATGGCCGCTGATCACGATGAGCCAGCCAGGCTGGGCCTTGATGTCGACCAAGGCGTTGATCAGAACCTTCGTCGAGCCGGCTTTGAGCTGGGCGCTGCCCGTGTTGAACAACGACAGGCTGTCCAGGCGCACCGGCGTTGAATTGCCCGTAAGTCTTGGCGCCTGCAAAGGATGACGGTGACCGGCAATCGTCGACTGCAGCCGGATGCGCAAGCGCTCGCCTCGATAAAGGCCGAGTCCGAGCGCCAGGGGAGCGCCATGTCGGTAGTAGCTGTCCAGGCGCAGGGCATCCTCGCGCAGCACCGCCAGCGCCTGCTCGCGCTGAATGAATTCGGGCCGCTCGGGTTGCCCTGTCACCGGGATGGCGTCGTAACGACGCAAGTCGTCACTGACCTGGCGGACCAACAGGGTGTTCTGCCAGGCCGAGCTGGCCAACGCTGTTATCCCGGCAACGGCGAACAACCACCAGGCGATGACGTTCGCACGGCGCAAGGGAGCGCGTTGAGCCTGCATGGGAAGCAGCGCCAGCAACGGATCGGGGAAAGGCATGGATACACCCTGCCCCGGCTCAGCTTGCCTGGCGTCAAGCAGTGCAACCTTGTTGCGCAGCCATTGTTGCCACAAATTGCCCGTGACTGATTGCGCGAGCAGCGGTACGAAGGTGACAGCACAAACCTTCGGCAGACCCTCAGGATCGCGGGCACCTCGGGGCGACAAGTGAGGCAATACCGCGTGATCGAGCCATGCCACGACACTGTTCAGTTTTACGCTGGCGTGCATGCGGGCCGCGCGCGTTGCACTGTCTGCAGGGTGCCTTTGCCAGTCGGCCAGGCTGATGCAGGCTCCGGCCTCGCGTACCCTGGGACTATCCTCCGCGTCCTCCCAACTGAACCAGGCGCCTTCTGCGGCCGGGGCTTGCAAGTAAGTCGTCAACAGTAGCGGCAACGCAATGCCGCCCTTTCGGACGATACCTAGCTGATAACGCAAAGCACGCACCCGTGCAGCCAGTACGGCACTGTCGTCCTGCTCGGCCGGATTGACGATGAACATGACGCTGAGCTGCCTACTCCATTCCGGGCGCAGTGTCATCAGGCTGGTGGTGAGCGCAGGCAGTTGCTCAAGCTCGGGTACCCGCAGATAGCAACCCTGGCGGGTTGTGCGCAAGGCCAGTTGTTCCACGGGTGTCTCGCCGAACAACTCCACAAGACCATCGCCACAGACCAGCACCAACGGTTGGCGGTAGGCTGCCGGAGGCAACGATGTATTCTCGGCCAAAGTCAATGATGCGCACATTGCGCGGCGCCCCAGCCGCCTCCAAGCCAGGACCATGACGCAGACAACGGCCAGAACAGCCATTGCCCGCAACCCCCAGGTCAATGGCACGACCATCAGCAAGGCCAATGACAGCGCGCCCGCCCACAACCAGAGACCGCGCATCTGGGCCAGTGTCATTGGCCTCATTTCAGGCCTCACCAGGCAAAACCGAGTTGAGGAGATTGGCCAACAGTTGGTCAAGCCCCCACCACAAACCGACGAAGAGCATCCCCACAAGCAGACCATGGGCCAGCGGCGAATGTGTCCACAAACGCATGCGCAGTCGCTGTCCGATCTTCACTGTTGTCGCCAGCGAACGGCTGAGTCCCAAAGGTGCGACCTGCACATGGAACGCGCTCAACAACTGCTCGCGCTCAGGGTCGCCGGCATCGCGGTAACGCCCCTGGAAGCCCAGCATCAACACCCGATGGAACACCGTCAGCACCAGTGGATCAGGTGCAGGCTCACGCAAGACTTCGCGCATGTCTTCATACAGGAACTCGCCCGCCTGGTGGCGATTGAAGAACTTCGCTTGCAAGGGCTCTTTCGTCCAGGCATCGCGAGCCTGCGTTTCGATACGGAGTACGGTTTCATCGAGCAAAGCGCACTGGGCATGGCTGATGTGATCGATGCTGCGCGGGGCCAGGCCGGCGTGCTCGAGCAACTGGCGAACATGCTCGACCTGCTTGACGCAAAGGTCCCACAGCGCCGTACCATCGAGCGTTGATGCCCCCTGACGCAGTTCCACCACCAGCAGGTAGCTGTCCTGCAGCAACGCGTCGATATCCACTGCCAGTGCGGCAGGTTTTCTTGAGGCTTTCAAGTTCATGTGCGCAACACCGCGAAGAGTTCAAGTTTGACCTCGGCCAACGTGCTCGGGACGTAGAAAGCGCAGACCCCCGCAGCAAGCACCGCCTGGCCCTTGGCGTGGTCGAGATCCAGGGCGAAATACTGGTTTTCCAGCCTCAGTGGAATGGCAGCCGGGACATGGCTGAGCGACTGCAACGGCACACCGTCGAGCGCAGCGTTGATCAGCTGATCGACTTCATCCGGCGTGCCGATCTTGCACAAGCGCGGGAACTGGCTCTGCACCTGTGCTGCCGGCAAGCGGCAACGCACTGACAGATAGAAATCCGCACCTTCACGCTCACGCAGACGTGGGTCATTGAGGCTGACCCTCCAGCGATTGGCGCCGTCCTGCGTAAGCTCCAGGGCAACGACACGCGAAGGCAGGCTGGCCTCCAGCAAGGTGGAAACCAGGCGCAACAGCGGTGCAAAGACGCTTTCCAGATGCTCATGCCGGTAAGGCGGGATCTGCTCGATATCGTGTTCAAGGGAAAAGGTCAGCAGGCCTCCGGCCAACTTGGCCAGTTCCCGATAAACCTGCTCGGGATGCTGTGCCGGATGGGCCTTCAGATCAGCCAGAATCGGTTGATAGGTGTTCAAGGCATTGAGCAGCCAGAACAGCGATACATCGGCTACGGCAAAATCGGCCATGCGCTGGTTACTTTCACGACGCATGCCCATCAGCCGTTGGCGCTTGGCGGACAACTGGGTCAGCAGGTTATCCAGCTGAGCCAGCAATCCAGGATGAGCCGCGAATTCGAGCAATGGCGGCACATAAGCGCTGTCGATGCCCCATGCACCCTGCCCGTCCCGCAGCAGGCGCGCGATCGGGCAGGTCAGGTAATCGGCGTTGTCGTCGTGGGCAAAACGCAAGCTCAGCACGTGTTCGAGCACGCCGATCTGTTGCGCCTCGCCATCGTACAAATCCTGCACGTTGCGCCAGTCCTGGCGATAGCGCATCGGCCGCTCGACCTTGGTGGTATCGAGCAGACAGTTGTTGCCATTGGCCTGTTCGAGCGGCAAGGCCAATAGCACCGTAGCGTCCTGAACTTCACTGGCAAGCAGATGGGCCACTTCCAGCGCAGAAGGCAGGCGATCCACCAGATCAGTATCAATACAGGTGCCGTCAGGCATGCGCAGGCACAAACGGGTGGCCTTGAGCTTGCCCAGGCGCAGGGTCTCCAGGTCGAACGCCACCGCCTGGACACCCCAGGGATGGACCAGGGACAAATGCGCCAGACGTTCGTTGGACCAGGCTTCCCAGCGTGCCTGTTGCTGGAACTGCTGGGGGCACAGCAGTGCCCCCGCAGACCATACGGGACGGTCGATTTTCAAGACCCGGTTACTCCGCGACCGCCGCCGGCCTTGAGCTTGGGCATCTGCGACACCAGCGAAAGATTGACGTCCATGCCCTCCACCTGGAAGTGCGGCACGGCATACAGCTTGACGCGGAAGAAGCCCGGGTTGTCCTCGATGTCTTCCACGGTCACCTTGGCATCACGCAGCGGATGCGAGGCCTGCAGGTCGTCGCCCGGGTCGGTCATTTCGGTCACCAGCCCGCCGATCCACTTGTTCAGTTCCAGTTCGAGCAAGCGCCGGTCCTTGGTGGTGCCGATGTTCTCGCGCTGGATCAGCTTCAGGTAATGCGCGATCCGCGACAGCAGGAAAATGTACGGCAGGCGCGAATTGATCCGGCTGTTGGCGGTCGCATCGGCGGTGTCATACAGGGCAGCTTTCTGAGTTGAGTTGGCCGAGAAGAAGCACGCGTAGTCGCGGTTCTTGTAATACGACAGCGGGATGAAACCGAGGTCCGCGAATTCGAATTCGCGGGTCTCCGGGATCATGACTTCCGAAGGGATCTTCACCTGGTTGCCGGTGCCAAGGTCGTACAGGTGGATCGGCAATTCAGTGACTGCGCCGCCCGACTGCGGCCCGCGGATCTGCACGCACCAGCCATTGGCGATGAAGCTCTTGACCATGTTGGCGGCAAAGGCGAACGAGGCGCTGGTCCACAAGTACTTGTCGTGGTCAGGGCCCTTGACGCTCTCGACATAGTTGAAGCTGCGCACCGGGACGGTGTCCGGCCCATAAGGCAGGCGCCCCAGGACACGGGGCATGACCAGGCCGATGTAGCGGGCGTCGTCACTGTCGCGAAACGCTTTCCATTTCAGGTATTCGGCACGGTCAAAATAGTTGCCGATGTCCTTGATGGCGGCCACTTCTTCCATCGAGCGCTTGCCGAAGAAGGCCGGGCCGACCGTGCCAATGAAGGGCATGTGCGCGGCGGCCGCGACTTTGGAAATGTTGCGCAGCAGGGCGATATCCTGCGGCCTGCAATCGAACTCATAGTTGGAGATTGCGGCGGCAATGGGCTCCCCACCCGGAGTGTCGTACTCCTGGGTGTAGGTATGCATGTACAGGCCGCTTTGGGCAATTTCCGGTGCATCGTCGAAATCCTGGACCAGATGCTCCTTACTGATATCGAGCAATTCAATGCGCACGTTCTGACGAAAATCGGTCTGGTCGACCAGCGACTTGACCCCGCGCCAGGTTGACTCGACTCGCTGGAAATCGGGGTGGTGCATCACCGCATCGAGTTGCCGGCTGATTTGCGCATCCAAGGCTGCAATATGTTCGTCCAGCAGCACTTTATCCAGGCGTTCGACTTTCTGCGAAGACTGCTTAAGCAGTTCAAGGAACACACTGACTGCCGCCGTGACTCGCTCATCAGCGGACACTTCGGACAGCGCCTCGGTATTTTGAAATACCTCGATACTACTCAGCGTTTCGATTGGGTGGAGATTGATTTTTCCAAACAGCGCGCCATATACGCCCTTTTCTTCCGACAACACTGTAGCGCCGCGCGATTGCACGTTAGAACTTTCGATGGACATTAAGGTAAATTCCCTTTAAACGAACCGAAGTGGATTAACGATTTTCTTCCGGCACCAGCGCGGCCAACTCGGCTCGCAACTCGTCACTTAGCGCATCATCCTTGAGGATACGTTCCAGCTCATGACGAAAGGTGGCATTGTCCAGCAGGTTCGACTTGAGGTCGCGCAAGAGGTTGCGCATAGCCAAAAGCGCGCGCAGGTGCGGGATTTGCCGCGCTACCTGCTCCGGTTCGAAGTCCTTCATGTGCTGGAAACTCAACTCGACCGAGGTGTCGCCAGCGTCATCGGCCAGGGTGTTTTCCACGGCCACTTTCAAGACCGGAGTAAACTCAGCCAAGACGCTATCAAAGTTGTTTTTGTTGATTGAGAACTTGCTCCGAGCGGATAAAGAACGCTGTTCCCTGCCATTACTGTAGTCACCCATGACCATCAGCTTGAGCGGTAATTCGACTTTCTTCTGCGCACCGCCGGTATGCAGGTCGAGTTTTATATTGACCCGCGCCTTCGGCACTTCATTCTGGAAACTGCTTGAAGCCATAACCCCTCCCGTTTTATCGTGACAGCCACTGCCCTGGCAACAATTTGCAAGACCCGGCGAGATAATTCTAGACAGTCAAAAAAAAAGTTTTCGCTGTAACTTTAAAACTTCATTTCAATATAAATCCATGCACAAGATTTTTTTCGCTCTCCTACAACAACAGTGAACTATCCTACTTCCACATTCCACCCCTCCAATGCACTTTGGGAAATTTCGCACTTAAATACGGAAACTGCCTACAAATAAGCACGATGGCACAGGTGGGAGCCGGCCGGTTGGCCGCCTTGCAGTTGGCGCCATTGATACAACCCGGTTACTCGCCTGTAACGCCATGACACTTGGGCACCCTGCCCCTTGCGCCTAGATTGAAACCTTCGATGGACCGACCGGCTAGACCGCTCGCGCCCACCGACTGCCCAACACACCACCAAGGAAGAGGGAGCCATGAGCAAATCAATCGCTGTCAGCCAACAAAGCCAGCAGCTTCACAACGATGTGCAAGAAGCCGTCAAGTCGATCATGGGTGCAACCACCGCGCTGAAGTCCACCGATTACGGTCGGGTCTTCAGGTCCGTCCTGGCGGCTTCACAAAAAACCGTCACCATTGAAATTGCCCCCGGCGACCTGACCCTGCTGAAAAAGTCCGGCTACAAGCTGTGCTTTGCCAAGAAAGTCGGCACGGCCGACTACAACGTGGTCTGGCAGTCCTACAGTGCTTACCTCAGCAACAACGAATTCAGCTGGACGCCGCTGTATCAGCTGTTCGCCTCCAACGTGTTCAAGGAAAACGTGCAAGTCAAAGTCTCGACCAATATCGTCAATATCGGTCTGGGGCAAACTTCGACACTCGATGAGCACGGCCTGCTGAGCCCGGCAGTAACGGGCGGCCCTGAGGTGTCCGTGACGTTCGTCAACAACTTCGCGCCGATCCATCCTGGCATCAACCAGTTGTCCACCGGCATCGATGGCAACCAGGTCAGCACGCCGATCTACGTGGCCGTCAATCAGGTGGTCACCGGCAACACCGTACTGACCCCCGTGGAAACCATCCTCGTGTGGTTCGAACAGGATGTGCAGACCAGCACCATGTTCAGTACCTCACGCTCCAAGGCGATCGAAATCGACCTGACGTTCGATAACACCGCAGGTCGCCTTTACGAAGGCGGTCAATGGAAAACCGTTTGACGGGCGCACACCGGGGCAACCTCGCGGTTGCCCCGTCTATTCGTCGAACGTGCCTCGTGCAAAATAGCCCGTCAACGACAGACAGATAGAGGCTGCCAGGTCCTCCTGGGTAGCGATGCCATAGGGTTGGTTGCGATCGAACTGTGCAGACCAGCGAATCCTCCCCTGCGCCACATCCACCAACCGCAGCGACGCCCGGACCCGCGCCGGCTCGACCCGTACGCTGCCTTCCAGGCAATAGCAGTAACGGCCGCCACACCGCGCATCCGCTGTTTTCACAGGGCTGCGCGGCATCCTTATCAACACGTGGTTGCCACCGGTCTGTGCCTGCTCGAACGACTCGAACAGGCGACAACTGAGCTCCTCGCACAAGCCACGGGTAAAGTCATCGCCCTCACGGGTAATGCAGGTAAAGGGCTGGATCTGCAACACAGGATGGTGCGCGGTCAATGAGTGGGGCCGCAGCCGCTGATAGGCCAGGCGATAACAACCGGGTGGAATGCTCAGCCTCACAGGCTCCTGCCGCCCCACCGTGGCGTAATGGCTGGCGAGTTTGCGGCGCAGCCGCCCCACCTGCACCCGCACCACCGGATCGTCACCGGTGCAATACACCGCCGGATCCCGACGAAACACGGCGATGCCAATGGCGTGCTCGGTCAGGGGGATAGTGGGCGATTGCAGGTCGTGCTCGACCAGAAAACGCAGCAGGCTGCCCATGCGCCTGGACCTGGCGAACAACGGACTGGCCAGCAGCAACGCCAGCACCTGCTCCATCTCATCAGGATCGAGCGGCACGGCAGTACCCTCGGCACTTGCAGGACCTGTATTTTTGATCACCATTGCCTGCCTCCGTGCAGGTTGCCGACAATCGTTTGCCCCTTCCAGTGAAGGGGGATGTGGGTACGGGAGTCCTACTCCCTGGCCACGTGTGACACCGGCCATAGGCAGGCCAGGACGTGGCAAGGTCGAAGCTTAGCAGCCGTGATGGAACGGGCAGGATATTGCAGTGTTTACAGCGTTCGGGCCGACGAACGTTCAATCCCAAGCCCGGTCAATCCGCCGCCCCAAACGCTCTGCATCAATTATTTATACTCAAATGCCAGCTTAATAATATTTTACCGATATCAGGCTGATCCCTAGTCTTGAGCCCAAGAAATGGCAGGTCGACGCAGACCTTAATCCAACTTCGAAGGGCAAAGAGATGACCATTGATAAAACAATAATAGATACCTTGATTGTTGGCGCCGGCCAGGCCGGCGTCGCCATGAGTGAACACCTGAGCAAGCTCGGCGTGCCGCACCTGGTGCTGGAGCGCAACCGTATCGCCGAGCGCTGGCGCACCGGCCGCTGGGATTCGCTGGTGGCCAATGGTCCGGCCTGGCACGACCGTTTTCCGGGCCTGGAATTCGACGATATCAGCCCCGATAGTTTTGCCCCCAAGGAGCGCGTGGCCGATTACTTCGAAGCGTATGCCCGCAAGTTCAAGGCGCCGATCCGCACCGGCGTGGAAGTGAAGAAAGTCGAACGCAATGTCGGCCGCCCGGGCTTCACCATCGAGACCTCCCAAGGCGTGATCGAGGCCAGCCGCGTGGTGGCTGCCACGGGGCCCTTCCAGCGTCCGGTGATCCCGCCGATCGCCCCCAAAGATGCACAATTACTGCAGATCCACTCCGCCGACTATCGCAATCCCGGACAATTGCCCGAGGGCGCCGTGCTGGTGGTGGGCGCAGGTTCCTCGGGGGTGCAGATCGCCGATGAACTGCAGCGCTCGGGCAAGCAGGTCTACCTGTCGGTGGGGGCCCACGATCGCCCGCCCCGCGCCTATCGCAATCGCGATTTCTGCTGGTGGCTGGGCGTGCTCGGCGAATGGGACCAGGCCGCCATGAAACCCGGTCGCGAACACGTGACCATCGCCGTCAGTGGCGCCCAGGGTGGTCGCACCGTGGATTTCCGTGGCCTGGCGCATGCCGGCATGGTGCTGGTGGGCCTGACCCAAGCGTTCAATGGCAGCGTGGCGACCTTCCAGCCGAACCTGGCGGAGAACCTGGCGCGGGGCGATGAGAACTACCTGGCGCTGCTCGATGCCGCCGATGCCTACATTGAACGCAATGGCCTGGACCTGCCGGAAGAACCCGAGGCGCGTCATACCTTCCCGGAGCCGGACTGTGTCACCCAGCCGATCCTCGAGCTCGACCTGGCCAAGGCCGGCGTGACATCGATCATCTGGGCCACCGGTTTTGCCGTGGACTACAGCTGGCTGAAGGTCGACGCCTTTGACGACAACGGCAAGCCGCAGCACCAGCGCGGTGTGTCCAGCGAACCTGGCGTGTATTTCCTTGGCCTGCCCTGGCAGTCCCGCCGTGGCTCCTCGTTCATCTGGGGCGTGTGGCATGACGCCAAGTATGTGGCTGATCACATCGCCATCCAGCGCACCTACCTCGAGTACCGCGATGCTGGCCAACGGGAGGCCGAAAACGCCCCGGCCGCTAACAAGACAACCGTCAGCGCTTGATATCTGCCCGGCGCGTGAACCGCGCCGGGCCCCATACTTCAGGAGTTTTAAATGACTACGCCAACCCATACCCGCATCCGCATGTTCAACACCAAGGAAACCTACCCGAACCAGAGCCTGGACAACGACCTGTGCCAGGCCGTCCGCGCCGGCAATACCGTCTATGTGCGTGGCCAGGTCGGCACCGATTTCGAAGGTAACCTCGTTGGCCTCGGCGATCCGCGGGCACAGACCGAGCAAGCCATGCGCAACGTCAAGCAACTGCTGGAAGAAGCCGGCAGCGACCTGAGCCACATCGTCAAGACCACCACCTACCTGATCGACCCGCGCTACCGCGAACCGGTGTATCAGGAAGTGGGCAAGTGGCTCAAAGGCGTGTTCCCGATTTCCACCGGGCTGGTGGTGACGGCATTGGGTCAGCCGCAGTGGCTGATGGAGATTGATGTAATCGCGGTGATCCCGGAATAAGGAGCACAGCCATGACCTTTTCCATCGCCGCCCGCTGCCCCGAAACCGGCCAGTTCGGCATCGCCATCAGCTCCTCGAGCATCGCCGTCGGCGCCCGCTGCCCCTGGTTGCTGCCCGGTGTGGGTGCCGTCTCCACGCAAAACATCACCCTGCCCTCCCTTGGCCCGGAAACCCTCGCCCTGATGGAGCAAGGCCTCGCACCTGCCGGGGCCCTGGACAAGGTGCTGACACGCAACGGCTACAGCCAGTACCGGCAGATCATTGCCATCGACCACCTCGGCCGCACCGCGCACTTCAGCGGTGCGCAAACCCTGGGCAAGCACAATGCGGTGTCCGGCGAGCAATGCGTGGCGGCCGGCAACATGCTCGCGGCCCCCGGCGTAATCGAGGCCATGGTCAGCGCCTTCGAACAGGCCGAAGGCCATCTGGCCGACCGATTGCTCGCGGCGATGCAAGGTGGCATGGCGGCCGGTGGCGAAGCCGGGCCGGTGCATTCGGCTGCGGTGCTGGTTGTCGGGGAACTGACCTGGCCGATCGTCAACCTGCGGGTCGACTGGGCCGATGAAGACCCGATTGGCCAGCTGCAAAAACTCTGGCAGGCCTACCGTCCGCAAGTCCAGGACTATATCGACCGCGCCCTGGCGCCCGA
Organism: Pseudomonas sp. PSB11; assembly: GCF_014596605.1. Classification (NCBI taxonomy): domain Bacteria; kingdom Pseudomonadati; phylum Pseudomonadota; class Gammaproteobacteria; order Pseudomonadales; family Pseudomonadaceae; genus Pseudomonas; species Pseudomonas sp. PSB11. Next base: position 14,189 of record NZ_NOIO01000049.1, read on the forward strand.
CAGGTCCCCTGGCTATGGTGTCGCCGGAGACGATCGATGAGCGCCAGCCGCGATCTGCTCGCAACGCTGGTGGCGTTCGACACCACCAGCCGCGAATCCAACCTGCACCTGATCGAGTTTGTCCGCGACTACCTCGCAGGTTTCGATGTGCCGTGCCAACTGGTCTACAACCAGGAGCGCAGCAAGGCCAATCTGTTTGCCACGATCGGCCCGGCGGACCGGCCAGGCATCGTGCTCTCGGGGCACACCGACGTGGTGCCCGTCGACGGCCAGCCGTGGACCGTTGCGCCGTTCCAGCTCACCGAACTAGGGGGCAAACTGTACGGTCGCGGCACGGCGGACATGAAGGGCTACATCGCCTGCGTGCTCGCCCTGGTGCCATCGCTGGTGCAGGCCTCGTTGCGACTGCCGGTGCATATCGCCCTGTCCTACGATGAAGAAGTCGGCTGCCTGGGCGTACGCTCCCTGCTCAAGGCCCTGGAACAACGACCGGTCAAACCCATGCTGTGCATCATTGGCGAACCCACCGAACTCAAACCGGTGCTGGGCCACAAGGGCAAGCTGGCGATGCGCTGTGACATCCACGGTCACGCCTGCCATTCGGCCTACGCCCCGCTTGGGGTGAATGCCATCGAATACGCGGCCGAGCTGGTCAGTGAACTGGGGCGCATCGGCCAACGGCTCAAGGCCCCCGAGCTCCATGACGCGCGTTTCGATCCACCGTTCTCCACGGTGCAGACCGGCGTGATTGGCGGCGGCAAGGCCTTGAACATCGTCCCGGCCGACTGCCGCTTCGACTTCGAAGTACGCGCCCTGCCCTCACATGACCCGCGCCGGGTGGCGCAGGAACTGCAGGCCTACGCCGAGCAGCAACTGTTGCCGCGCATGCGCGCCGTGAGTGAGCACAGCGAGATCCGTTTCAGTGAATTGTCGGCGTACCCCGGCCTGGCCACCGATGCCCGCAGCGAAGCCGCTGAATTGATCGCTGCATTTTCCGGTTCCCGGGACTTCGGCACGGTGGCGTTCGGCACCGAGGGCGGCCTGTTCGATGCGGCGGGAATCCCGACGGTGGTGTGTGGCCCGGGCAGCATGGAGCAAGGCCATAAACCCGATGAGTTCGTCAGCCTGGAACAACTACAGGGCTGCGATGCGATGCTGCAACGGATGCTGTTGGCGATCAGCAACTGATAACTGGCCCAGGACTCAGGTGTAGAGTCGGGCCAGTTCTTCCTGACAGTAGTCCACGAACAGCTGCACCGGCTTGGTCAGCTGCGCCCTGCGCAACCACGCCGCGGACAACCCGGAGCCGGTCACGGCTTCGGCCAGCGGCACGCACACGACTTTTTGCCCGTCATAGGTGTATTCGGAAAACGGTTTGGTCACCAGGATCGAAAAGCCGAAACCCCGTCCTACCATCCCCCGTACCATTTCGATCGAAGGCGAACTGAAGACGATATTGGGCGTCAGCCCGCGCTCTTCGAAGATGCTCACGAAATAGGTTCGGCTGGGCACCACATCCAGCAGGATCATCGGCTCCAGCACCAGGTCGTGCAGCGAAACTTTCGCCTGCTGCGCGAAGCGGTGGTCCGCGGGAAGCAAGGCGTAGGGTTGCTGCGGCGGCATCAGTGCCACCGTCTCGATCGTGCTGTCCAGGTCGTGTTCGAAGACCATGGCCATGTCGATACTGCCGGCGGTCAACGCTTGCACCAACTCCTGCTGCTCGCCATCGCGAATGCGGATTTCCACCCCCGGCCAACGTGCCTTGAAACCGGCGATCAGGCGCGGCAGGTACAGCGGCGCCACGGTTTCAAAACAGCCGATGTCAATCTGCCCCGCCACCACGTCGTTGTCCGCCAGGGCATTTTGCTCAAACTCATGGGCGACCCGCAGCAGCTCCTGGGCCTTGCGGTAGAACCGCGAGCCGCTCGGCGTCAGTGAGACGCCCTGGGCGTGATGGCGGATGAACAGTTGCACGCCAAAACTCTCTTCCAGGTGCTTGATCGCCGTCGACACCGATGGCTGCGCGATATAGAGCTTGCGCGAAGCCTCGGCCACGCTGCCGCAGTCGGCCGTTGTGACGAAATATCTGAGTTGGCGCAGGTTGTAAGCGGCCATGGGGACCTCCGGAAAGTCAAGGAATCGACAGCGCCCACAAGGGTTTTGCGTCAAGGCTGAACATACCGGAGGCGAGCGCAGCCACGGCATATATTTTTTAAGGTTTGAGGCAACAAACTTACTAATTTATCTATCCCGATCCATTGCACATGATCGCTCCAACAAGAAAAGCGTCGTTCGCGCGGCGCTCACCGAAGTACGTCCACGTACTCACTTTGCCTTGGAGTTCATCATGGTAACCACTGCAGCAACGAGCGCCCCGCTCATCGAGAAACACACGATCGGCTACGTGCCGCCGCAAGATCGTCATGGCAAGACCCGAGACCTGTTCACCCTGTGGTTCGGTGGCAACATCGCCCCCTTGCCCATCGTCACCGGCGCCCTCGGCGTGCAGATGTTCCACCTGAACCTGGTCTGGGGCATCGTCGCCATCCTCGTTGGCCACCTGGTCGGCGGCGTGCTGATGGCCCTGCACTCGGCCCAGGGACCGCAGATGGGTATCCCGCAGATGATCCAGAGCCGCGCCCAGTTCGGCTCCCTGGGTGCGCTGCTGGTGGTGCTGATCGCCGGCGTCATGTACATCGGCTTCTTCGCGTCCAACATCGTGCTGGCCGGCAAATCCCTGCACGGCGTGGTTGATAGTGTGCCGGTACCGGTGGGCATCGTCATTGGTGCCCTGGGTTCGGGCATCATCGGCATCATCGGCTATCGCTTCATCCACGTGCTCAACCGTATCGGCACCTGGGTATTGGGCATCGGCATCGTGCTGGGCTTCGGTTACATCCTGACCCACGTGCAGACGGACGATTTCCTCACCCGTGGCGGTTTCAACATTTCCGGCTGGCTGGCAACGGTTTCCCTGGCCGCGCTGTGGCAAATCGCCTTCGCACCCTACGTGTCCGACTACTCGCGCTACCTGCCGGCCAACGTGCCCGTGGCGGCTACCTTCTGGACCACCTACCTGGGCACGGTGCTCGGTTCCAGCCTCTCGTTTGTCTTCGGCGCCGTCGCCGTACTGGCCACGCCGGTCGGCATGGACACCATGGACGCGGTCAAGCTCGCCACCGGATCCATCGGCCCGCTGATGCTGGTGCTGTTCCTGCTCAGCGTCATCAGCCACAACGCGCTCAACCTCTATGGCGCCGTGCTGTCGCTGATCACCCTGGTACAAACCTTCGCCTACCGCTGGATCCCCACCGCCAAGAGCCGCGCCGTGCTCTCGGTCATTGTGCTCGCGGCCTGCTGCTTTGCCGCCGTCGGTGCCTCCGCTGACTTCATCGGCCACTTCGTCGACATGGTGTTGGTATTGCTGGTGGTGTTGGTGCCGTGGACGGCGATCAACCTGATCGACTTCTACGCCATTCACAAAGGCAAGTACGACATCGATTCGATCTTCCACGTCGATGGCGGTATCTACGGTCGCTACAATCCCCAGGCGCTGCTCGCCTACGCGATCGGCATCGTGGTGCAGATCCCGTTCATGAACACGCCGCTGTACGTCGGACCGATTTCCGAGCACATCAACGGCGCGGATTTGTCCTGGTTGGTGGGCCTGTTGATTACGTCGCCGCTGTACTGGTGGCTGGCCAATCGTGACAGTGCGTACAAGCGTCGGTTGACGGGCGGGAAGCTGGCGGGCAACGTTTAATCGCGCCGATAACCCGCATGATGAAGCCCCGCAGATTTGTAGTTTAGGCTGGGTGTATATCCGTTGCTGCGGTAACGGCTACTTAGGGTTTGGCCCTTACGGCGAGTCACTTGGAAAAACGGAACGCCGCCCGGCCCTAAGTAACCAAGGGCTCTTGCCCCTGGCGTTCGGTGGCTCGCTAGGGCTCGCCATACCCTCGCTCCGGTCCTGCTCCGTGGGTCGCCGCGATGGGCCATCCATGGCCCAGCGCGGCTAAACCGGCATCCTTGCCGGTTTACCCACTGCGCAGAACCTCCACTCGGCCTCTCGATATAGGTTGTCCGTTCCTTTCCTCCTCCATACTTCGGTGTCTGGAAGTCAGTTTTGATCAGGGAAGGAACATGCACCTGTGGGCTACGAATATGCCTCTCAAGCACGTGATGATTACCCCCTCACTTTCGAGCCCCCAGGTGCGCTTGCGCC
>NZ_NOIO01000004.1:0-336314 GCF_014596605.1 Pseudomonas sp. PSB11
GACTACATCCACTATTACAATCACCAACGCATCAAACTGAAGCTAAACGGACTGAGCCCTGTTGAATACAGGGCTCGATCTGTTCAGGTATAGATTTACGATCGTCCAACATTTCGGGGTCAGTCCACTCTGCGTGGGAACGATCAGTGCCGGGTTACAGGCCGAGGTCCGACAGGCTCGGATGGTCGTCAGGACGACGCCCCAGCGGCCAGTGGAACTTGCGCTCGCTTTCCTTGATCGGCATGTCGTTGATGCAGGCGAAGCGCCGCGCCATCAGGCCGTCTTCGTTGAACTCCCAGTTTTCGTTGCCATAGGAGCGGAACCAATTGCCCGAATCGTCGTGCCATTCATAGGCATATCGCACGGCGATGCGGTTATCGGTAAACGCCCAAAGCTCCTTGATCAGGCGATAATCCAGTTCCTTGGCCCATTTGCGCGTCAGAAAGCCCTTGGCTTCTTCGCGGTTGTAGGCGAACTCGGCGCGGTTTCGCCATTTCGTGTCCAGGGTGTAGGCCAGCGAAACGCGCTCCGGGTCGCGGGAGTTCCAGCCATCTTCGGCCAGGCGAACTTTTTCAATGGCCGATTCACGGGTGAACGGCGGCAATGGCGGACGAACTTCGGCGTTAGACATTTCATGTCTCCCTATTAAATTAAAGTTCAAACAAGTTGTCGGTCTTGATCAAGTTATTACAGGTCCAATAACTTCCGCGCCATGCATTGCGCATTATCGGCAGCCCTGTGGTCACCCATGACAAGCGCGACGGTAATGGCTCCGTCAATCAGGATCAGCAGCTGTTTGGCCAGCATCTGCGGATCTTCAGCGCCATATTCGGTACACAGCTCGCACACGTAGTCGAGCAGCTTCTGTTTGTGGTCCCTGGCGACCAGGCGCACCGGGTCCTGCGGATCGCCGGTTTCACCGCTGGTGTTGATGAATGCGCAGCCGCGAAAACCTTCGCTGGCAAACCAGGACGTGAGTACGGTGAACAGGTTGAGCAGGCGTTCGGCTGGCGTCTGGGCCTGTCCGACTTCGCTTCTGTACCACTGCATCCAGCGTTCATCCCGGCGTTGCAGGGCAGCGACGGTCAGCTCCTCCTTGCTGGCGAAGTAGCGATAGATACTTTTTCTGGAGACGCCGGCGGTTTTCACCAGGAGATCCATGCCCGTGGCGGCAATGCCACTTTTGTAGATCAACTTTTCGGTGACATCCAGAATGATGTCGCGTGTGTCGTTGCTGGTTATCTTGTTCATGTGGATACAGTAGAACGATCGTTCTCCATGGTCAACCTGTTTCTGAGATCAAAAGATCGCAGCCTTCGGCAGCTCCTACACTGATCTCTGTAGGAGCTGCCGAAGGCTGCGATCTTCTATAGGGTATGAGCCTCATCGCAAGACCCGAACCGAACGATGGTGTAAGCTCTCGGGTTCTTCGGATTCGACCCATTGCGAGCCCTATGCCGTCGCTTTTCAAACGCCCCCTGCTGCCCAAACTGCGCAGTTTCCCGCTGACCGCCGATGCCGTCACCATCCTCTCTGGCGCCGCCGAGTTCCGCCGTTGCCTGCTGGAAAAAATCGCCAGCGCCACCCAGCGCATCTATATCGTTGCGCTGTACCTGCAACAGGACGAGGCCGGCCAGGAAATTCTCGACGCCTTGCACGCGGCCAAGCTGGCACGGCCGGAACTGGAAGTGGCGGTGGTCGTTGACTGGCTGCGCGCCCAGCGCGGGCTGATCGGTGCCGGCAAGCAGCCGGGCAACTCGGCCTGGTATCAGGAAATGACCCGCACCCACCAAAGCGTCGTGCCGGTGTACGGCGTGCCCGTGCAAACCCGCGAGCTGTTTGGCGTGTTGCACTTGAAGGGTTTTGTCATCGATGACTGCGTGATCTACAGCGGTGCGAGCCTGAACAACGTCTACCTGCACAAGTTCGACAAGTACCGGTACGACCGTTACCACCTGCTGCACAATCGCGCGCTGGCCGACTCGATGCATCACCTGGTACAGCACGGCCTGGTGGCTTCAAAGGCGGTGCATCGCCTGGACCTGCCAAACCTGCCGACCACCCGCAGCCTGCGCAACGACATCGGCGACCTGCGCAGCCGTCTCAAGCACGCGGCCTACGACACGACCCAGGGCACCACGGACAAAGATGGCCTGTCGGTCAGCCCGCTGCTGGGCGTAGGCAAGAACAATCCGTTGAGCCGGGTGATTGGCGAGCTGATCGGCAGCGCCCGGCAGCAGCTGACCATCTGCACGCCGTACTTCAACCTGCCCTTGGCGGTGACCCGGGAAATCAACCGGGCGCTGGCCAGGGGGGTGAAGATCGACATCGTGGTCGGAGACAAGACCGCCAACGACTTCTACATCCCGCCGAGCGAGCCGTTCAAGGTGATCTCGGCGCTGCCGTATCTCTACGAAATCAGCTTGCGCCGCTTTGCCAAGCGGCATCAGCGCAACATCGACAGCGGCCAGTTGAACCTGCACTTGTGGAAGGACGGCGACAACACCTACCACCTCAAGGGCATGTGGGTCGATCAGCGCTACACCTTGCTGACCGGCAACAACCTAAATCCGCGGGCGTTTCGTCTCGATCTGGAAAACGCCTTGCTGATCGATGATCCGCAAAACGAATTGCTCGAACCCCGCCGCACCGAGCTTGCACAGATCTTCGAGCACACCCGGCGCATCGAGCGCTACCAGGACCTGCAAACCCTGCCGGATTACCCGGCGGGGGTGGCGAAGTTTCTCAAGCGGGTAAGCCGGGTGCGCATCGAGCGGTTGCTCTACCGCATTCTGTAGGACCATAAAAGCTTCGCTGGCAAGCCAGCTCCTACAGGGGAATGCGATCACCTGTAGGAGCTGGCTTGCCAGCGAAGACGTCCGTCCAGACGCTACAAGACTCAGTTCAACCCAAGCTTGCCCCGGAACGTCGACAGATCTTCAGCCAGCCTATTCACCGGCCCGACCAGCGCCTTGCGATCGTCTTCGCCGGCAAGCCTGACTCCTACAGGCGAGCCAGGCTTGCCGGCGTGTCTGTTGCACCGCGATATCGTTTTTCGCGGGCAAATCGGGATCAGCCGTTACGGTGACGCAAACTGCGCTCCATCCGAGCAATCCCTTCCTCCAGCAACGACCGCGGGCAGCCGAAGTTCAGGCGCACGAACTGTTGGCAGCCATCGCCGAAATCCAGGCCCGGGCTCAAGCCGACCATGGCCTGTTCGAGGAAAAACTGTTGCGGGTTGTCCAGCCCCAGGGCCGAGCAGTCGAGCCAGGCCAGGTAGGTGCTTTGCGGCACATTCATCGTAATGCCCGGCAAACGGCTGCGCACGGCGTCGACCAGGTAATCGCGGTTGCCCTGCAGGTAGTCCTTCAGCGCGACCAGCCAGGGGGCGGCTTCGCTGTAGGCGACGCGGGTCGCTTCCATGCCCAGCGGGTTGACGCTGTCGACCATGCCGCAACGGGCATGATTGACCTTCTCGCGCAGGTGGCGGTCCTGGATGATCATGAACGAGGTTTTCAGGCCGGCGATGTTGTAGGCCTTGCTGGCCGACATCAGCGTGATGGTGCGCTGGGCTATTTGCGGGCTCAGGGACGCCATGGGCAGGTGTTGGCGACCGTCGAAGCACAGTTCGGCGTGGATCTCGTCGGAGATGATCCAGGCTTCGTTGGCCAGGCAGATGTCGGCAATAGCCTGCAGTTCATCCCGAGCGAAGGCTTTGCCCAACGGGTTGTGCGGGTTGCTCAGGAGCAGCGCACCGCCGCCTTGCAGGGACTCATTCAAGGTCGCCAATGGCGTGGCGTAGGTGCCGTCGGGTTGCGGGTCGAAGCTCAGCTCGACCTTGTTCAGGCCCCAATGACCCGCTGCGTGACGCAGGGGCGGGTAGTTGGGAACCTGCACCACTACATTCTGTGCCGGCTGTACCAGCGCCTTGAGCGCCATGTTGAAGCCCGACTCGACGCCCGGCAGGAAGATCAGCTCTTGCGGCTCGACGCGCCAGGCGTACTTGTTCCACAAATCGGCAACGATGGCCTCGCGCAAATCGTCCTTGGCCACGCTGTAGCCGAGCAACGGGTGTTCCAGGCGCTTTTGCAGGGCCTGGATGATCATCGGCGGCGCGGCGAAATCCATGTCGGCGACCCACATCGGCAGCACGTCGGCCGGGTAACGGCTCCACTTGGTGCTACCAGTGCCGTGGCGGTCGAACACCTGATCAAAATCGAAAGTCATGCGCAGTCTCGTAAACGCTGGGTTGGAATGGCAACCATGATAATCGCCAAGCCCCTGTGGGTGCGAGCAAGGATATCGATGGTTGCCCGACGGTCGGTTTTCACACAAGACGCCTACCCATTGTCTACAGTTTCAGGTGTCGGTAGCGAGACTGCCGCCACCGTGATTGTCCAGAAAAATCCGGCAACGTACCGGATTTCCACCTGTTAAGGAGTGCACGATGGACCTCAGCCGTCGTCAGTTCTTCAAGGTCGCCGGTATCGGCCTTGCAGGCTCGAGCCTGGGCGCGTTGGGCATGGCCCCGACTGCCGCTTTCGCCGAGCAAGTGCGCCATTTCAAGCTTGCCCACACCCATGAAACCCGTAACACCTGCCCGTATTGCTCGGTCGGTTGCGGGGTGATCATGTACAGCCAGGGCGATGCGGCCAAGAATGTCGCGCAAAATATCATCCACATCGAAGGTGACGCCGACCATCCGGTGAACCGCGGCACCCTGTGCCCCAAAGGCGCAGGCCTGCTGGACTTCATCCATAGTCCCAGCCGCCTGCAATATCCGCAGGTGCGTAAGCCCGGCAGCAGCGAGTGGACGCGAATCTCCTGGGATGAAGCGCTTGATCGCATCGCCGACCTGATGAAGGCTGACCGCGACGCTAACTTCATCGAGAAGAACGCCCAGGGGCAGACGGTCAACCGCTGGCTGACCACCGGATTCCTCGCGGCATCGGCGGCGTCCAACGAAGCGGGCTACATCACCCATAAGGTGGTTCGCAGTCTCGGCATGCTGGGGTTCGATAACCAGGCGCGTGTCTGACACGGCCCGACGGTGGCAAGTCTTGCCCCGACGTACGGCCGTGGTGCCATGACCAACCACTGGACCGATATCGCCAACGCGAATCTGGTTCTGGTAATGGGCGGCAACGCAGCGGAGGCGCACCCCTGTGGTTTCAAGTGGGTGACCGAAGCCAAGGCGCACAACAAGGCTCGGTTGATCGTGGTCGACCCGCGATTCACCCGCACGGCCTCCGTGGCCGACTATTACGCGCCGATCCGCACTGGCACCGACATCGCCTTCATGGGCGGGCTGATCAATTACCTGCTGACCGAGGACAAGATCCAGCACGAGTACGTGCGCAACTACACCGACGTGTCGTTCCTGGTCAAACCCGGGTACGGCTTCGAGGACGGGATTTTCAGCGGTTATGACGCGGCCAAGCGTGTGTACGCCGACAAATCCGGCTGGGGCTATGACCTGGGCGAAGACGGCTTCGTCAAGACCGACCCGACCCTGCAGGACCCGCGCTGCGTCTATCAACTGATGAAGCAGCATTACAGCCGCTACAACATCGAACTGGCGAGCCAGATTTGCGGCATGCCGGTCGATGCCATGCAGAAAATCTGGGAGGAAATCGCCACTTGCTCGCAACCGGGCAAGACCATGACCATCCTCTATGCACTGGGTTGGACCCAGCACTCGATTGGCGCGCAGATCATCCGCAGCGCGGCGATGGTGCAACTGTTGCTGGGCAACGTCGGCATGCCGGGCGGTGGGGTGAATGCCTTGCGGGGGCACTCCAATATCCAGGGGCTGACCGACCTCGGCCTGCTGTCCAATTCGCTGCCGGGCTACCTCACGCTGCCAGGCGACGGCGAGCAGGACTACAACGCCTATATCCTCAAGCGCACGCAAAAACCGTTACGGCCTGGTCAACTGTCCTATTGGCAGAACTACAGTAAATTCCACGTCAGCCTGATGAAAGCCTGGTACGGGGCCAATGCCACCCTGGAAAACAACTGGGCCTTTGATTATCTGCCGAAACTGGACATTCCCAACTACGACATCCTCAAGGTGTTCGACCTGATGGGCCAAGGCAAGGTCAACGGTTACATGTGCCAGGGTTTCAACCCCATTGCCGCGTTGCCGGACAAGAACCGCGTCATGGCCGCACTGGCCAAGCTCAAATGGCTGGTGGTGATGGACCCGCTGGCCACCGAAACCTCGGAGTTCTGGCAAAAGGTCGGGCCCTATAACGACGTGGACAGCTCCGCGATCCAGACCGAAGTGATTCGCCTGCCCACCACCTGTTTTGCCGAGGAAGACGGCTCGCTGGTCAACAGCAGTCGCTGGTTGCAATGGCACTGGAAGGGCGCCGATGGCCCTGGGGAGGCGTACACCGACATTCGTATCATGAGCGAGTTGTTCCTGCGCCTGCGCCAGCGCTATCAGGCTGAAGGCGGCGCCTATCCCGACCCGTTGCTGAAACTGTCGTGGCCGTACAAGGTGCCTGACGAACCGTCACCGGAAGAACTGGCCAAGGAGATCAACGGTTACGCTGTCACCGACTTTACCGACGCCACGGGGGCGCTTATCAAGGGCAACGCGCAACTGGCCGGTTTTGGCCAGCTCAAGGACGACGGTGGTACGGCGTCCGGGTGCTGGATTTTCTGTGGCAGCTGGACCGAAACGGGCAACCAGATGGCCCGCCGCGATAACAACGACCCGTACGGCATGCACCAGCACCAGGGTTGGGCCTGGGCCTGGCCGGCAAACCGGCGGATTCTCTACAACCGCGCCTCGGCCGACCCGCAAGGCAAGCCCTGGGACGATAAAAAGCGCCTGGTGTGGTGGAACGGCAAGGCCTGGGCCGGTACCGATGTGCCGGACTACAAAGCTGACGTGGCGCCGGAGGCGGGCATGAATCCGTTCATCATGAACCCCGAAGGCGTGGCGCGGTTCTTCGCCGTCGACAAGATGAACGAGGGGCCATTCCCCGAGCACTACGAGCCATTCGAGACGCCGATCGGCATCAACCCACTGCACCCACAGAACAAGAAAGCCACCAGCAATCCGGCGGCACGGATCTTTGATTCGGTATGGGACACACTGGGTGTGGCCAAGGATTACCCCTACGCCGCCACCAGCTACCGGCTGACCGAGCATTTCCACTTCTGGAGCAAGCACTGCAAGCTCAACGCCATTGCCCAGCCCGAACAGTTCGTCGAAATCGGCGAAGTGCTGGCCAGGGAACTCGGCATCGTCGCTGGCGACCGTGTGCGGGTCAGCAGCAAGCGAGGCTTTATCGAGGCGGTGGCGGTGGTGACCAAGCGGATTCGTCCGTTGCAGGTCAACAATCAGATCGTGCACCAGATCGGTATCCCGTTGCACTGGGGATTCACCGGGCTCACGCGCCACGGCTACCTGACCAATACCCTGGTGCCGTTCCTCGGCGATGGCAACACCCAGACCCCGGAATCCAAGTCATTCCTGGTCAACGTGGAGAAAGTCTAAATGGCCAGCCAAGACATCATTGCCCGCTCGGCCACCACTACTGTGCCGCCATCGGTACGCAACCTGGAGGAAGTCGCCAAGCTGATCGACACCACCAAGTGCATTGGCTGCAAGGCCTGCCAGGTCGCCTGCTCGGAATGGAACGAGCTGCGCGACGAGGTCGGGCACAACCTCGGCACCTACGACAACCCGCAGGACCTGACGGCAGAAACCTGGACCCTGATGCGTTTCACCGAGCACGAAACCGACGCCGGCAACCTGGAATGGCTGATCCGCAAGGACGGCTGCATGCATTGCGCCGAACCCGGTTGCCTGGCGGCGTGCCCCAGTCCCGGGGCGATCATCAAGCACGCCAACGGCATCGTCGACTTCAACCAGGATCACTGCATCGGCTGTGGCTACTGCATCACCGGTTGTCCGTTCAACATTCCGCGCATCTCGCAGAAGGACCACAAGGCCTACAAGTGCACCTTGTGCTCGGATCGGGTGGCGGTGGGGCTGGAACCGGCCTGTGTGAAAACCTGTCCGACCGGCGCCATCGTGTTCGGCTCCAAGCAGGACATGAAGGAACATGCCGCCGAGCGCATCGTCGACCTCAAGAGTCGTGGCTTCGACAACGCCGGCCTGTACGACCCCGCGGGCGTTGGCGGCACGCACGTGATGTATGTGCTGCACCACGCCGACACCCCCAGGCTGTACGCCGGACTGCCGAGCGATCCGGTCATCAGCCCGTTGGTGAGCCTGTGGAAGGGGCTCAGCAAGCCCCTGGCGCTGCTGGCCATGGGCGCGGCGGTGCTGGCCGGGTTCTTCCATTACGTGCGCGTCGGGCCACAGGTGGTCGAGGAAGATGAACGGCCGCCGTCGAGCGATCCTGCGGTGCATGAAGTCGATCCATCGGTGCATACCTATGATCCGAAGCGGGAGGACAGGCCATGATCCGCAAACAGATCCTGCGCTACACCAGCAACCAGCGCACCAACCACTGGCTGGTGGCGATTCTGTTCCTGATGGCCGGGTTATCGGGCCTGGCGCTGTTCCATCCGGCGCTGTTCTGGTTGAGCAACCTGTTCGGTGGCGGGCCGTGGACGCGCATCCTGCACCCGTTCATGGGCGTGCTGATGTTCGTGTTTTTCTTCGGCCTGGTCCTGAGTTTCTGGCGCGCCAATATCTTTATCGCCAATGATCGATTGTGGCTGCGGCGCATCGACCGGGTGATGAAAAATGAAGAGGAGGGCGTGCCTGCCATCGGCAAATACAATCCCGGGCAAAAGCTGCTGTTCTGGACTTTACTGCTGTGCATGCTGGTGCTGTTGTTCAGCGGGCTGGTGATCTGGCGCGCCTACTTCAGCGCCTATTTCGGCATCACCAGCATTCGCTGGGCAATGCTGCTGCATGCGTTGGCCGGTTTCGTGCTGATCCTGAGCATCATCGTGCACATCTACGCCGGCATCTGGATCAAGGGATCGGTCAGCGCCATGCTGCATGGTTGGGTCAGCCGCGCCTGGGCAAAGAAACACCATGAGCTCTGGTACCGTGAAGTGACCCGGGATGAGCGTCCCGATCCGCCGCTGAACAGAAAAGGATAACCACTTGGCCACGATCCTGGAGCCGGGACAAATCGAAGCGGCGGCGACATCGCCGCCGTTTCTGCACCTGCCACCGCCGAACCTGTTTGCCTTGCGTGCATCGCGCCTGGAGCGCCTTGCCGACGGCCATCCGTTGGCCGATTACCTGCGTCTGGTGGCGGGGTTGTGCAACGTGCAGCAACGTCTGATGGACGATCCACCCGAGGCGGCACAGCCGGACCCGCAACGCGTCAGGCAGTGCCTGGATCACGGCCTGCCACCGTTCTCCGCCGACAGCCTGGTGCGCGAGGATGCGTGGCTGGCGTACCTGCAAGCGCTGTTGCAGCGCTATCAGCCACCGGCGCAACCGGCGGTGGAAAACGCCGTGGCAACCTTGCGTGAGGCCAACGTCGGGCAGCGCAAGGCGTGGGCGATAGCCTTGGTCAGCGGACAGTTCGCCTTGCTGCCGGCGGCGCTGGTGCCATTTCTGGGGGCTGCGTTGCAAGTCGCGTGGAGCCATTGGCTGCTGAGTACCCCCGATCTCACCTTGAAACCCGGCAACAGTCTTAACCAGTGCCCGGCGTGTGGCTCACCGGCCATGGCTGGGGTGATCCGCCATCGCGGCAAGTACAACGGCTTGCGCTATCTGGTGTGCTCGCTGTGTGCCTGTGAATGGCATGTAGTGCGGGTCAAGTGTGTGTATTGCGAGCAGAGCAAAGGCCTGCAATACGTCAGCCTCGACACCGACCGTCACGCCGCGGACAAGGCACCGTTACGCGCCGAAACCTGCCCCGGTTGTCGCAGTTATCTGAAGCAGCTGTACCTGGAATGCGACGCCGAGGGCGAAGCGCTGTCCGCGGACCTGAGCAGCCTGATGCTCGACATGCGCCTGGAACAGGAGGGGTTTGCGCGCCCTGCGCCCAACCTGCTGCTGGCACCCGGGGGCGATTGAAGCGAACGTCTACACTCAGGCGGTCAACGTTTGCCGGAGCGCCTGATGTCTGCCAGATCCACCCGCCAAGCCTTGCGACTGCCTTCCATCGACAGCCTGCTGCGCCATCCGGCCTGCCAGCCGCTGGCCGAACGCTATGGGCGCGACGCCTTGCTCGCCAGCCTGCGCCAGTTGCTCGACGATTTGCGCCAACCGGTCCTGGCAGGGCAACTCGACGCGGTCGAACTCACCCCGCAAGTACTGGCGGGCAGGGCGGGCGAGCGTCTGGCCAGCCAGCACCGCAGTCAGGTGCGTCGGGTGTTCAACCTCACTGGCACGGTCCTGCACACCAATCTGGGGCGCGCCTTGTTACCGCAGGAAGCGATCGACGCCGTGCAAATGGCTGCGCGCTATCCTTTGAACCTGGAGTTCGACCTGCACAGCGGTAAACGCGGCGACCGCGACGATCTGATCGAGGGCCTGATCCGCGAGCTGACCGGTGCCGAAGCGGTGACCGTGGTCAACAACAATGCCGCCGCGGTGCTGCTCACCCTCAACAGCCTGGGTGCGCGCAAGGAAGGCATCATCTCCAGGGGCGAACTGATCGAAATCGGCGGCGCCTTTCGCATCCCCGACATCATGGCGCGCGCCGGGGTCAAGCTGGTTGAAGTCGGCACCACCAACCGCACCCATGCCCGCGACTATGAAGCCGCGATCGGCGCGCGTAGCGGCTTGATCATGCGGGTACATGCGAGCAACTACAGTATCGAGGGGTTCACCACCCGGGTGCCGACCGTCGAGCTGGCGCGCCTGGCCCATCAACATGGCTTGCCACTGCTTGAAGACCTTGGCAGCGGCAGCCTGCTGGACCTGACCCGCTGGGGCTTGCCGGCCGAACCGACGGTGCGCCAGGCCCTGCTTGATGGCGCGGACATCGTCACGTTCAGCGGCGACAAATTACTCGGCGGTCCCCAGGCCGGGTTGATTGTCGGCCGCAAGGACCTGATTGCACGGATCAAGAAGAACCCGCTGAAACGGGCGCTGCGGGTCGACAAACTGACCCTGGCCGCCCTCGAAGCGGTGCTGGGTCTGTACCGCAACCCGGACCGCCTGGCCGAGCGACTGCCCAGCCTGCGCCTGCTAACCCGTGCGCAAACCGACATCCTGGCCCAGGCCGAGCGCCTGCAACCGTCGCTGGCCACGCGGTTGGGCGCGGGCTGGAGTGTCAGCGCGGTGCCTGCGCTGGGGATGATCGGCAGTGGCAGCCAGCCGGTGGCACGCTTGCCGAGTGCCGCGTTATGCCTGCGCGCCAATACTTCCAAGCGTCAGCGCGGGCGCGCGCTATTGAATCTGGAACAAGCCCTTCGAGCCTTGCCGATACCGGTGCTGGGGCGTATCGATGACGACGCGCTGTGGCTCGACGTGCGCCAACTGGATGACGAACCGGCGTGGCTGGCGCAGCTTGAGCAACTGCAGGTGGAGGGCCGGGCAGGGTGATCGTCGGCACGGCGGGGCACATCGACCACGGCAAGACGGCATTGCTCGAGGCACTGACCGGGCAGGCCGGTGATCGGCGCCGCGAGGAACGCGAACGCGGCATGACCATCGACCTGGGCTATCTTTACGCCGCACTGGAGCCCGGTGCGGCCCTGACCGGTTTTATCGATGTGCCGGGGCATGAGCGCTTCACCCATAACATGCTCGCCGGTGCCCACGGCATCGACCTGGTGCTGCTGGTGGTGGCCGCCGACGATGGCGTGATGCCCCAGACCCAGGAGCACCTGGCCATTGTCGAATTACTGGGTATTCCCCGCGCCATTGTCGCGATCACCAAATGCGACCGGGTCGAGCCGTCCAGGGTGCAGGCTGTGCGCGAGCAGATTGCAACATTGCTGGCGCCCGGCCCGTACGCCGAGGCGCAGTTGATTGCGTTGTCGAGCGTGACCCTGGAGGGGGTACAGAGCCTGCGCCAAGCGTTGCTCAAGGCCCAGTCCGAAGTGCTGCAGCGCAGTCAGGACGGCGGTTTTCGCCTGGCCATCGATCGCGCGTTCAGTGTCCCCGGTGCGGGCATCGTGGTGACCGGCACCGCGCTGTCCGGCCAGGTTACGGTGGGCGACTCCCTGGTGCTCGGCCCCCTCGGCAAAACCGTGCGGGTTCGTGGCCTGCACGCGCAGAATCAGGCGGCCAACGTGGCGGTCGCCGGGCAGCGGGTCGCCTTGAACTTGAATGCCGAACGCCTGGCGTTGTCACAAATCCACCGCGGCCAGTGGTTGTCGGCGCCGTGGTTGCACGCACCGACCCAGCGCCTGGACATCGACCTGCAGCTGTTATCCGCTGAACCGCGTGCCTTCGAACACTTCGAAGCGGTGCACGTGCACCTGGGAACACGGGACGTCACCGGGCGGGTGGCCTTGCTGGAGGGTGACAGCCTGGCGCCGGGACAACGGATGTTCGCGCAACTGCTGGTGAATGCGCCGGTGCAAGCGGTGCTCGGCGACCGGTTGATCCTGCGTGACCAGAGCGCTCAGCGCACTCTCGGCGGCGGCAGGGTTCTCGATCCCTTCGCGCCCAGCCGCCACCGTCGTAGCCCCGAGCGATTGGCGCAGCTGACGGCATTGGCCGCAAGCACTCGCCTGGAAGACGCGCTGCCGGCGTTACTGGCCAACAGCGACAGCGGGCTCGATCCACAACAGCTTGAACGCCAGTTCAACCGCCCGCGCGCTACCTGGGTGCTGCCCGGCGACATACGCCTGATTGAAACCCGCCAGGCGCCGGTCTTGTTTAGCGCCAGCCGGTGGCAGGCATTGCAGGATCAATTGCAGCAGCACCTGGCGCGCTTCCATGAACAGGAACCGGACCACATGGGCCCGGATCGCGATCGCCTGCGCCGATTCGCCAGCAGCGCCCTGGATCGCCCGGTATTCATCAGCCTGCTCGAGCAATTGCTGGCCACCGGACGCATCGCGGCCAGTGGGCCGTGGCTGCACCTGCCGGGGCATGAGGTACGCCTGAGCGACGAGGAGCAAGCGTTATGGCTGCAATTGCAGCCGCGGTTCGATACCGCAGGGTTCAACCCACCGTGGCTGCGCGATCTGGGATACGACGAAGCCACTGTGCGCGCACTGCTGCGCAAAATGGCGCGCCTGGGCCTGTTGCATCCGGTGGTGCGTGATCTGTTCTACACCGACACGATGATCCGTCGCCTGGCGGCTATGCTGTTGCAACTGGCCGATGACAACCCGGTCATCGAGGTATCGGCCTTTCGTGATGCGGTGGGCCTGGGGCGCAAGCGCAGTATCCAGATCCTTGAGTACTTCGACCGACTCGGCCTGACCCGCCGCGTGGGCGATCGACGCCAGATCCGCCCGGACAATGCCCTGGCACGCAGGCCGAAAGATTGATCCGGGGTTCGTTCAAAGGAAGGTAATCGCGCCCGGTGGCGCGGCCGGGCTTCAAACCCGGTTGGGGACGGCATCCGTTCCCGGGCAGGTTCGACTCCGGCTACCTTCCGCCATTTTCCTTGAACATCGGTGCAGGAGCCAGCGGTGCTGCGTACCTGATCGTTCCCGCGCGCCGCAAAGGAATGCATCCTGCATCGTCAGCGGAACGCGGAGCGTCCCTGGCGGCATTCCTTTGCGGCGCGTGGGAACGATCCATGGGAACTCTGTTGCACCGCGTTATCGTTTTCCGCCGGCAAGCCTGGCGCCTACACGGAAACGCATTGCCCCCTCAAACCTCGAAATCAGCGTCTATGCTGGGCTAACCGAATACTAGCCAGGAGACGTCCATGGTACCCATGCCGCTGTCAGAGAAGGCCTTGTCCCGCGGGCTGCTCGACACCTTGATCCGCGCCGGACTGATTGTCGTACTGGTGCTGTTCTGCTTCGAAATTTTCCGTCCGTTTCGCGACCTGATGCTGTGGTCAATCATCCTGGCGATCACGCTTTACCCGTTGCAAGAACGGCTCCGGGGCCCGCTGGGGCGAAAAGACGGGCGCATTGCGACGCTGATCGTGCTGGTGGCCATCGTCATTCTCATGGTGCCGATCTACCTGTTGGGCACCTCCATTGCCGATTCGGTCGAAAACGCCATGACCGTGGTCCGCGATGAAGGTATCCGCATTCCGCCTCCCGCCGATTCCGTCGCCACATGGCCATTGGTGGGCAAACCATTGTCGGCGCTGTGGCTGCAGGCGGCCACCGACCTGCCTGGCCTGACGGCGAAATACATACCGCAAATCAAAGGTTTCAGCCTGTCGTTGCTGGGCAAGCTGGCTGGCGTCGGCATGGGTTTTCTGATGTTTATCTTCGCGCTGATCATTGCCGGGATCTTCATGGCCTACGGCGAAGCGGGTAGCCGCGCATCGGTACAGATCGCCTCGCGAATCAGCGGACCGGCAAGAGGCCCCCAGATAGCGGCCTTGTGTACCGCAACCATCCGCGCCGTGGCGCTTGGGGTGGTGGGTATCGCGTTCATCCAGATGCTGCTGGTAGGGTTAGGATTTGTCTTCAAGGGCGTTCCCGGTGCCGGGCTGCTGGCATTGGCGGTGTTTCTGCTGGGCATCATGCAGTTGCCGGCAACGCTGGTCACAGTGCCCGTCATTGCCTATGTTTTCGCCACCGAAGGCGCCAGCACCGCGACCATCGTCTTTGCCATCTACGTCTTCGTCGCGGGCCTGGTGGACAACGTGCTCAAGCCCTTGTTGCTGGGGCGCGGTGTCGACGTGCCGATGCCGGTGATATTGATCGGAGCCCTGGGCGGAATGGTTACCGGCGGCATCCTTGGCTTGTTCATCGGCCCGGTGGTGCTGGCGGTCGGTTACCAGCTGTTCTGGCAGTGGGTACGGGAGCCGCCGGTGGTGGAGGAAAGGCTGTAGCGGATCATCCATGGGATCGACCGTTCAGGGACCGGCCAGATCGTTGGCGGGTTCCTGGTTCAGAACCCGAGATAGCAGCAGTAGACCAGGGCCAACGCGGCGGCGATTCCGAAGGACCTCAGTGCCTTGATGGTCGAGGGGTGCGCTGTCAGGGGGCTGATCAAGCGTTGCAGGCGCGGATCCGAATAGGCCACCGGCTGATAGCGTCCCTGCATGATTGCCAGATAGGTATAGCGAAAACCGATCAACAGGAACAGGCTTGCCAGGCTGAGGACCAGGGCGGCAAAGGTTGTCGTTTCACCTTTCGCTACCGGGTGTTCTATATCGCAGGCAGCGCTATCGTCCTGCACGACAGTGATTTGCCCATGTTCGGTCGAGGCCCGTGTTCCTTCATTGAGCAGCCTGTCCTGTTGTACCAGGTCCAGGGTCTGGTACTGCCAAAGTGTCGAAGAGCCTTCCCGGCAGTAAGTGAACGTTCCCGGGTGTGGGGCGGCAATGATGCACGCGTCGTCGATCCCATGCTTTTTCAGGGTTTCGATGGCTGTTCTGGTGAAATCCAGATCGAGGATAGGAGCAATTCCTGTAGCCGAAACCGCGCCCGAGACCAGCAGACTCCCCACAACGCTGATAGTAGAAGTTTTCAAGGCTGTATCTTCCTGGTTTTTATTGGCGTTATGTCAGGGACGCGGAGCTTGAATAAACCTGCAAGTAGTGGAGTCTAGAACGCGTTAGTCACTTTGAGAAGCATACGCATTTAAAAAATCTACACTGCAAGATTTTGCTCTCGCAGGTGTAGGGAAAGGCACGGGCCAGACTATTGACAGTCATCGGCGACGGCCTTCTCGGCCCGTTGGATTTCCTGTTTCATGTCGGTGGTGATGCGCTGTTCCTTGCGTTCCTGACCGAGGAACTTCTGCTCACCCCGAGACTTGACCTCCGCGTCTTCAGCATGGATCTGCGCTTCGATGGCGGCAGAGTGCTGATCGATCACCGCGTCAACCTCGGCTTCGTTCTTTGCAGTATCCAGTGCCGAAACCAGTTTGCCAGCCTCGGCTTTTTCGGCCTCGGCATAAGCCTCGACCGACAACCCGGCGGCCAGGGCCCGAGCCTGTACTTCAAGATCCTTGAGGTGCTGGCGCGCTAACGCACATACCGCTTCCTGGCGCTGACTCTGCTGCGCTTTCCAGTTGTTGAATCCATAGACAGTAGAACCGATGATGATGATCGTTGCAGCGACCCCCAGTAATTGGCCTTTCACATTCCATCCCCTCGAGTGGCCGGCGAAACAGCCTTTTGGCAATGATTGCCCGAATCCATCCGGAGAATGAAAAGCGTAGCAGACTGGGTGAGACTCAAGGTCCCTCCAGTTTGTTGTACAGGATTTTGAGGACAAAGCGGGTGCTTACAGTGGCTGACTTGCGCTCGGCTCGTTGGCGCAGCACCAACGATTTCGTCCTTGTTGTTTTGCCACATAGAGCAGGGCATCAGCGGCTTTGATCAAGCTGGCCGGCGTCACGCTTTCAAAACTCGGGCGGGCAGTGGTGATCCCCGCGCTGGCCGTGACCTTTCCCAGGGGATGCGCACAATGCTCTATGTGCAGTGCTCGAATGGCTTGCAGAATTTCTTCGGCAACCTGTGCTGCGCCAGCGCTATCGGTGTTGGGGAGCAGCACCGTGAACTCCTCTCCACCGTATCTGACGGCCAGATCCCCCGGTCGCTTGACCGCCTGCTGGATCGCCGTCCCTACGGCGCCCAGGCAATCATCGCCGGCAGCGTGCCCATAGCTGTCGTTGTAGCGCTTGAAGTAATCGACATCGAGCATGATCAATGAAAGCGTGGACCCTTGGCGCGCAGCCAGGCGAATCTGCTCTGGCAACGCAGTATCCAGGCGTCTGCGATTGCCCAGGCCCGTCAGGCTGTCGGTCAGCGCCATGTCGCGCATGGCCTGGTGTGCACGGCGCAATTTTCTTTCCGTCACCATTCTCTGGCGCAACTGACTCAAGACGATGAGTCCGAACACCGCGAGCACCCCGATCAGAACCACCAGCACCCACCCGGTTTTCAGTAGATCACGGCGCCAGGGGGCGATGATGGAGTCACGGGAAAGTCCGGCTTCCACCACCAGGGGATAGGTGGTCAATGCGCGGTAGCCGTACAGGCGTTCGGTGTCGTCCACGACGGCCTTGACTTCGGCGATGCCTTGGCTGGCATTGGGAAGATAACGCTTGAAAATCTCGCTGTCCGCCAGGCTCTTACCCACCACGGATTCAATGAAGGGACGCCGTACCAGGATGGTCCCGTTGCGCATGGCCAGCACCAATGCACCCTTGTCATCGATCTTGAAGTCGCCGTAGTAGTCGACGAAGTAGCTGACCTTGATCGTTCCAAGAAGCACGCCGGCGAAGCTTCCATCCAGATTGTTCAAGCGACGAGAGATGGGGATGATCAAGTCGTTGGTGGATCTGCTCTTCACCACCTCGCCGATGCGCACGTTCTTATCCTCGTGCGTGCGGTGATACTGGAAGTAATCGCGGTCGGCGTTGTTGGCGGGTTCCGGCGTGGTTTCCTTATCGGTGACGATCCATTGGCCGTCCGCGCCGTAGATGAACAGGCCGTGCAGTTGCGGCATGATTTTCGATTGCTGGGCCAACAGCTTATGAATGCGCGGGACATTGATGTTCTGTAGTCCGTCGCCTTCCACCCGTTCACCGAGGGTGCCGGTCAGTACATCCACTTGCCGAATGGCATCTTCGGCGTGCTGCGCAGTAGCGCGCGCCAGGTTCGTCACCGAATCGCGGGCAGAGTCGAAGGTTGACCGGTAATCGCGCCACATTCGCCAACCCTCGACAGCGATGAACGCCAGGACCACCACCAGCATGAAACTCACGGTGAGCCGGAAGACAGCGCCAGCGCGCACGTTTCTTACAAAAACAGGTCCGTCATCGCCCTCAACCATGGGCGGTTGCTTGCTTCCGGGCATCAACATCTCCTTTCGCGAGCGGTCTCCACGCCGCACGCCATCTTCAGCCTGCTCAGGTACGCCGAAGGACCTGGACTAGACAAGACCGACAAATGACAGAATCACCAGGACGATCACGACGGCACCGACGATGTAGATAATATTGTTCATCAAGACCACCTCTGAATCTAAAGGGGTTGCGACACCTTGGTGTCTAGTACAAAAGACATCTTGGTGCGCACTTGCGTTCCGCAACCCGCTCGCACAGAACGCGCGAAAATCGGTGACTCGTGCGGGCGTCGGCCTGTCCCACTGACAATAGCAGTCGATAACGCCCTGTAAGCCCAGGCATTTATCGCAGGCGCCAAAAACAACTCCAAGATGGCCACACCCTATGCACCCGTTACGACAAAGCCTGCACAACGAACTGCACGCACGCCCGTCACTGTATTTCGATGAGCCGGCCCATGTGTTTCACCTGGCTTTCCTCGGCAGCGAGCAGGTGTGCAATACCTTTCTTCAAGACTGCTGCCTTGCCTCCCTCGATCTCAAGGCTGCCCAAGGCATTACCCAGCTTGATGGCCACGCGCTGAAGTGGGAGCGTCATACCGAGTTTTTCACCTTGACCCTGGTGGTCACGTCCTCGGGCGATGAGTTGTCCTGGACGGCGCTGCCCGATGTACTGGCGCGAAAAATCCAGGCGTATTTGCCGACCCTGATCAATTCGGTACAGATCGTTGTGCGTGGTGAAGCGCAGCTGGAACTCTCGCGCTACGGTTTCAAGGACCCGTGCGGTTCCTGCGTGGGGGGAGGCGATGCCGTGGTCTGGAGTGATTTCCGGATCAGCGAGGATGGCAGTAACCACTTGTTATTCATCAACCGGCGCCTGAATGCCTACCGCCAGGGGCGGATGATTCGCCGCCTCCTGGAAATCGAGACTTACCGGATGATAGCCTCGTTGTCCTTGACCATGGCCAAGGACTTGAGCGCCCAGCTCGATGTGTTCGACAAGACCCTGGTCACCCTCTCCGAACGCAATGCAGACCCTGCCGGCAGTCATGCCAAAGCCCTGCTGGCGGATATCTCCAACCTTTCTGCCCAGGTGGTCAGCACGACGGCGAAAACGCGCCACCGCTTCAGTGCCACCCAGGCCTATGCGCAATTGGTGTTCGAACGCCTGGGTGAACTGCGAGAAAGTCATGTCGGTGATTGCCAGCGCCTTGGCGTGTTTATCGAGCGTCGCTTCAAACCCACCGTCAGGTATTGCACGGCTACCGAGCAGCGACTCGAGCATCTGGCTGAAAGCGTGGCCAATCTGGGCGACCTGTTGCAGGCACGGGTCCAGGTGGAGATGGAAGAGCAGAACTCGGAAATTCTCAACAGCCTGAACGCCCGCGCCGATGCCCAGATCAAGATCCAGCGAGCAGTGGAAGGTCTTTCGATCATTGCCATCAGCTACTACCTGCTGAGCCTGCTCAAGCTGGGTTACTCGGGGCTGCACCTGCTCGGCGTGGCGCTGACCCCGCGCGAGGCCATGTTGGCCATGGCGCCCCTTGCGATCGGGATTCTTGTCTGGATCATCCTGCATATCAGGAAAGTCAAAGAGCATTGAGGCAATGACGCGTATGCTCGGTTTTCAATGTATATCCATTTACGCGGCAACGGCCACTAAGGTTTCGCCCTTACTGTAGGAGCGAGCATGCTCGCGAAAAACCTGAGAGCGCCGCGGGGTATCAGGTGCCCAGCGTCGTTAACGACCATCGTCGGAACGCCGCCCGGAGCATGCTCGCTCCTACATGGGGATCCAGGTTCACCCGTAACAGTCAGGTCGGCTTTAAGGCCGCCTCGCTTTGCTGTTGATCGCGAGCGCCCCGTTAACCACGATGGCCGAACGCAGGCATTGCGCAGTGAGTAAACCGGCAGGACGCCGGTTTAGCCGCGCTGGGCCAGGGATGGCCCATCGCGGCGACCCACGGAGCAATGCCTTCGTTCTGGCATGCCGAGCCTAAGCGAGGCACCGAGTGGTGGGGCAAAGCCTTTTGCTTCCTTTTTGGCGTTTGAAAAAGGGAGTCGCCGTAAGGGCGAAACCATAAGTGGCCGTTACCGCAGCAATGGATATGCACTCCGACAATAAACCTCACTTAGCTTCCTATGACGCCCCGCATCACCGTTGCGCACGGCTCAATTACGATGACGTGGGGAGTCTGATACCCCGCAGTGCCCTCAGGTTTCTCGCGAGCATGCTCGCTCCTACAGGTCCTGCCTTCCTAGGCACTGGCATCGGCTTCATGCGCATCGGCGAAGGCCATGAGC
Organism: Pseudomonas sp. PSB11; assembly: GCF_014596605.1. Lineage (NCBI taxonomy): Bacteria > Pseudomonadati > Pseudomonadota > Gammaproteobacteria > Pseudomonadales > Pseudomonadaceae > Pseudomonas > Pseudomonas sp. PSB11. The sequence continues at coordinate 20,158 of NZ_NOIO01000004.1, forward strand.
ACGTCCAGGTCCAGCACATCCAGCTTTATCCGCGAGATGAAAGCAGAGAAGGCGAGGTTGGCGGCGAGCAACCGTAGATCGGAGGCCCAGGCCGGCAGATGGACTGGCCCCTGGAGCCAGCCGGACTCGAAGAGCGGGGCCAGGCGCACGGTGTCCCCCAGGCTCAGGCGCCCGGCGAACAGATAGCCGACCAGTTCCGGTCGGTTGTCGCGGATTGCGATGCGCAGCAGGGTGTGCACGCCAAGCAAACCGGTCAGGTACGCCGCATCCTTGGTGAACGCCGAACCGCCGTGCAGACTTGCGCCGCGAAACACCCGCTGGGTCGAGCGGAAGGATTCCTCCTGGGTCTGGCCGGCAGCGAGAAAACCTTCGAACACCTGGATGAAATCGGCGCCATCGAGCGCCTGTTGCACCGCGAGCACACGCAAGGCGAGGCGACGCAGGCGGTTGATGTCCATGCTGCCGGTGAACAGCTCGGCGAGGGTGGCGATACCTTCCTGGGTCTGGGTGGTACGCGGTGCTCCCAGGCCAAGACTCTTGAGGTTCGGTTGCAGCGCTCCGTTCTGTGCCGTCGCGACATGCACGAAAGCCTCGTGCTGCAATAGCTGGTTCTTGTCCAGTTGCGAAAACAGCGCACTGGCCCGCAGGCGAATACGGCTCGCCCCGGCGATGGCCTTGGCGGCCAGGGTCGGGTCGAGCACCACCGTGATCCGGCCCGGGCCGAAGAAACGATCCAGTTCCGGTTGCATCCAGGCGGCGAAGGCCTCGGCCGGGATCTCAGCGGGGCTCGGAGGAATCCGCGCTCCGCCCAGAAGGGCGTCGGTGGTCTTGAGGAAGAAGTGGGCCGCGTCCAGCATGCTCAGGTTCAGGCTCGGATAGTAGAAGTCCGGACGTCGATACAAGGCTGACGAATACTGGGTAAAGGCGGGCGTGCCTATGGCACCGAGCATGTGCCCGGCCGTGGCATAGCTGCGCGCGGTCATGGCCAGGTGGCGCCCAGCGGGATGCCCCTCATCGCAGCGGCCGATAAAGGCTTCGAGCGCACGAATGTCGGCGCCGTGATCACGCGGGCGCAACTCGACCCTGGGCAGTTGCGCTTGTCCCGCGCGCCAACGGGCCAGGAAATCTTCCTCGACCCCCTCCGGCCAGGCCAGGGCATCCAGCACGCGGATCTTGCGCACCAGACCGGGCAGGGCGGCATCGAGTTCGGACAGGGGAGCGCTGCTCACGCACATCTCCATGGGCAATCAGGTTCAATGGTAAAGCTTAGTCGGTGCCGAGGCGTCGCGGTGCGACGGTGCAGTCTGAATCGCCAGCGAAACACGCTTTTCAAACTACACTGAAAATTTGTTGAAACCGCCCAGTGATAAAAGACCGCTGCCTCGGTCTGCCTCAAAGGGCCCCACGTAGACGCGGCCGTGCGAGGATGACTGCATGCAAGGCACAGCAGAGCAAAAGCGGGCACGGGTACTTGATCCGGTCGATCGCGTGACGGAAGTGATCTTTGGCCTGCTCATGGCAATGACCTTTACCGGAACCATCAGCGTGGCAACATCTGGCCAGGAAGCGGAACGCACGATGATGTTCGCAGCGCTGGGGTGCAACCTGGCCTGGGGCCTCGCCGACGCAGTAATGTATTTACTGCGCAGCCTGATCGAGCGCACGCGTAAACGTACGCTGTTTGCCACCTTGAGCGGTGGTGCGGATGCGGCGACCGGGCAAGCGCTGATTGCCGATGCACTGCCACCGCGCCTGGTCGCGGCGGCCGGTCCCGAAGAGCTGGAGTCGCTGCGTCTGCGCCTGGTCAAATTTGCCAACACGTCGGTGCAGCCACGCCTTACCTGGGACGACATCTGGGGCGCGATCGGGGTGTTCCTGTTGGTGGTGGCATCGACATTTCCCCTCGTGGTGCCGTTTCTGTTGCTCGACCAGACAGCGCTTGCCGTTCGCCTGTCCAACCTGGTCGGGCTGGTGGTGCTGTTCCTCGCCGGTTGGATACTGGCGCGCTATGCCGGCGCAAAACCTTGGGTTGGCGGCGTTGCGATGGCGGTCACCGGTGCCGTGCTGATCGTCGCGATCATTGCACTCGGTGGCTGAGCAGCCAGCAATCACACTGCTTACCTGTCGACAACCTGTTTTCCTGAGGTCTTGGTCATGGCAAAGGACAAAAAGAAAGCCGCTAAGGGTTATCCCGCAAAAAGCCTGAAGCTGAAGAACAGCGATTACCTTGAGCAACTGCGCCTGCTGCATGTCGAGTTGGTCAAATTGCAGGAATGGGTAAAGGCCAAGGGCATCAAGATCTGCATTGTCTTCGAGGGGCGCGACGGCGCGGGCAAGGGCGGGACCATCAAGGCACTGACCGAGCGTGTGAGCCCGCGGGTGTTTCGCGTGGTGGCGCTGCCAGCACCGACTGATCGGGAAAAAAGCCAGATGTATGTCCAGCGCTACCTGCCGCACCTGCCTGCGGCCGGCGAGGTGGTGATCTTCGATCGCAGTTGGTACAACCGTGCGGGCGTGGAGCGGGTGATGGGGTTCTGCACTAAGGAGCAGGTTGACGGGTTTCTGAAAACGGTGCCCAACGTGGAGCGGGCGATTGTCGATTCAGGCATTATTTTGCTTAAGTATTGGCTGGAAGTCAGTCCTGAGGAACAGACCCGTCGGCTGGAAGAGCGTATCAAGGATGGGCGCAAAATCTGGAAGCTCACCCCCATGGATCTCAAATCCTACAGCCGCTGGTATGACTACTCGCGGGCGCGTGACGACATGTTCCAGGCGACCGATACCGAGCACGCCCCCTGGTTGGTCGCCAACTCCAACGACAAGCGCCGCGCGCGCCTGAACATCATTTCTGATTTGCTCAGCCGTGTTCCCTATGAGGACGTCGCACGCGAGAAGGTGGTGTTACCCAAGCGGCAGAAGCCTGGCGGCTATCGCGAACCGGATTATCCGCTGCGGCGAATTCCTGAAAAATTCTGAGGGGCACCTGCCGCGGCGCTATGCCGGACACTAAAGGCCTTAGACCCATGAGCCAATCGGATACTTCGCCGCCCACCCCGGAACCCGGTCGGATTGCACCTCGCGATAGCGGCGACGGCAACGGCTGGAGCCGTTGGCTCCCCGGGCTTGTTACGCTGCGCAAGTACCAGATGGCCTGGTTGCGCCACGACATCATGGCCGGCCTGGTGCTCACCACCATGCTGGTGCCCGTCGGCATCGCCTACGCCGTGGCGTCAGGCGTGCCCGGCATCTATGGCCTGTACGCGACCATCGTTCCGCTCATCGCTTATGCACTGTTCGGCCCCAGCCGGATCCTGGTGCTGGGGCCGGATTCCTCGCTGGCGGCCGTGATCCTTGCGGTCGTCGTGCCACTGTCGGGCGGCGACCCTCATCGCGCCGTTGCCCTGGCGAGCATGATGGCGATCGTGTCGGGCGCCGTGTGCATCCTGGCCGGCATCGCGCGCCTGGGGTTCATTACCGAGCTGTTGTCCAAGCCGATCCGCTACGGCTATATGAACGGGATCGCCGTGACGGTATTGATCAGTCAATTGCCGAAACTTTTCGGCTTTTCGATCGAGTCAGACGGTCCGTTCCGAAACCTGTGGGCCATCGCCAGCGGGATAATGGATGGCAAGACCAACTGGACCACCTTCATGGTAGGAGCCGCCACCCTGGCGGTAATCCTGCTGCTCAAAGGACACAAGCGGATCCCGGGCATCCTCATCGCCGTGGCAGGCGCGACCATCGCCGTGGGTGTGCTGGGCCTGGCCAAGGGCGCAGGTGTGGCGGTCCTCGGTGCGCTTCCCCAAGGTTTACCAGCGTTCGCGATCCCCTGGATCACCCGCGACGACCTGGTCCCGGTGATTATCGGCGGTTGCGCCGTCGCCCTCGTCTCGTTTGCCGACACCAGTGTGCTCTCGCGGGTCTACGCGGCGCGAACCCGTACCTATGTGAACCCGAACCAGGAGATGGCGGGACTCGGTTTTGCCAATCTGGCAGCAGGGTTTTTCCAGGGTTTTCCCATCAGCAGCAGTTCTTCACGCACGCCCGTGGCCGAAGCCGCCGGCGCCAAGACCCAGTTGACCGGCGTGGTCGGCGCACTGGCGGTGGCCGTGCTGTTGATGGTGGCGCCGAACCTGCTGGAAAACCTGCCCAACAGCGCACTGGCAGCCGTGGTGATCGCCTCGGCCATCGGCTTGATCGAAGTCGCCGACCTGCGACGCATTTATCGTATCCAGCGCTGGGAGTTCTGGCTGTCGATCGCCTGCACCATTGGCGTCGCCGTGTTCGGGGCGATCGAGGGTATCGCCCTGGCTATCGTGATCGCCGTTATCGAGTTCCTGTGGGATGGCTGGCGGCCGTACTCCGCAGTGCTGGGGCAAGCCGAGGGGGTCAAGGGCTACCACGACATCCAGCGTTATCCGAACGCGCACCTGATCCCCGGCCTGGTCCTGTTTCGATGGGATGCGCCATTGTTTTTCGCCAACGCCGAACTGTTCAACGAACGCGTGCTGAACGCCGTGGCGGCCTCGCCCACGCCGGTGCGCTGGTTGGTCGTGGCGGCGGAGCCGGTCACCAGTGTCGACGTGACCTCGGCCGACATGTTGGCAGAGCTCGACGACACCCTGCACGCGGCGGGCATCAAGTTGTGCGTGGCAGAGATGAAGGACCCGGTCAAGGACAAACTCAAGCGCTTCGGGCTTTTCGCAAGGTTTGGCGAATCGGCGTTTTTCCCCACGGTAGGGGATGCAGTCGACAACTATCTCATGATGCACCCCGAGCAATAGCTGGCGGGCTGGAAAGGCAGGTGACGGGCGCCGTGCTTGTCGCCCGGCGCTGTAAACGCCGGACGTATGTCGACCTTCAGCCCAGATCAGCCCAGATCAGCAGCCTGATGCCGTTCAGGCACCTGGCTCGCCTCATCCCCCCACGTCCGGTTGACGCGCTGGCCGCGGATGACCGCCGGTCGATTGGCGATTTCTTGCGCCCATCTTTGCACGTGGGTGTATTGGTGGGCCGATAGAAATTCGGCAGCCGAATACACGTTGTTGCGCACCAACTGGCCGTACCAGGGCCAGACCGCGATGTCGGCGATGGTGTAGCGGTCACCGGCCAGGTAGGGGCTTTGCGCAAGTCGACGGTCGAGGACATCCAGCTGCCGCTTGGTCTCCATCGTGAAGCGGTTGATCGGGTATTCGAGCTTCTCCGGCGCGTAGGCGTAGAAGTGCCCGAAGCCGCCGCCCAGATAGGGTGCCGAACCCATTTGCCAGAACAGCCAGTTCAGGGTTTCGGTGCGTCCCGCGAGATCGGTGGGCAGGAAGGCGCCGAACTTTTCCGCCAGGTAGAGCAGGATCGAACCGGATTCGAACACGCGCAGCGGCGGCTCGACGCTGCGATCCAGCAGCGCCGGGATCTTCGAGTTCGGGTTGATCTCGACAAAGCCACTGGAAAACTGTTCGCCCTCGCTGATGCGGATCAGCCAGGCGTCGTATTCGGCGCCGGTATGCCCAAGCGCCAATAGCTCTTCGAGCATGATCGTCACTTTTACGCCATTGGGCGTCGCCAGCGAATACAGTTGCAACGGATGCTTGCCTGTCGGCAGTGTCTTGTCATGGGTGGCGCCTGCAACAGGGCGGTTGATATTGGCAAACTCGCCGCCAGAGGGCGCATTGTTTTTCCAGACCTTGGGCGGAACATAAGACGTTTTGCTCACGTGATGGACCCCATCGTTCGTTGTGATGACTTTGACCTGGGGTAAAACAGTATGTCGCCGGAGCGCGTCGAGCAACTGCTGTCGATTTCGCAGAGGTCCATTCGACCAGGATTCAGGGAATGCATCTGGTTCGATGTTCCCTGGCAGGAACTTTCACGAAGGCGAATCAGGAGAAGAGCATGCGCAAGCTTATCGTTGCCGCTTTCATCAGCCTCGATGGCGTCATTCAAGCACCCGGCGGGCCTGATGAAGACACCAGCGGCGAATTTCGCTTCGGTGGCTGGATAGTGCCTTATTCGGACGAGGCTTCTGGCCAGGCTGTACGGGATCTGTTCTCACAACCATTCGAGTTGCTGCTGGGGCGTCGTACCTACGACATATTTGCGGCGTACTGGCCGCGGATAAACGCCGAGGCGCACAACTACATCGCCGACCTGTTCAACGCCGTGCCCAAGCATGTGGCCACCCATCATCCCGATACGCTCGATTGGCACAACAGTCATGCGTTGCAGGGCAACCTTGCCGACGCAGTTTGCGCGCTCAAGCAACAGGACGGTGCCCAGCTGTTGACGCAGGGCAGCGCCGACCTGGTGCGCCAACTGCTGACAGCAGGGTTGGTGGACGAGCTTCGGCTGATGACTTTTCCGGTTGTCCTCGGGTCAGGCAAGCGCCTGTTCGATGACAATGCACAATCCGCGGCCTTCACGCTTGAACACTCGAAAAGTACACCTCGCGGCGTGTTGATCAGCCGCTACGTGCGCAGCGGCGAGGTGCGCACGGGATCTTTTGAAGAGGTAAAACGGCAGTGAGCGCAAAGTGCTCCCGGCGACGGCTCGTTGAAGGAGAAGGTCTGATCAGAACAATTCCCGGGTGTAGGTGATGTACACCCGGTTCTCATCGATATCCCGTTGATTAGGGACGGTGCTGCGCAGTGTTGCGTTACGCAGTGACAGGCTCAAGCCTTTAAGCGCCGGCGCCTGGAAGGCGTAGTTGAAATGAATATCCCGCTCCCACTCGTGTTGATCGCCTGTAGCAGTCTTGACGTTATCCCCTCGTTGATAGGTTATCAGGGTGGTAAGGCCGGGGATGGCGACACTTGCGAAATTGAATCCGTACTGCGCGACCCAGGTATCTTCACCGGCACGCTGGAAACGGGCACCGGTTTGTCTGTCCGTGATCAGATACGTCGCTGAACCATCACCCTGGTTGACGAAAGGAAAGTCACTGGAGCCACTGAGCGTCTGGTAGCCGAGGCCCAGGGAGTGAGGCCCCGCTGAGTAGGTGAACATGCCTGCGAGCGCGCGATTGTCGACTTTGCCGTTATTGTTGTAGCCGGTACTACGGTATCCCTCCTGCCGTCCTGCCTGGCTGCCATTGCGGCCATCCGGGCTGCTGTCGAAGAAACGAAGATCGCTCTTGAGAGTTCCGACGGGTAAAGCGAGGTTATGCACCATCCCCAGGAAATGCTGTTGGTAAAAATCTTCGAGGCCACCGTAATAGTACTGGAGTAATAAATCTGGACTGAACGTGTAGTCGATACCTGTGAAGTAGAACTTGTTACTGCGCTTTCCGGAGGCGCCACCTGCACCGGAAATGGCCAGGTTTTCGTTGTTGGACGAGGTGCGGCTTTTTACCTTTTCCACTTTGCCAGCGGTGAGGGTAATGTTCTCAAAGTCTTGTGACGTGACCTGTATGCCTTCAAAGGTTTCGGGTAACAGACGACCGTCGTTGAAAACCAGCACTGGCATTCTTGGGCGCAGTGTGCCGAGCTTAGCCTCCGTCCTGGCGACGCGTATTTTGGCTGTCAGACCGAGGCTGCTGAAGTCATCTACGGCACGGCCATCACTGTCGGTGGGGAATACGAACCCGGCCTGGTTCGTACTATTGGGGTTGTAGTGTGTGCCTTTGCCGGAATCCAGGCGTATGCCGAGCATGCCCAGGGCATCCAGACCAAATCCAATCGGCCCCTCGGTGAAGCCGGACGCATAGTTCAGAATAAAACCCTGGCCCCACTCTTCTTGTTTCGAGGGCGCAGCCGTACCGCTGCGATAATCCTGATTGAAGTAGTAGTTGCGCAATTCAAGTGTAGCTTTGGAGTCTTCAACAAATCCTGCGGACGCAGCCAGCGGAAATAAGCAAGACAATAAGAAAAGACCCATAAAACCAATTGGGTGTCTATTCGTGGGACGTGCGGGAGTATGTTTGGTATTCATCTTCTTGGCGCCATATCGTTGTTTTTATTGAGACGTATGGTTGAGTTGCAGGCAAAACACGGAGTGCTGTTCTTGTTGAAGGCGGCAGAACATATCGATGCTTTTTTTGTAATAACAGCTGAATGCAGTCGGTTGCTACGCGAAGTCTTTTCGTTATCTCCAATGCTCATGTTATGGGTAAGTTGAAATTAAGCCCGGCACGTTGAGGGCAGTATCCAGTTTCTGCAGAGGGTTATCCTGTTTCTACGAATTTGCGCTGCATTCGATCGGGGCAAGCAGCAAAGCGTGTATAAGGCATCTCGCTGCCCGGAGGGCGTCGTCCGGTGCATGCCGCCGTTGGGCGGATGGTGCGCTTGGGGATCGCAATGATCCTTGACGCCATCGGGAGGGTGGTGGAACTTCATCGATACGGTGTCTTGAGTGACGCCGTGTAGTCGCAACATCGGTGTATCTGGCCGACGATTAGAGTACTGAGTGATGGAACAGTTACTGTCAAACCAACAAAGTGCAGTGTTCAACCTGGCTGACCCTTATGAGGTTTCAGGTTATGTGAATGAACATTTGGGCGCCCACCGCATTCATCTCTCTCGATCACAGGCGCTCGTATCGAGCCTGCTGCACCGTAAGTTCGCCAACCTTGATTTGTGTCGCATCAGCTATGGCTCCGATGTTCGGGTAACGTCGCCTGCGCTGGAAAGCTTTTACCATTTGCAGATCCTGTTACGCGGGCATTGTCTGTGGCGCAACCACAAGCAGGAGCACTACTTGAGCGCCGGAGAAATGTTGATCATCAACCCTGATGATCGCGTCGATCTGACCGGTTCGGCTGATTGCGAAAAATTCATCCTCAAGATTCCTTTGACGGTAATGGAGTCGATTTGCCGCGATCAGCGCTGGCTGACGCCGGGTGAGGGGCTGCGGTTTGTCGAATCCTGCTATCGAATGAACGAGCTCAACGGCTTCTTCGATCTGTTGCGCATGATTTGCACGGAGGCGGAAGCGTCCGAGCAGATGCCCCGGATCCAGGACAACTACATGCAGATTGTCGCGACAAAGCTGCTGGTGCATTTGCGCACGAATCTGACTCGCCCGGAGTGGAATTCATCCATAACCACGTTTGAACAGATTGCCGACTACATTAAGCAAAATCTAAAGGAAGACTTCAGCAGTGAAGAACTGGCCCGCAAGGCGCACATGAGTCCCCGATCACTGTATGGCCTGTTTGAGCGCACAGTGGGGCTTACACCTAATCGTTACATCCGACAGAAGAGGCTGGAGCGAATCCATGCGTGCCTCAGCGACGCGACGTGTGGCTATCGCAACGTCACCGAACTTGCGATGGATTACGGCTTCCTGCACTTGGGCCGGTTTTCCGAGATTTATCGCAAACAGTTTGGCGAGTTGCCGACTGACACCCTCAAGCGTCGCCAGTAGCCAGGCTCACTGGCGCCACCGCTGTATCGCTGCATCGGTTACGCGTTGTATTCATCTCGAAAGACGTCTGTAAAAAACGGATAACGGACTGCGAGCAGTGGATAGGGACTGCATGCGCCCAGCCCTAGGATTGTATTGCCAGGGAAAAAAACAGGGTGACTGTTCAATCCCTTACTACAACAAAAAGAGTTGAGTGCCATGCGGAAAATTGACATCAATGAGGTCATCGACCAAGCGCAATTCAATACCTTTCATTGGCGCGTGCTGTTCTGGTGTGCGTTGATCATTATCTTCGACGGCTACGATCTGGTGATATACGGTGTCGTCCTTCCGGCGTTGATGAGCGACTGGGGGCTGACCCCGTTGCAAGCAGGAGCGCTGGGTAGCTATGCACTGTTCGGAGCCATGCTAGGGGCTATCATCTTTGGCTCGCTTTCCGATCGGGTTGGGCGAAAGCTGATCATTGCCATCTGCGTGACCCTGTTCAGCGGCTTCACCTTGCTCAATGGCTTTGCACGCGATCTCACCGAGTTTGGTCTGTGCCGGTTTCTGGCCGGGCTGGGCATCGGAGGCGTCATGCCAAACGTGGTCGCGTTGATGAGTGAGTATGCGCCCAAGAAGATCCGCGGGACGCTGGTCGCAATCATGTTCAGTGGCTATTCCGTTGGGGGCATCCTTTCCTCTGGCCTGGGCATCGTTTTATTGCCTGGTTTAGGCTGGCAGTCAGTGTTCTATGTTGCCGCTGTTCCATTGGTTGTGTTGCCATTCATCCTGCGCTATCTGCCGGAGTCGGTCGGATTCATGATTCGCCAGGGCCATGAAGCGAAGGCCAGGGAGGTCTTGCATCGTATCCAGCCAGCCTTTGTGTCCTTGCCCGGTGATGCGTTTGTCGTGCCAGCTCTCAAGGCCCAGGGCGCGCCGCTCGTTCAGCTGTTTCGTGAAGGTCGGGGCATCAGCACCGTGCTGTTGTGCCTGGTGTTCTTCTGCTGTTTGCTGATGATCTATGCACTAAACTCCTGGTTACCGAAACTGATGATCAGTGCCGGTTATGGATTGGGTTCGAGCCTGAGCTTTTTGTTACTGATGAACGTCGGTGCAATATTCGGTGCCGTTGGTGGCGGCTGGATTGGCGACCGCCTGGGGCTGCGCCGGGTCTTGATCGTATTTTTCCTGCTGGCAGCCGCATCGATCAGCCTTTTGGGCTTCAACAGCCCGACTGCGATTTTGTATGCACTGATTTTCATTGCCGGTGCCACCACGATTGGCACTCAAATCCTCGCCTACTCCTGCGTGGCGCAATTCTTTCCGATGGGTATTCGCACCACAGCATTGGGCTGGATATCCGGTATCGGTCGCAGCGGGGCCATCAGTGGTCCCATCCTTGGGGGTGTCCTGGTGAACATCCAGTTGCCACTGCAATTGAACTTCATCGTATTCGCCATACCGGGCTGCCTGGCTGCACTGGCCATGTGTTTTGTGCGTCACCGAAACGTAAAACTCAAGGCGCAGGGTTCCACTCAACCGGTTTGAATCCGGCTACGCGTCGCACGTTGATTACCTCGCCGTCACCTGCCACTTCCCCAACCCTTTTTCTGACATTCATGCCATGTCGGGAGGAGTGTTGCCGGTGAGTGAGCAGATGACTGAGCCAACATTTCAATCAGACAACCTCAAAGGAGCGCCCGTTGATGACCAACCCGACGCAAGATGAAGATGTAACGCCTGCTGCCGGACTGCCGGCTCAGATCTGGCAATGGGATGCAGCTGACATGGCGGCACACATCCGCCTGGGTACAATTTCGAGCCGGGAAGCTGTCAAAAGCTGCCATGAACGCATTGATGCCGTTAATCCCCGCCTTAATGCCATCGTCTTTGCCGATCGACAACGGGCGATGCAGGCCGCTGCTGACGCTGACGGACAAGTGCGCCGAGACGAACATCTGGGGCCGCTACACGGGGTTCCCGTGACCATCAAGTTGAATGTCGACGTTGAAGGTGAAGCCACAACCAATGGCGTGCCTGCCTTCGCTGAACGCATCGCGCCGGCTGACAGTACCGTTGTCAGCAATTTGCGAAAGGCCGGGGCGATCAACGTCGGCCGCACCAATACACCGCCGTTCTCCTTTCGCTGGTTCACTGAAAATCCGTTGCACGGGCGCACACTCAACCCTTGGGATGACAGGGTGACCTCTGGAGGGTCCAGTGGTGGAGCGGGGGTGTCGGTGGCCGCAGGCATGTGCCCGTTGGCACACGGCACTGACATTGCCGGTTCCATTCGCTACCCGGCATATGTTAACGGCCTTGTCGGGTTGCGCGCCACGCCGGGGCGGATACCGGCATTTCATCCCTCGACCGGCCTGCGCCTGCTGGGACTGCAAACCATGTCAGCCCAAGGTCCGCTCGCCCGACGGATACGCGACGTGCGCCTCGGGCTCGCCGCCATGTCGAGGGCTGATCGTCGTGACCCCATGTGGGTGCCTGCGCAAATGGACTACCCCGACGATGGCGCGCCGGTGCGTGTCGCCCTGGTCGATGAAATTCCAGGAAGCTCTTTGGCGCCTGCGATCAAAATGGCATTGAGCAAGGCCGCCCGGTTACTCGAAGCCGCTGGATATATACTTGAGCCCGCCACGCCACCAGGCTTGGCCGAAGGCGTTGAAATCTGGCAATCGATTGTCATGACGGAAGCGCGAATGGGGATGTTTGCCGGTGTGAAGGCGATCGGTGATGGCGTCATTGAGCACTCAGTTGCAAACATGCTGGCGGGCGCCCCTGAGATGGATCTTGAAGGCTATGCGCTCGCCATCGCACGTCGAGATCAACTGCGTCGCCAGTGGAATGAATTCATGATCCGCTACCCCCTCATTCTCATGCCGACTTCCGCTCGCTTACCCATGATGTGGGGGGAAGACCTTGGTACGACAGAAGACATGAAGCGCGTGTTGGTGGACCAGAGTCCGCTGATCACCGTGGCGGCACTCTGTCTACCTGGTCTGAATGTACCAACAGGCGTGGTCGATGGTCTCCCGACAGGAGTTCAGTTGGTCGCCGACAGCTACCGCGAACAACGCTTGTTGGCCGCTGGAGAGGTCATTGAACGAGAAGTCCAAATGCCTAATCTGCATCATCGCTTCTGAGTAGCCACTCGCTGCCGTTCGCATCCTTTTGTTGTTTTTGGCGAGACCCTGTCGAACAGGGTTCGGGTCTCGCCTGATTAACCATGCTCCCAATGGGAACACAAGATGATGCTGCACAGATCCGTGCGCTTGAAGCCCGGATCCTTGAAGGCAAGGAAATCATCGTTGAAGGTGCCGAACGTAGTGGCGGGGCGATGTTTCAGGCCCTGATAAAATTCGTCGATCATCTTGTGAGCGAAGTCGGGATCCCGAGGATAGGCGGCGGTCACGACGTCACGTTGTTCCTGGGTGAACTGTTCAAAGCCGCGTCCTGCCACATCCATCCCCGCACCAGCCTGCAGCAGGGCAATCTCAGCATGCATGTGTTCTGGAATGCCCGGTGTCGTATGGAGCGCGATGGCATTCCAGACCTTTTCCAAATCTGTCTCGGCGATGCCATGGCCGCGCAGGAAGTCTCGCGCGGCATTGGCACCATCCACTTCGAAGCGAAGCTGGCTTTCCCGGTACTTTGAAGTCAGGCCAATATCATGGAACATCGATGCTGCGTAGAGCAGTTCCGGGTCATAGACCAGACCCTTGCGTTTGCCTGTCAGGGCTCCCCAGAAGTACACACGTGTGGAATGGGAAAACAGCAATTGGCTTTCAGTGTCACGAATGAGTTGAGTCACCTCGCGTGCCAATTGGCTGTCTGGGATATTCACGTCAAAAATATCGATCAGTGCCATGGTGTTCCATCTCCCCAATGAAATCAGCGGCATTACCAGGCCTCAATCCGGTTTCTTTTTCAGCCGGTAAGCCAGTGCCGGTCGCGTCATTCCGAGCAGGCGCGCCGCTTCCGAAACGTTCTGCCCGGCGCGCTCCATGGCTCCTTGCAGGAGTTGCTCTTCCATGGCTTCAAGGCTCACGCCAAGATCGAGCAGGCGGCCCACCCACTCATCGGGGGGCGCCAGCTTCTGGCTGATCAAAGCACCTTCGCTCGACAGGCCAATACTATAGGCCTCGTCGGACTGGTGCGGGAATAGTGCCTCAACGGAAATGCTCTGATTGCTGTCCGTGATGATCACACCGCGCTCGATGAGATTTTGCAGTTCGCGGATATTGCCTGGCCAGTCATAACGCAAGCAGGCCTCGCTGGCGCGATCGGACAGGCCGAGGGTTTTTTTCTGGTAGCTCTGATGCAGTTTCTCAAGGAAGTGCTCAATCAACAGCGGGATGTCTTCGCGACGCTCGCGCAACGCGGGCACCCGCACCGGGTAGACGTTCAATCGGTAGTAAAGGTCGGCACGAAAACGTCCTTCCTTCACCGCCTGCGCGAGATCCTCATGCGTTGCGCCGATGACGCGCACATCGACAGTGCGCGTCTGGTTATCGCCCACCCGTTCCAGCTCGCCCTCTTGCAAAACCCGTAGCAGGCTGGCTTGGGCACGAGGCGTCAGTTCGATGATTTCATCAAGAAACAAGGTGCCGCCATGGGCGCGCTCGAAGCGACCCATACGCGCTTGTTGAGCGCCGGTGTAAGCGCCTTTTTCGACGCCAAACAGCTCCGCTTCAATCAGGTCTGGCGAAATGGCCGCGCAATTGAGGGCTATGAAAGGGCCTCCAGCGCGCTCGCTGCGCAGATGCAGACTGCGAGCGATGACTTCCTTGCCGACACCGGTTTCACCCAACAGCAAGACCGAAGCCTTGCCTGGGGCGACTTTGTCGATCAGGTCGCAGGTCTTGCGGTAGATCGCAGACCGGCCGATGCCGTAAAACTGGCCTGCACCCAGTTGCAGGCGCTGGTTCATGTTCTCGACTTGTATCTGCAGGGTGTGCAATTCATCGATGATTGAATCACTCTGGAAGTAGCGCATGAACGTGTCGGCATCCTCCCATTCCTCGGCGGGCTTGCCGATAATCCGACACATCGTGTCCCCGCATCCCCGGCAGCTGACCTCCTTGTAAATGATCTGCCGGCCGATGAAGAACGACGAATAGCTGATTGCATAGCCCAGGAGCATCCAGCAAATCGGCTGATCGGAATGCAGTTGTTCACTCTGATGGTTTTCCACCTCGAAAGAGTCTATCCACTCGATGTCGGCATAAAAGGTTCCGGCCTCGATATCGATGTCCATCTTCAACGGATGCACCTTGACCATGCCCTTGAGCGAGTGCAGTTGCGGTCCGATCAGGAACATATCGATGTCACTGGCATTGGGTCGCAGCTTTCGGGCCAGCTGCGCATCCTTGAGCCCGGACTGGTAGCCCAGGCGAAGGAAAAAGCCCTTTGCACGTTCTGCGCCGATCATCTCGATCAGCTCCCGACGAAACGACGCCATCGCCGAAACCTGCATCAGCATCATGCGTTGCTCATCGAGCCAGATTTTTCCTTCGCTGCCGAGGAAATGCACGCGGTCGGTCAGGTCCTTGAGCTGTGCGGAATGCTCGGAGGCCCGGTATTTCATACTCATGAAAACAACACCCCTATGTCTTTTTGTTTGTGGGGATAACAGGGCTCCCTGCACCCAGGCTGGGGCGTGACCGAGGGACCGTGTCAGGTACTGTGTTGAAATTTCCTATATAGAACGTCCCGAATTTCACTTGAAAGTCAAATGGATATTAAGCAGCTGAGCATGGGGTTTGAGGTTCTACCTCACAAGCCATCCGGGTGACTCCAGTCTTCGCATCGCTGATTCCTCATTTGCTCGAACCCTCTGCCCGGGATTGATCAAATCATCAATACGTCAAGGCCGGTACAGCCCGGTGAGTGCCACGCCCGCAACGATAAACGCTTCAGGCTCTAACGTAACCAACTGTTTTTATTGGGGTTAAAAGTTATTCCAGATGCCAGCTGCAGCGCTGGCACTCATGTTGCTCTGTATCCCTGCATGACAACAAGGGAGATCCCGAGCATGAACCCACCTGGCAGCACCTTCGATCAAATGCCGCGCTACGTCCGTGTACGCAGTGAGCCAGACGCTGCCTTTGTCGAGTTCGATTTCGCCATCGGCTTTCCCGACCTGTATGTCGAGCTTGTCATGCCGCATCAGGCATTCAGGCAATTTTGTGAAACCCACCACGTCCAGCACATGGACGCGCAGATGTCCCAGGCCCTCGACGCCGATGCGCACAAGTGGCGCTACGGCGAAACCCGTGGCGCCGCAGGTGACCAGGCCCCCCAACAATAATTACAGGAGTCCACACCATGAGTGTCGAGATCAAGACGACGACCGTCGAGACGATCCGCAACACCTTCAGCCACACCCGTCGCCGCTTTGGCGACAAGGTAGCGAGCCGATATCAGGAAGCGAGTTTCGACCTGGAGTCGGCGACCAATTTTCATTACCGGCCGTTGTGGCAACCGGACAAACTGCTCAATGATGCCACCCGCACTGCGGTGGTGATGGCTGACTGGTATGCCGTCAGCGATCCTCGCCAGTACTACTACGGCGCCTACGTCCAGGCCCGTGCCAAGATGCAGGAAAATGCCGAGCATGATTACGCGTTCTGCGAAAAGCGCGACATGCTTGCCGGGCTGTCCGCGCCCAATGTGCAGTTGATCAGCAGGCTGTTGTTGCCGCTTCGGCACGCCGAGATGGGCGCCAACATGAACAACAGCAGCATCGCCGCCGACGGGTTCGGCACGAGCGTCACGCAAATGCACATGTTCCAGGCCATGGATCGCCTGGGCATCGCCCAGTACCTCTCGCGGATCGGCCTGATGCTCGATGACGGCGACGTGTTGCTGCTGGCCGAGGCCAAGCAACAGTGGCTCGGCGACCCGGCATGGCAAGGGCTTCGCCGCTACGTCGAAGACACCCTGGTGGTTCGCGACTGGTTCGAATTGACCCTGGCGCAAAACCTGGTCAGCGATGGCCTGGTGTACCCGCTGCTGTTCCACAAGCTCGACGAGCAACTCTCGGCCAATGGTGCCGGCCAGGTCGGCATGCTCACCGAGTTCATGCGCCTGTGGTTCGCCGAAAGCCAACGTTGGGTCGACGGGCTGCTCAAGACCGTGATCAACGAAAGCGCTGCCAACAAGGATCTGGTGCAAAGCTGGGTCGATCATTGGAGTGCCCGTTGCGTGGAGGCACTCGAGCCCTTGGCGGCCCTGACTCTCGATACGTCCGCGCTGGATACCGTGTGCACCGAGTTCAGCGCACGCCTGAAGAAAATCGGCCTGACAGGAGCGCGTCCATGACTTCCCTCGTCTACATCAACCTGCAGGACACCGACTACGCGCGCTCGATTGTCGACGCGATCGTCCAGGACAACCCCCATGCCGAGATTCAGCACCAGCCGTCGATGATCCGCATCGAGGCCAGGGGCCGCCTGGATATCCATCGCGAGACAGTCGAGCAACTGACCGGCAGCCCCTGGGACATCCAGGAAATGCTCATGTACGTCATCACCCTCGGCGGCAACGTCGTGGAAGAGGACGACAGCTTCTCCCTCCACTGGAACAACTGACCGCCGGTTTCAAGCCGGGGGTTGATCCATTACAAGAATACGGGAGCGCCATCATGGCCGTGAAAAAACGCCTTAATGCCAAAGAAAAATACCGCTGCATGACCCGTGACCTCGACTGGGAACCCAGCTACCAGACCCACGAGGACATCTACCCGCACGAACGTTTCGAAGGCATCAAGATCACCGATTGGGACAAGTGGGAAGATCCGTTCCGCCTGACCATGGATACCTACTGGAAATACCAGGCCGAGAAAGAGAAAAAACTCTACGCGATCTTCGACGCCTTCTCGCAAAACAATGGGCATACCACCCTGTCGGACGCCCGCTATGTCAACGCGCTGAAGTTGTTCCTGTCCGCTGTGACACCGCTGGAATATCAGGCCTATCAAGGATTCGCCCGGGTTGGCCGACAGTTCAGCGGTGCCGGTGCACGAATTGCCTGCCAGATGCAGGCCATCGACGAACTGCGCCATGTGCAGACCCAGATTCACGCAATGAGTCACTACAACAAGCACTTCAACGGTTTGCATGATTTCGCCCATATGCATGACCGCGTGTGGTTCCTCTCGGTGCCCAAGTCGTTCTTCGAGGACGCGCGGACCGCGGGGCCGTTCGAGTTCCTCACGGCCATCTCGTTTTCGTTCGAGTACGTGCTGACCAATCTGCTGTTCGTTCCTTTCATGTCCGGCGCCGCGTTCAACGGCGACATGGCCACCGTGACCTTCGGCTTCTCCGCACAATCGGATGAGGCCCGCCACATGACCCTGGGCCTTGAGGTCATCAAGTTTTTGCTCGAGCAACACGAAGACAATGTGCCGATCATTCAGCGCTGGATCGACAAGTGGTTCTGGCGTGGTTACCGCTTGCTGACCCTGGTCGGGATGATGATGGACTACATGCTGCCCAACAAGGTGATGTCCTGGTCCGAAGCCTGGGGTGTGT
The DNA here is from genome assembly GCF_014596605.1 of Pseudomonas sp. PSB11. NCBI lineage: Bacteria > Pseudomonadati > Pseudomonadota > Gammaproteobacteria > Pseudomonadales > Pseudomonadaceae > Pseudomonas > Pseudomonas sp. PSB11. Next base: position 38,043 of record NZ_NOIO01000004.1, read on the forward strand.
ATTTCGAAGAGGCGGGCGGGGCATTGTTCAAGGACCTGGAGCGCTACGGCATTCGCCCGCCCAAGCATGTCGAAGAAGCCAATATCGCCAAGGATCACGTCAGCCACCAGGCCTGGTCGATCTTCTACCAGTACAGCCAGGCGACCAACTTCCATACCTGGATGCCGACCGACGAAGAACTGGACTGGCTCTCGTCCAAGTACCCGGACACCTTCGACAAGATCTACCGCCCACGGTTTGAGCACTGGCGCGCGCTCCAGGAGAAGGGCGAGCGTTTCTACAACCCGACCCTGCCGATGTTGTGCCAGATCTGCCAGATCCCGCTGTCGTTTGGCGAGCCGGATGACCAGACCACACTCAGTCATCGCAGCGCCGAGCACGAAGGCGAGCGTTATCACTTCTGTTCCCAGGGCTGCTGCGACATTTTCCAGTACGAGCCGACCAAGTACATCCAGGCCTGGCTACCGGTGCATCAGATTCTGCAAGGCAACTGCGGTGGCGCGGATGTCGAGTCGGTGGTGCGCGACTACTACAACATCAACCCCGGCCAGGACAACTTGGAATACCTGGGCTCCACCGAGCATCGGCGCTGGCAGGACTGGCACCCCAATGATCGTCACAGCGCGCCGGCCAATCCCGTCGACCCGGATCTGCTCAAGACCGGCTGACGCCCTGCGCCGAAGCGGGCCTGCTGGTCCGCTTCAAACCCACCTGACAGGAAGGACAAAATCATGCCCGTGACCTCCATCGGAGCCTATGAGGCCCAACCCCTGGATCGCCAGGAAAACTTCCACGGCCTGCAACTGGTGTACCTGTGCTGGGAGAAACACCTGATGTTTTGCGCCCCGTTCACTTTCCCGCTGCCACCGGCAATGCCATTCGCGGACTTCATCGAGCAAGTGGTCAAGCCCTCGATTTCCCAGCACCCGGATGCCAGTCGCGTGGATTTCAGCCAGGCGCTATGGCGCCTGAACGATCAACCGTTCAAACCCGACAATGCGGCAAGCCTGATCGATAACGGCATCGACCATAAAAGCCTGCTGCACCTCGCTACTCCGGGCTTGAACGGCATTGCCGGCACCTTCAACTGAGGACACGGTGATGAGCTACCAAGTAACCATCGAGCCTACGGGCGAAACAATCGAAGTGGAGGAGGGCCAGACCATCCTCCAGGCAGCGTTGCGCCAGGGCGTCTGGCTGCCCTTCGCCTGCGGACATGGCACCTGCGCCACCTGCAAAATCCAGGTCCTTGAAGGCGAAGCGGATCTGGGAGCGGCGTCTTCCTTTGCACTGATGGATATCGAGCGTGACGAAGGCAAGGTCCTGGCGTGTTGCGCCATTCCGCAAAGCGACATGGTGATCGAAGCGGATATCGACGCCGACCCGGATTTTCTCGGGCACCCGGTCGAGGACTTCCGCGCAGTGGTCAGTGCGCTGGTGGACTTGTCGCCGACCATCAAGGGCGTGCACCTCAAGCTCGATCGACCCATGGCCTTCCAGGCCGGGCAGTACATCAACCTGCAATTGCCCGGCATCGAAGGCACTCGTGCGTTTTCGCTGGCCAACCCGCCAAGTCGCGCCGATGAAGTGGAACTGCACGTGCGCCGGGTCGAGGGCGGGCGGGTCACCGGCAGGATTCACGATGAACTGAAGGTCGGAGACAGGGTGGAATTGTCCGGGCCGTACGGGCAGTTTTTCGTGCGCACCTCGCAAAGCGGAGACTTGATATTCATCGCGGGCGGCTCGGGATTATCCAGCCCTCAATCGATGATTCTCGATCTGCTGGAGGCAGGGGATACGCGCCAGATCGTGCTGTTCCAGGGGGCGCGCAATCGCGCGGAGCTCTACAACCAGGAACTGTTCGAGGCATTGCAGCGCGACTACGCCAATTTCACCTACGTACCCGCGCTCAGCCAGGCAGAGGACGATGTCGATTGGACGGGGTTCAAAGGCTACGTGCATGACGCCGCGAAGGAGCATTTCGAGGGCCGCTTCAGTACGCGTAAAGCCTACCTGTGCGGGCCACTGGTGATGATCGATTCGGCCATTACTTGCCTGATGCAAGGGCGGCTGTTCGAGCGCGACATCTTCATGGAGCGCTTCTACAGCGCCGCCGATGGCGCCAGCGAAAGCACTCGCTCAGCGTTGTTCAAACGCATCTGAGTTTACCCGCAACACACAACGCCGGACGCTGCTGACCTCCCGAAGGTCGGCAGGGTTTCGGCTGACTATAAAAACAACAAAAGGGTCATCAACCTATGAAAGCCGTACCGCGTAACAAGCGTGGCAATTGCCTGTGCCGTGCCGCAGTGAGCCTGCTGGCGGTGGTCAGTGGCGGGGCGCTGGCCACCGAAAACGGTGGATCTTCCTACCCGATGGGGGCGGAAAACTACATGTCCGGTGCCATGCCACCGCCGGGCTTGTATTCGCAGTTCTATGTCGGCCACTACGAAGCCGACTCGCTACGCGACAATCGGGGTGACAAAGTGCCTGTGGACTTCCGCGTGCGGGCCAACTCCATTGCGCCACGACTGATCTGGGTCACCGAGCAGCAGGTGCTCGGTGGCAACCTGGCTTTCCACGCCATCGTGCCGTTGGTAGACCTCAAGGTTGAGCTCAATGGCCAGTCCCAAAGCAAACAGGGATTGGGCGACATCATCTTCGGGCCGGCGCTCGGCTTTCATCACAGTGAGAAGCTACACAGTATTGTCGCCGTGGATTTCATCGCGCCGTCCGGTGAATACGACCGCGGCGACCTGGCCAACCTCGGGCGCAATTACTGGGTGGTCGAACCCGTGGTGGCGGTGTCTTACGTCGACCCCAATGGCCTGAACGTCGACGCGAAAATCATGTATGACTTCAACCGCCGCAACCCCGCGACCGACTACCGTTCCGGCTCGGAACTGCATGCCGATTACGCAGTGGGTTGGGGCCTGGGGAATGGCTGGGTGGTGGGCGTGGGCGGTTACATCGTTCAACAGACCACCGATGACCGACAAGACGGTGAACGGGTCAAGGACAACAAAGGCAGGGCGATAGCGATTGGCCCGTCGGTGAAATATACGAGCGATAAAGGCTGGTTTCTGACCGCCAAGTGGGAGCAGGAAACCCAGGTTCGCAACCGCGCGGAAGGTAATGCCTACTGGATGAAATTGACCGTCCCCTTTTGATCGGTGTCCATCGCGGCTCCTAGCGAATACCGCTCACCGCCATGGACTCTGGCGCCCACTGCGCCGTCGATAGCGGCTCAATGTAGCGGATGCCGCCATGGGGGCCGACCACGCCATTGATGTTGTAGGTGCCACGCGACAGGTCGTACGTCATGAACGGGGTGGCATCGGGGACCTGCTGGTCATAGCTCTGGCTGAAGAAGGCGAAGGAGCCCCGATACAGCTGGCCATCGGTGTCGTACTGATCGGAGGCCACCGCGGCCCAGGTATCTTCATCCAGGTAAAAGCGGCGCTTCTGGTAGATGTGCTTGGCACCGGGCTTGAGATTGCCCTCGACGACGTAGACCCGGTGTTTTTCCCAGCGCACGTAATCCGGGGCAATGAAGTTGGGGGTGGTCAGCGATTTGGCTTCGCGGGCGTAGGTGAGTTTGTAAGTGTTGTACGGCACGATCATTTCCCGTTTGCCGACCAGCGTCCAGTCATAGAGCTCCAACGCACGGGCGGTGCCGGGATTGGGCGTGTCGTAGGCCAGGATCGAAATCTGCTTGACCCGGCGCTGGGCCGGCATGTACTGCCAGGCGCGGCCAGGAAACTCCGTGGCATTGGTGGCGTTCTTGAGCATGATCGACTCGCCGGCTCGGCGCGCAGGCCCTGTGTAGGACAGTTTCAACTGATAATAAATGTCCGAGCTGCTGAACGGCTTCGACATGTTCTCGTAGATCGGGAAGGACACGTACGCCTCGCCGGTGACCGCCAGGCTCGGCACGCCCGCCGTGTCGACGGTCCAGGAGTCGTACTTGGAATGGATGTTGACGCCCTGGTAGCGCAACAGGAAATTCCACATCGCTTCGGCGCCGGACTGCGGGATCGGGAACGGCACGCCGGGCATCACATTGTCGATGGCGGTTCCGCCCTCGAGGGACCTGGCGTTGGTGGCATTCTTGCGACTGTTGTCGAGCACCGCCTGTGGCAACGATGCAGTGCGGTGGGTCGGATACACATCGACTCGAAAGCCAGGGTAGCGCTTGGCCAACGCGACAGTGGTGGCGGTCAGCATGCTTGTGTACGCATCGACGTTCTTGCCGTTGATTACCAGCAGCGGTTTTTCGTGGGCAAAGGGGTCCGGGCGCATGCTGTCGCCGGCCTTGAAACTGGAGGGGGCCGTGGTCAGGCCACCGCTGTAGGGTGGAATGGAACCGTCGGCATTGCCGGCTTGCTCGGCACCCACTCCCGTCAGGCTGGTGCCCAGCCGGGCGGCTTCCTGGCTCGATACATAGGCGTGGGCATCGATGACCAGCCCCATGAGGGGGATGGCGGCCAGAAGACTTTTCACCAATTTCATCTTGTTATTCTCCTGCCAGGCGGACCAGGCAACTCATGACTCAGAGGCCACGGTCACATCCGTCGGCGCAATTGCCAGAGTTTGTACCTCCATTAGAAGACCTGCGATTGAGGGGTGCTTCGCATTTGACGACAGCTACTTGGCTATTGATGACAGGGGCACAGCTTCGGCGAGGATGTGGAATGTGTTGGCCAGTGATCCGTCCGGGACCCACTCCACGAACGCAGGCATTGCGCAGTGGGGAAACCGGCAGGACGCCGGTTTAGCCGCGCTGGGCCATGGATGGCCCATCGCGGCGACCCACGGAGCAATGCCGGAGAGAGGGCATGCCGAGCCCCAGCGAGGCACCAAGTGGTGGGGCAAAGCCTTTTGCTTCCTTTTTGGCGTTTGAAAAAGGGAGTCGCTGTAAAAGCGAAACCATAAGTGGCCGTAACCGCAGCAATGGATATGTACGCAGGCAACCAATTTCACACAGGGCTTCCTGTGACGCTTCGCATCACCGTTGCGCAAGGCTCAATTAAGGCGTCGTCAGCGGAACGCGGAGCGTCCCTGGCGGCATTCCTTTGCTGCGCGTGGGAACGATCAATCGCCAGCAGGCTGGCTCCTACAGGGGATCCAGGTGCACCCGTCAAAGTCAGGTCGGCTTTAAGGCCGCCTCGCTTTGCTTTTGATCGCAGGCGACCCACGGAGCAATGCCTTCGTTCTGGTAGTGGGGTGAAGCGAAACCCTAAGCCGCCGCTACCGCAGCAATGGACCTGTACGCCAACAACAAGCGCCCGTGCCGATGTGCAACATACCCGCCCGTCACCCAGTTGAAAGCCCGAAGTGCATGACCGGCACTATCCCGAAGCCACGTTGTCAGTTGTTGGCGCCTACAGCGACGAGATTCGTCTCTGATGGCGGCACGTCAGGCTGCATTTAGTGTTTCGCCCCTTGGGCTCACGCTCGCGATGGATTGCGTCCCGGACCGACTCATTCTTTTACGAGCGACATTCTATTGGGTTCTCTTCTCGATCCACGGCACGACATCGATGCCGCTTTATTAAGCTACCGCCGGGTGTTCTGGTCGTTGGCGCTGTTCAGTGGTGTGATCAACCTGCTGGTGCTGGTGCCGTCGCTCTACATGATGCAGGTGTACGACCGGGTACTCACCAGTCGCAACGAAACCACGTTGTTCATGCTCACCTTCATCGCCCTGGGCCTGTTGATGTTCAGCGCCCTGATCGAGTGGGTTCGCGGTGTGGTGATGATTCGCATGGGCGCGGGGCTTGACGATGCCTTGGGTGAGCGGATTTTCGACGCGGCCTTCGCCCGCAGTCTTCGCGAACACAACGCCAACCCGGCGCAGGTGCTCATCGATTTGGCGACGCTACGGCAATTGATCACCGGCCAGGGCCTGATTGCGTTGCTCGATGCGCCCTGGTTGCCGATTTTTGTGCTGGTAGCGTTCATTATCCACCCCTGGTTCGGCGTGCTGACGGTGGTGCTGGCCCTGGTGCTGATCGGTCTGGCCCTGTGGGGCGAATTGGCGACTCGAACGCCTCTGGGCGAAGCCAATCGGCTCGGCGTGCAGTCCTCGATTTACCTGAACAGCTCCTTCCAGAATGCCGAAGTCATCCAGGCCCTGGGCATGCTCGGGCCATTGCGCCAGCGCTGGAGCCTGCTGCAGCAGCGCATCGTTGCCGCCCAGGCCCATGCCAGCGACCGAAGCGCGCGGATCACTTCGCTGACACGTTTCGTGCGCATCTCCGGACAGTCGCTGGCCCTGGGCCTGGGCGCATTGCTGGTGCTCGAAGGCCAGTTGTCGGCGGGCATGATGATCGCCATGTCGCTGCTGTTGGGGCGCGCCTTGGCCCCAGTGGAAATCGCCATCGGCTCGTGGAAGCAATTCACCGCTGGCCGTCAGAGTTACCAGCGCCTGAGCCTGCTGCTCGCCCAACACCCGCGCGAGCGCCTGCGCATGCCTTTGCCGCCACCCACCGGCGCAGTACGTCTGGAGCAGGTGTACGTTGGCCCGCCCGGTGCCTCGCAACCGATCCTGCGCGGGATCAATTTCAGCCTGGCCAGCGGCGAAGTGCTCGCTGTCGTCGGCCCCAGCGCCAGTGGCAAATCAACGCTGGCCAGGGCGCTGGTCGGGATCTGGCCGGCGATGGGCGGATCGGTGCGCCTGGACGACGCCGAGATCAGTCAATGGTCTCACGACGCCTTGGGCCCCTACCTCGGATACCTGCCACAGGACATTGAATTGTTCGACGGCAGCGTGGCCGATAACATTGCCCGCTTCGGTGAGCAGGACGCCGACAAGATCATCGCGGCCGGACGTCATGCCGGCATTCACGAGATGATCCTGAAATTCCCCAAAGGTTACGACACGCCGCTGGGCCCCGGCGGGCTTGGCTTGTCCGGCGGACAAAAGCAGCGCCTAGGGCTGGCCCGCGCACTGTATGGGCTGCCGTCGCTGATAGTGCTCGATGAGCCGAACTCCAATCTCGATGAAGCCGGAGAGCTGGCGCTGGTCCAGGCCATTCGTGCGCTCAAGGCGGCCGGGAGCACCGTGGTACTGATAACCCATCGACCCAATGTACTGGCGGTGGTCGATCACATCCTGGTGCTCAAGGACGGCACCCAGCAAGCCTTCGGTCCACGGGATCGGGTGCTCAAGGCATTGATAGCGGCGCCAAGGCCGGCAGCGGTAAAGGAGGCTGGCGAAGATGCATGATCTGACTCCGGGCACACAGGTGTACAGCGAGCAGCGACCGATCCTGCGCGCGAACCCGGCGCCGGCGGGTGCCAATACCGACGCGGGAAGCGTGGCGCGCTATGGCGTGGGTTTCCTGGTCCTGGCGCTTGGCGGTTTCCTGCTATGGGCCTGCCTGGCGCCGCTCGACCAGGGAGTCGTGGGCAGCGGCACGGTGGTCGTGGCAGGCGAACGCAAAGCGGTCCAGTCGTTGGTGGGTGGCGTTGTGGAAAAACTGCTGGTCAGCGATGGTGACCGCGTCAGCCAGGGACAGTTGCTGGTGCAGCTGAACACGGTGCAAGCGCGGTCACAACTGGACGTGACCCGGGGCAAGTTGCTCAACGCTCGCAGCGTCGAGGCGCGGTTGATTGCCGAGCGCCTGGGCACTACCGGCATCCAATGGCCCGCCGAACTGCTGGACCACGCTGAAGAGCCCCGGGTCAAGGCCGCCATGGCCTTGCAGAGCCAGCTGTTTGAGACCCGTCGCGCAGAACTGGGCAGTCGCCTGCAAATCATCGAACACGAAGCCGCGGCCTTGCAGCAGCAATTGCTCGGCTACGAAGGCGTCAAGCGCAACTACGATACGCAGATGCGCTTCCAGCAGCAGGAGCTCGAAGGCCTGCGTGAGCTGGCTCGCGAGGGCTATGTGGCACGCAACAAGCTGTTCGAGGCCGAGCGCAATGCAGCACAGATGGCCGGGCAGATTGCTTCCGGGGTGGGCGATATCGGCCGGACACGCCAGGCGATCAATGAAAGTCGGCTCAAGGCCTTGCAGGCGCAGCAGGAATTTCGTCGCGATGCCGAAATCCAGCTCAGTGAAGTCTCGGCCGAGGCGTCAGGCTATGCCGATCAGATCCAGGCCTTTGAGTTCGAAGTCGACAACGGTGCGATCCGGGCACCGGTGTCCGGGCAGGTGATGGACGTGAGCATTCATACGGTCGGCGGCGTTGCGCAGGCCGGTCAAACCCTGATGCAGGTGGTGCCGCTGGATGCGCCGATGGCGATCACCGCGCGTTTCGAGCCGTTGATGGCCAATAAATTGCGTCCGGGGCTGCCGGTGCACGTGCATTTCACGGCGCTGCAACGGGTGGACACTCCGACGATCACCGGCACGGTGACGACGGTGTCGGCCGATCAGTTGATCGATGAACAAACCCACCAGCCGTACTTTTCCGCCAAGGTGGAAATTCCCTCAGACACCGTAGTGTCGCTACAAACCGCCGGCCTGCTGGTGCGCCCGGGCATGCTGGCCGACGTCACGGTGGTCACGGGTGAGCGCACCTTGATGAACTACCTGATGAAGCCCTTGCGCGAACGCTTGCTCGCAGCCTTCAAAGAGGAATGAGCATGACCGTACGGTTCCGTTATAGCGCCCGCCTGTTGTTGAGTCTGTGTACCGGTTGGGGAGCGCTCAGTCCCGTCTGGGCGTCCCAGGAGGCACTGAGCCTGACCGCCGCGTACGATGCCTCGCGCGTCAACGACCCGACTGTGCAATCGGCCGCCCATGCCTTTGAGGCGTCGACCCATGAAGAGGCGATTGGCCGCGGTGGCCTCTATCCGCAAGTGTCGCTGACCTCGCGCTACGGCTACGGCGGTCGTACCGATGGCGGCGATGACAGCAGTTACGTCAACAGTAACGATTACCAGTCGAACAATGTCACCCTGGCGGCGCAGCAACCGCTGTACGACAAGGGGCGCTGGGCGGCGTATCAGGAGGGCAAGGCGCGTGGGCAATTGGGTACCCAATTGTTCGACGTTGCCGGCCAGACACTGTACGACCGGGTTGCCAAAGGATACTTCGACGTTGCCCGGGCCGAGAACGAGATCAAGTTGATCGCCCAGCAAAAGGCCGCCATCAACGGGTTGGTGACGCAGAGCAAAAAACTCTACCAGGGCGGGCAGGGCGCGATCACCGATGCTGATGAAGCCCAGGCCCGGCTCGACCTGGTCGACGCCCAGGAGGCCGAGGCCCAGGCTCGTCGGGTGGCGGCGTTGCGGGCATTGTCCGGTCGCGCCAGTGTCGCCATCGATGACATCCAGGCGATGGACGAAGCGCTGCCCGCTGGCACGCCGATTCCGCCGGAACGGGATCTGTCGTACTGGACGGACATTGCCCGTGAAGCCAACCCCGAGCTGGCAGCGCGGCTGGCGGCGGTGAACGTCGCCGAGGCACAGGCCGACAGCCAACGCGCCGGGCATTATCCGACCTTGTCGCTGACCAGCCAGCTCAGTCGCCGGGAAAACCGTCAGTATCAGGAGCAAGACCCGCGACAGGATGCCTATTACGTGGGGGTTCAACTGGATATCCCGTTGTATAGCGGCGGTGCGGTGCGTGCGTCGGTGGCCAAGGCCGAGGCCCAGGTGGCCGGCGCCCAGTCCGATTATGATGTACAGCGCCAACAATTGGCCGAGGATATCGAGGCCGACTACCTGGGGGTGGTGGCCGGATTTGCCAAGAGCAAGGCCATGCAGCGGGCGGTGGAGTCCAATCAGCGGGCGCTGATCTCCACTCAAAAAGGTTTCCAGGGTGGCGTGCGGTCCACGGTGGATATTCTCGATGCCCAGCAGCGGGTGTTCCAGGCACGACGGGATTTGCTCAATACCAAGCTAGACATGCTGCAAAGCTATGTAAGCCTGCACACCCACACCGGCCAGATGAACCGGGCAGTCCTGGAGCAGGTGCAAAACCTGTTCTGAGCAATGTTCTGTGCCTGTCCTCGATATGTTTGAACGCTGCAAATCTCTGTGGGAGCGGGCTTGCCCGCGAAGGCGGTGGTTCAGCTCGCATCCATGCTGGATGTGCCATCGCTTTCGCGAGCAGGCTCGCTCCCACATTTTGATCTGTGGCCGTCCTCGGATTTTGGGCACGGCAGATCACCTGTGGGAGCGAGCCTGCTCGCGAAAGCGGTGGGTCAGCTTGCATCCCTGTGGGATGTACCGCCGTCATCGCGGGCAAGCCCGCTCCTACATTTTGATTGGTGGCCGAACTTGGATTTGTGGGCACGACAAACCACCTGTGGGAGCGGGCTTGCCCGCGATGGCGGTGGGTCAGCTTGCATCCCTGTTGGATGTGCCGCCGTCATCGCGGGCAAGCCCGCTCCCACATTCTGATTTGTGGTTGTCCTTGGATTTGTGGGCCTGGCAAACCACCTGTGGGAGCGGGCTTGCCCGCGATGGCGGCGGGTCGGTCAGCATCCCTGCTGAATGTACCACCGCTTCGCGAGCGGGCTCGCGCCTACAGGTGTTGACTCAAGCGGTGAAGTCGCTGGCGTGCAGCTCCTTGACCCCCACCAGTGCGAACTCGAACTCCGGAGTGGCGTCGGCGTTGACGCTGCCGTAGAGAATGCCATCGGCAAAGCGCAGCTGGCCGGTGGCGTTGGCAGGGTCGAACGCGTTGCTGCCGATGAAGGTGAAGGCATCGACAGTGGCGGTCAACGGGTTGGCGTCCAGGCCGGTGAAATCCAGGTGATCGCCCTCAGTGGTCTTGAAGCCATTGATCACATCGCGCAAATCCCCAATACCCATGTCCGACAGCGAACCAAATGCGTAGGTGTCCGCACCCGTGCCACCGGTGAGCGTGTCGGTGCCTGCTCCGCCGATCAAGCGATCATCGCCGGAACCGCCCACCAACGTATCGTTGCCCGCACCGCCGTTGAGTACGTTCGCCGCGCTGTTGCCCGACAGACTGTCGGCATAGGCACTGCCCGTCAGGTTTTCGAAGAACTTCAGGGTGTCGAGCCCGGAACCCACGGTGTTTTGCTGCGCTGACGTCGAGAGCGTGACGGTGACACCGGACAGGGCGCGTTCGAAAGACACGGTGTCATTACCCTCGCGCCCGTCCAGCACATTGTTGCCCGCTGCGGCGAACAGTGTGTTGTCCAACGCATTGCCCGTACCGTTGGCGGCGCCGGTGCTATCGATATACAGGTTTTCGACATTGGCACTGAGGGTGTAGGCCGCCAAACTGCTGTGCACGCTGTCGATCCCTCCTGGCACCGGATTGCCTTGGGTCTCGATCACGCTGTCGTCGACGTTGTCGACATAGTAGGTGTCGTTGCCGTCGCCGCCACTCATGCTGTCGGCCCCTGCGCCACCATTGAGCATGTTGGCGGCGGCATTGCCGGTGATGAAGTTACGCAGCTCATTACCGTTACCGTCGATCTCCGACACACCGGTAAGCACCAGATTTTCCAGATTGGCGCCCAAGGTCCAACTGACCGAGGCCTGTACCGTATCGATCTGCGCGGGTGAGGTGTTGGTCTCAACCACGCTGTCGGATGCGTTATCGACCACATAGATGTCATTGCCGTCGCCACCGGTCATGGTGTCGGCACCCAGGTCGCCATCCAGGGTGTCGTTGCCTGAGCTGCCCACCAGGGTATCGGCCTGGTCAGTACCGGAGATCATCCCGCCCTGGTTTTGAGCGTTGTCGAAAATCGCCTGAACACTATTGTTGTCGCTGGGGTTGCCCTGGAAGCCAAGGTCACCGGCGATGTAGTCGGCCAGGCGCTGGCCGACGATTTCCGCCGATTCCTCATGCAGGTGCCAGACGTCGTCGGGATACACCAGCGGATCGACTTCATAACGCAAAGGCAGGTCGGTGTAGTCCACCGCCAGCTTGACGTCGGCACGCTCGGCGGCGATTTGTTCCTGGACTGCGCGAACGTAGCCGACGCCCTCGACGATGGCGGCAATCTTCTCTGGCGCATAACCACGGGCGCGCGCCGCATCCTCCTGGTAGTGGCCGGTTTCCATCATGTACACGCTGAAACTGCCGAACTGGGTATGCAGGTAGTCAAACACCTTCAGGGTTGCGGCCTTGTAGGCCGCGGCTGCCGCGGTTTTGTCGGTGGCGCGGCCGATCTCCTGGGCGGCTTCTTCGCCCTGTCCCCAAATGATGCCCATGCTGACGTTATCGATCGATTGCAGTTCGCTAAGTTGGTCCCCCAGCAACGCGACGGCACGCAACAGCGCGGGTCCGGGTTGGTCGGTGTCGGTCAACCACCAGCACAACTTGAGCTCCTCTACGCCCAAGGTCGACAGGCCGTTGACCGTGCTGCCACCTACCGCGATGTCGATGCCGTTGCCATCGGCATCGGTAAACTGGCTGCGCACGTCATAAGGCGTGTAGCGGTCCAGGTCCTTGACCAGCATCGAGGTGCCGGACTGATCGTCGTCCTCGGTCATGCGCAACAGGCGCGCATTGGATTGACCGAGGGTGGGCAGGTAGAGGATGTCCTGTTGCGCGCGCTCGCCGAACACGAAGTCGCTGGCGGTCAGGGTGTTGAGGCAATTGCCATTGAGGGCAATCTCGAAGCGGTTGCCGTCGGCATCCGCTGCGGCGGACTTGACGTAGGTCTTGTCGCCAGCGGCGTTAAGGGTCATGTACAGCGTGCCATTGCTGCCGTCGCCGAGACCGAGAAAGCCAAGGCCCGACACATCGATCTTGTCGACGCCCACGGTGAAGTCATACAGGGTGTCGGTGGCGGTGATGCCGCCGGTGTCGTAGTCACGGTAGCTGTCGAGCACGTTGGTGTAGCGGAAGGTGTCGGCGCCATCGCCTCCGTACAGCGAGTCGCGCCCAGCGCCACCGTCAAGGATGTCCGCGCCGGTGCCGGCCTTGATGGTGTCATTGCCTCCCAGGCCAAGGATCAGGTCCGCGCCCGCCGTGCCGTTGAGGGTTTCGGCATTGTTGGTGCCGGCGATGGTAGTAGCCGGCGCATCGGCCACCGCCAGGGCGAAGCTGTCGCTGACCGAGGCGCCCGATGGATCGGTGGCCTTGACCAGGACGTTGTAATTGCCGGACGCCGTGCTCAGCGGCGTGCCGCTGAACGAAAGGCTGGTGGCGTTGAAACTCAGCCAGGCAGGCAGGGCGCTGCCGTCGGCCAGGGTCGCGGTATAGACCAATGCATCCTGGTTGGCGTCGGTGAAGCTGTCACGGGCCACCGTGTAACTGAATGGTGTGCTTTCGGTGGCGTTCTGGTCGAGCAGGGGAATGGCCACCACCGGCGCGACATTGCTCGAGGTGTTCTGGCCGGCGAAGACAAAATGACTCGCCGTCAGACTGCTCACCAGGTTGCCCGCCATCGACACTTCGAAGCGGTTGCCGTTGGCGTCGACGGTGAGGTCCTTGAGGTAAGTGCGGTTGGTCGACGCGCTGTAGGTCAGTTGCAGGGTGCCATTCAGACCGTTGCCCAGGGCCGTGTAGCCAAGCGCCGCCACATCGATCTTGTCGGCGGTCACGTCGAAATCGAGGATCTGGTCGCTGACGCTGGCGGAACTGGTGCGGTAGCTGTCGAGTGACGAGGTGTAGCGGAACACATCGGCACCCGCGCCGCCGGTGAGCTTGTCCGCCCCCGCGCCACCCACCAGGATATCGTTGCCCGCGCCGCCATTGAGCGTGTCGTTGCCGGCGCCACCGAACAGTTGTTCATTGGCAGCGGTGCCGGTCAGGGTGTCATTGTTCGGCGTGCCGTTGATCTGCGTGGAAGAGGCCGGCACATCCTGCACCGCAAGGGTAAAGCTGTCGCTGACCGTGGCGTTGCTGCCATCCGTCGCGGTGACCTGGATAGAGTAAGTGCCCGATGCGGTATCGCTCGGTGTTCCGCTGAACGTACGCGTCGCTGCATCGAACGTCAGCCAGGCGGGCAGGGCGCTGCCATCGGCCAGTTTGGCGATGTAGCTGAGGCTGTCGTTATCCGGATCGGTGAAGCTGGTGGCCGGCACCACGTAGCTGAACGGGGTGCTTTCCGTGGCGTTCTGATCGAGCAGGGGGGTAGCCAGCACCGGCGCCTGGTTGGTCGTAGACGCCGTGGCGAAGACAAAGTTGGCGCTGGTCAGCTTGTCCAGGTAGTTGCCAGTGAGCGTCACTTCGAAACGGTTACCATCGGCGTCGGCGGCCAGCGACTTGATGTAGGTCTTGGTGCCGGTACTGTTGAGCGCCAGGTACACGGTGTTGTTCTTGCCATCGCCCAGGCCGGTAAAACCAATGGCCGAGAGGTCGATCTTGTCGGCGCTGATATCGAAATCGGTGATCACGTCGCTGAGGTTGGCGCCGCCGGTGTTGTAGTTGCGATAACTGTCCATGCGGCTGGAGAACACAAAAGTGTCCGCCCCGGCACCACCGGAAAGGCTGTCCATGCCGGCGCCGCCGTCAAGCTTGTCATCGCCCGCGCCACCAGCCAGGCTGTCGTTGCCTGCCAGGCCAAGCAAGGTGTCGGCCGAATCGCTGCCCGACAACGCGTCACTGGCGCTGGTGCCGGTGACCACGCGATTGAAGATGAAATTGCTGGCGGTCAGGGTGCTGGCGAGGTTGCCCGAGAGAATCAGCTCGAAGCGATTGCCGCTGGCGTCGGCGTCGTAGTCCTTGATGTAGGTACGGTCATTGCTGGCGTTGTAGCTGACCTGCAAGGTGCCGCCACGGCCATTGCCCAGGCCGGTGAAACCGAGGCCGGCGAGGTCGATCTTGTCCTGGGTAACGTCGAAGTCGGTGATCGTGTCATCGAAGCTTGCGGTGGCGTTGCGGTAACTGTCGGACTGCGCGGCGAAACGGAAGGTATCGGCGCCGGTACCGCCCGTGAGTTTGTCGATGCCCGCACCGCCCACCAGAATGTCGCTACCGGCGCCACCGTTGATGGTGTCGTTACCGGCTGCGCCGAAGAAGATCTCGCTGGCGGCGCTGCCCAGCAGGGTGTCGTTGCCAGCCGTGCCTTGCACAGTGGTCATCGGCACCGTGGCACTGGCGTAGCTGCCGTCGCCATAGACAAGCGTCGCGCCTTTGCTGGTGTGGCTGATGGTGTTGCCGACGATGGCGTTGCGATCGGTGCCGTTTTCATTGCGCTCTGCGACGCCGTAGGTCGACAGGTCGCTGCCGCTGATGATGTTGCCCTGGATCGTATTGTCACTGCCGTTGAAGTACTTGCCGGACACGCCCAGGGTGTCGTCGTAGGACTGGATGATGATTTCCGGAACGGGGTTGCCCAGGGAGTTGTTGTTGAGCGTGTTGTCGATGATCTCGACGTGGTTGCTGCCGTAGATGCGCACCCCGGCGCTGGCGTTGTCGTGGATATCGACGCCAGTGACCGTCACCTCGCTGGACAGCTTGATCAGCACCCCTTCGGCGCCGTTGCCGTACACCTCGCCACCGGTAATGGTGATATTGCTCGGGGAGGGGATGTCCTCGCTGCCGCGCTGCACCACGATGCCATTGCCGCCGTTGTCGTAGGCAATGTTATTGGTCAGGGTGAAGTCGTGGGTGCTGGTAACGACGTTGAAACCGTGGCGGTCGTTGTCGTAGGCGATGTTGTTTTCAAAGGTGCTGTCGCTCAGGAAGTCAGCGACGAAGCCGTCCAGGCCGTTGCCATGGGACACGCTGTTCTTGATGACCATGTTGACGGTCTGCTCGTGGGGGTCGAAACCGTACCCGGAGCAATCCTTGATCTCGACGCTGTCGAGGGTGACGTTGGAATCGTAGCCTTCTTCGCCGGGAATGTAGCCGTTGAACCAACCGTCGACCTTGCCCGTGGTGTTGTCGCGGTTGCCGTCGATGGTGAGATTACTGACCCCGAAATCGTGGGTTTCCTCACCATAGGCGGAGCGGATAACACCCGTGATCTTGGTGTCGGAGCCGTCGGCCACCTTGACGTTGGTGACGCCCATGCCGTCGCCGTACAGGTAGACGTTGCTCTTGAGCATCAGGCAACCGTCTGAGGGTTCCGTGCCTGCGGAAACGATGTAGGTTCCGGCTGGCATATACACCTGACCGCCACCTGCAGCAGCTGCCGCATCAATGGCACTCTGTATCGCCGCTGTGTCGTTGGTACTTCCATCGCCTTTCGCGCCAAAATTTTGTACGTTGAATATCATTAACTTATCTCCGTAACAGGCTAAACCGCAGCGCACGCCAATATTCCATCGACGATCAGCTTGTTAGGACTCGGAGGAACGCGAAAGTTATGACCGCATATCGGAAGTACGGGAAAAGCACGAATATAAATGATCAGTGGTCGGAACGGCCTTTGCTGGAAAGGCCGTTCTCTTGACGTTGCCGGGGGGCGGCAAACCCCCTATTTGCAGTTGCCTGCCTTTCGATATCCCGCCGCCTGAGCTTCAGATTCTGACGTGAAGGAGACCTGATTTTTCGCGGACACCTGAGCATAGCCAGGGCATCCGATGGAGAGGTGGTAGACCTGGCTATTTCGGTTGCCAATGATCAAGCCTGCGCCGGTCGCGCTGGCCAAGGTTGGCTGGGCTGCTGTTCGCGGAGGATTAGCAGGAATGGCGCTAACCACCCCATCACCCACTGCCTTGTATCCTTGCGACCATCGACGCTCGCCCGTTACGAATGGATTGGAGTGCCCCATGATCGCTGCAATGCGTCGATCCCGCTCTATTTCCCAGGACGATACCGGGTACTGCTTGTCCCAAGCCATCAGTAGCTGTTGCTGCTGACGTGACATGCTCAGTTTGTATCTGTCGAACATGTAAAAGGTTGTTCGGGCAACCAGCCCTTTAACCTCGTCACGCGGTTCCGCAGCCTGTTGGTCGAAATCCACCCGCGTCTTGCATTGGCCGTACTGCGGCGCTATCCCGGCGGCCATGCCGTAGTTGAAATTACTCCGGTCGCCGTTCACCTCTCCAACCGATGGGTACAGGTTGAACAGGTCTGCTTCCATTGCCCGAAACACAGGATCATCGTCCACACAGTGCTCGCGCCCGCCGTTCTTCCAGCATTGGCGTTGGTTACCGAACGTCCAGGCGGGAACGATGTGTTCCCACTCAGTCCGTTGCGCACGATTCTCTTGTTTCCTGGCCTTCAGGCCGCATGACTCGGCGTCGATACGACCACCCGACTTACCCACCCACGTCCATTTGCAACCGCAATACAGCTCGCCCATGGCGCTGTTCGCCTGGTCGAGGTAGATCTTCTGCTTTGCGATGACCTTGGCTTCGGAGAAGGTCGATGGAGGACTGGAAAAGGCGGGGGTAATGATCGAGAGCGACAGCGCTACGATGGCAAGCAGTTTTTTCATTGGACAGCTTAAGCGATTGAAAGGAAACGCATTATACGCACGACTCGATGGCGAGGGATGGAGAAGGAGAAGACCCCACTGAGGGGAAGGCAGAGGCGCCCAGCCAAGGCTGGGCGCCATTTGACTCAGCCGGTATGGTGACTCTTGGCAAGGCGGTACACGGATGTGTTGATCCCTTCGAAGCGCGCCTTCAGCTGCAGCGCCAGATACAGCGAATAGTGCCGTGATTGATGCAGGTTGCCGCCGTGGAACCAGAGGTTTTCCTGCTGGGTTGGCTTCCACATGTTCCGCAGTTCGCCCTCGTAGGGGCCAGGATCATTCGTGGTTCCGGAACCCAAGCCCCAGCAACGACCGACCTTGTCAGCGACTTCCTGGGAAATCAGCTTCGCCGCCCAACCATTCATTGAACCATAGCCCGTGGCGTAGACGATCAGATCGGCCGGTAGCCGGCTGCCATCGTTGAGCACGACGGCATCCGCTTCGATGCGTTCGACACCCAGGCCAGGCGCGCTCTTGAGCTTGATCGTGCCGTTGGCGATCAGTTCAGAGGCGCCGACGTCGATGTAGTAACCAGAACCACGGCGTACGTACTTCATGAAAAGACCGGACTCGTCGTCGCCGAAATCGAGCATGAAGCCGGCCTTGGCCAAGCGCTCGTAGAAGTCCTTGTCACGCTCCTTGATCGCATCAAAGATGGGTTGATGAAAGCTTGGCATGACCTTGTAGGGGATCGAGGCGAACAGCATGTCAGCCTTGTCCGTGGTCAAACCCGATTCCACGGCGTCTTCGGAGTAGAGCCCGCCGAAGACGAGGTCCATCAAACTGTCGGAACGCACGATGTGGGTGCTGGAGCGCTGCACCATGGTCACCTCGGCGCCGTTCTCCACCAGGTCGGCGCAGATGTCGTGAGCCGAATTGTTCGCACCGATGACCACCGCGCGCTTGCCGCGCCAGGCGTCTCCGCCGGGATGGCGGCTGGAATGATGCTGCTGGCCATTGAAAGCCTCGGCACCTGGATAACTGGGCACATTGGGTACCCCAGACATGCCGGTGGCGAGGATCAACTGGGTCGGCTGCAAAGTCAGACGCTCGCCATCGCGCCGCACTTCAACCTTCCAGGTGCCACTTTGTTCGTCAAAGCTGGCGCTCACGCATTCTGTGCGCGGCCAATAATTGAGCTCCATGACTTTGGTGTACATTTCCAGCCAGCCGCCAATCTGGTCTTTCGGGGTGAAGACCGGCCAGTGATCGGGGAAGGGCAGGTAGGGCATGTGGTCGTACCAGACAGGGTCGTGCAAACACAGCGACTTGTAGCGACCGCGCCACTGATCGCCAGGCCGTTCGGCCTTGTCGACGATCAGGGTTGGCACGCCCATTCGCTTGAGCCGTGCTGCGAGCCCCAACCCGCCCTGGCCGCCGCCCACGATCAGGCAGTACGGTTGGGTGGTGATGCCGAGCGCGGCTTCTTCATCACGACGGCGCTCCAGCCAGTTGCGTTTGTCGGCATGGGCGTGACCATGACTGGCCCCCATTGGGCGACGGCGGCCGCTGGGTTCTTCATAACCCTTGAGCTCACGCATGGTCGTCAGCAGCGTCCAGCACAAGCCGTCCTTCAGGCGCACGTAGCCTTTACCTCGCGCCGCGTCGGTTTCCAGGCTGATCCAGCCTTCGAGCACACCGTTGCTCAGCGTTGCCTCACCTTCCAGCTTCCATCGCCCGGGACGAGTCTGCTCGAGGCGCGTTTCGAGCATATCCCGGATGGCAGGCTTGCCTTCCAAGGTCACCAGGTTCCAGCTGAAAAGTAGCAGGTCCCGCCAGTGACACTCCTCGGCAAACAATTGCAACGCGCCATCCACATCACGTTGGGCGAGACACTCGCCGAGGTTTTCGACCCAAGCCGCGAGCTGGGCAGTTGGCGTTTGCAGGGGTGTTTCGACAGCGATGTTCATGGAGCCTCTCCCGATCTTGTTGTTTTGGTAACGAGTTGACCTGGAGCAAGGACGGGGCCATGTTCACGAAACCCTTGTTGCAGAGCGGCTGGTGCGGTATTTCCCGGGTCTTGATCAGGTTTCATGTCACGAATTCGGGAATGGCGGATGACAGAGTGTCACGCGGCGCAAAAAACGCTCGTTGCAGTCTTTTCATATAAGCTGCGAATAGACCCGTGTCCTGACCGTAGCGGAGTACAAGAACAATGAAGCCGGCTTTGATCAACGCCCATGCACAACAAGTGCTGCAAGCTGTGCAGGGCACTGTCGCCAGCCACAGTCCCGTTGCTGACCTGGCCATCACGCGATCCTGGCGCCGATGCCTGGATCAGTATCAGCTCGATCCCGCCAGCCGCCGCGCACCGAATGTGGTTGAACAAGCACGCTTGCAGGATCACCGTGCGCCCCTGGAACACATCATTGCCGTGGCGCACTGGCAGATGAACAGTTTGCACCAACAGCTTGGGCGGGACGGCCACGTGGTACTGCTCACCGATGCTCGCGGTGTGGCGATCGACAGTGTGTTCAACGAATCGGAACGCGCCGATGCCCAGCGCTCCGGGCTGTGGCTCGGCTCGGTGTGGAGTGAAGATTGTGAAGGCACCAACGGTGTCGGCACCTGCCTGGTCGAGCGCCAACATGTGACCATCCGTCGAGATGAGCATTTCCGTGGCAAACACGTCGGCCTGACCTGTTCGGCCAGCCCGATATTCGATGCCAGTGGAGAATTGCTTGCCGTGCTCAACCTCTCTTCTGCAAGGGATGACCACAGTCTTCAGCAACACTTCCAGGCCATGGCATTGACCAACCTGTCAGCCAAGTTGATCGAGAACTGTTTTTTCCTGGGGCATGATCCGCAGCGATACTTGCTGCGTTTCCATCCTGAGGCCGGCTTCGTTGGGCTGCTGGGTGAAGGGCTGCTCAGTTTCGACGAGGGCGCCCGTATCTGTTCCATCAACCACGCGGCGCTGGACCTGCTGGGCCTCAGCCGTGATCAAGTGATCGGGCAATCTCTGACGATGCTGCTGGAAACACCTATCGATCAGGTGATGAGTCAGGCCAGCGCCCAGCCGAGTGTCTGTTGGCCAATGCGGCTGGTGGACGGGCGCCTGCTCTACGGGCAGTTGCGAGAACCCCTGCGCCAGGTGCCTTTGGTCACTCCGGCTATCCCCAAGATCAACGATGTGCGCGTGTGCCTGGAAGACCCGCGCCTGCAACGCGGCTTTGCTCGCGCATTGCGTGTTTTGGAACGTGACGTTCCGGTGTTCCTGCAGGGCGAAACCGGTACTGGCAAAGAAGCCTTTGCGGCGGCGCTGCATCGCGCCAGCGCCAGGGCGAGCCAGCCGTTTGTGGCGATCAATTGCGCGGCCATTCCAGAAACGCTGATCGAGAGCGAACTGTTCGGCTATCGCGGCGGCAGCTTCACCGGTGCACGCAAGGACGGGATGATCGGTAAGCTGGAACAGGCCCATGGCGGCATTCTATTTCTCGATGAGATCGCCGATATGCCACTGGCGTTACAGACTCGCCTGCTGCGGGTGCTGGAGGAGCGTGAAGTGGTGCCGCTAGGCAGCTCGACGGCGCGTCCCCTCGACGTACGCCTTATCAGTGCCAGCCACCAGGATCTGCAGACCTGTGTGGCCGAAGGGCGCTTTCGCGAAGATCTGTTTTATCGCATCGCCGGATTCGCCGTGCAGCTGCCGCCGTTGCGCGAACGATCAGACAAAGGCAGTGTGCTCGACCTGCTGCTGCGCGAAGAGACCAAAGGTGCAAGGATTCGGCTGGAGGCAGGCGTCAGGGATCGCTTGCTGAAACAGCCGTGGCCGGGCAATGTCCGGCAGTTGCGTACGTGTTTGCGCACACTGGTGGCGTTGGCGTTGGAGGGACGTGTCACCCTGGACGACTTGGCAGAGTTGCTGCCGGAACCGCCAGCGACCGCCGCGCTGGCTGAAAATCCGCTTGGGGTATCCGAACGGCAGACGCTGCTGACGTTGATTGAGGCAGAACACTGGCATATCGCCCATGTTGCCGCACGCCTGGGGATTAGCCGCAATACGCTCTATCGCAAACTGCGTCAGCACGGTATTTCCCGACCCGGTTGAACCGGGCGCGCTCATGCTGTTCAGAACACCTTGATCGGTACGTTGACGATAAGCCTGAACTCATCAAGGTTGCCTTCCAGTTGATACTCGCTGGCACGGTGCGTGGAGTAACTGGTGATCAGGTTGATGTTCTTGAAGGTGCCGGATTGCACGGTATAGCTGGCATTGACGCCCACTTCATAATGGCTGTCACCCCGTTGCTTGAGTACCGAGTTGTAGATGCCGTTTGGCCCACCGTTGTAATGACTGCCGTCGATGTCCATGCCCTTGATGTACCAGAGCGTGGTCTTGAGACCAGGCAGGCCATAAGCGACCCAATCGTTGTTGTAGAACACTCCGATCGAGCGCTCATTGGGGCCGTTGAAGAAGGACATCATGGTATTGGGCAGGTTGATGGCATTGGATTCGTAGGGATAGTCGAAATATTCGTCGCCCTTGATTTGCTGCATGCCGATCTTCAGCGAGTGGTTGCGCCATTGGGGCGTGATACCAAGGCCGTAGGCCTGCTGGTCGATATTGCCGCCGATTTCGCGACCACTCGACCGGGTGTTATACGCATCCAGTTGCACATCGACGTTAACCGGTCCCCAGTGGGTTTTCATGCCGAGGCCCACGTACTCGCGATCCCAGATATCGTCGAAGCGAGAGACATAGGCGCTGCTGCGCCAGCCAGCGCTCGACACATAGTCGGCCCCGGCGTAAGCGTTAAAGTCACTGGTGACCAGCGGCGAACCGTAAGTGGGAGTCAAGTCCTGACTTCCAGCTCCCGTACGCGGCGAACCCTTGTCGAAATAGCCAGACTTGATCGTCAAGCCTTCGATGTCACGGCTTTCCAGGGACACTCCATCGAACGATGACGGCAATGTACGGGTGTCGGTGTAGGACATCATCGGTGTCCTGACTTGCTGCCTGCCCACCTTGAGCAGTGTGTTGGCAACTTTGAACTTCAGCGCCGCGATACCGAGCTTGCTCCAGTCATCGACCACATCGCCGTCCTTGTCCACCAACATTCGATTGCTGCCGCCTGCCGCCGCTGTCCGGCTGCGCTCCAGCGCGACTGCCGAGAAGGTTGAAAGATCCAGCCCAAACTTCACCGGCCCTTCAGTAAAGCCGGAGACGAAGTCGAGTCTGAAACCTTCCAGCCAGGCGGTCCGGTCACGCAGCTTGCGCACGCCGTCGGGGGTCGGCAATTTGAAATACGTGGCCTTATGGCCAACTTCGTGTGAATACCAGTGTCGGGTATTAAGTGTCAGTGAACTGTCTTCCAGAAACCCTTGTTCCCGGGCATTGACCTGAGAAGTAGAAACGGCGGCTGCCAGCGAGCCAGCGGTGAAAAGCGCCAAATTACCTTTGCGATACATAGACTTTGCCTGTTGTTGTTTTTAGGGCAGATAAGAAGAAAGTCGCCGAGTAATCGTTATGAAGTTGTTGCGCGGGCAGGGCGTGGCCCGACTTGTCCAGCAGGCCGCAAGCGGCTTGCTGGTGATCGTTCGGATATTGGGTTGTTGGTTTAGCGGTTCGAGTCACCAAGCATCGATGAAGACGCCATCCGAGCCTGCGGTATCAGTCGAGGAAATCCTTCACAAGTTTCAGCCAGCAGTCAGAACCGATGCGAATCAGCTGGTCATTGAAGTCGTAGTGGGGGTTATGCACCGAGCAGCCATGAAACTCGCCTTCGCCGTTACCCAGGAAGAAGTAGCAGCCGGGAACCTCGGTCAGCATCCAGGCGAAATCTTCTGTTGCCATGATCTTCGCCGCGTGTGGCAACAAGTGGCCGGGCTTGAACAGTGGCGCCAGGCTTTGGCGAAGCATCTGCGTTTGCGTCACGCTATTGACGAGCGCTGGCGCCAGTTGCGTGGTTTCAAGTTCGACTTTGACGCCGAACGTTAATTCATGACCTTGGGCGATTTGCGCCAGGCGCTGATTGATTTTGCCTTCGGTCTGCGCAGTGTCGGTACGCACGCTGATCAGCATCGATGCCGTGTCGGGAATGATGTTGTAGACACTGCCAGCTTCGACCATGCCGATGCTGATCACGGCGTGTTCATCGACGCAGAGATTGCGCGACTTCACTGTCTGGATCGCGTTGATCATGCTGGCCAGCACCGGTATCGGATCGACGGCGCGCTCGGGCATTGCGCCATGGCCGCCGCGACCTTTGATCAACACGCGCACGCATTCCGAAGAGGCCATGGTCGGACCTTCCTGGGCCACAGCGGTGCCCACCGGTATTCCCGGCAAGTTGTGCAAGGCAAAGATCGCGTCACAAGGAAAACGGGTGAAAAGGCCGTCGTCCATCATGGCCTTGGCTCCACCCAGACCTTCTTCGTCAGGTTGAAAAATCAGGTTAAGCGTGCCATTGAAGTCCGACGACTGAGAGATTCGCCACGCGGCTGCCAACAGGATGGCAGTGTGGCCGTCGTGGCCGCAGGCGTGCATGCGGCCCTCGATCTGGCTGGCATGGGCGAAGCGGTTTTTCTCCTGCATTGGCAGGGCATCCATGTCGGCACGCAAGCCCAAGCGGCGAGTGCCGTTGCCTCGGCGCAGTACGCCGACCACGCCATGCCCGCCGATACCCCGATGTACTTCGTAGCCCCAGCTTTCCAGCTTGCTGGCCACCAACTCGGCGGTCAGCGGGGTATGCGCACCCAGTTCCGGGTTTTGGTGGATGTCCCGGCGCAATTGGATAAAAGCGTCCAGGTCCAGTTCGGCAAGGGGCCGGGTTTGGTTTATTGCATTCATCAGGTCACTCCCGACCAGGGTTTTCGGGGAATACCGCCAGGCACGCCAGACTGAGGGCGCCGCCGGCGAGCAGGTACAGGGCCGGTGCCTGGGGGGTATCCAGGGCCGACGTAAGCCATGTGGCGATCAAAGGGGAAAAACCACCGAACAACGTGACGCCGAAGCTGTAGCTGACGGCGGTGCCCAGGGCCCGACGATTTTTTGGAAAGGCTTCCATGATCAGGGCGAAGAAGGCACCCGAACCGATACAGCCAGGCAGTACCAGAATCGCTATGACGAACATCGCCACGAACAAATCGGTGCTCAAACTGAGCACATGGAACGCTGGCCACGCCAGCAACACGGGCAAGGTGATGGTCCAGGCCAGCAGTTTCTTGCGCAGGCCGTGGCGATCGGCAAAACGTCCTGCCAGAGGCGTAATGACTGCCAGGCAGGCACTTGCCACGCAGGCGATAGCCAAGGCACTGCGTTGCGGGTAACCCAGGGTGACCGTCAGGTAGGCGGGCATATAGAAAATGAACAGGTAGATGCCGATGGTGGCGCTGGCCATCAGGCCGATCGCCAGCAGGGTGTGACGCAGATCGATGTGATCGCGCAGTCGACCATCGCGCTTGGCAGGTTCGGCTTCATGGGTTTCCGGCAGGCAGCGACGGATGTACCAGCCTAGCGGTCCGATGAGCAGCCCCAGCACAAAGGGGATGCGCCAGCCCCAGCTTTCAAGGTCTTCGGCGCTCAACGCGTTGTTGAGCAATAAACCCAGACCTGCGCCTACCATGGCCGCGTAGCCCTGGCTGGCCGCTTGCCAACTCACATTGCGGCAGCGATTTGCGCTAGCGCTGGACTCCATCAGATACACCGATGCGGTGCCGATTTCTCCGCCAGCGGAAAAGCCCTGGGTGAGGCGACCTGCCACCAGCATCAAGGTGCCGAACAAACCTATGTCCTGGTAGGAAGGCGCGAAGGCAATCATCGCTGTGCCGAAGGTCATCAGACTGATGGTGAGGCTCAAGGCGGCCTTGCGACCACGGCGGTCGGCAAAGCGGCCAATCACGAGTGCGCCCACCGGTCGCATGAGAAAACCCACGCCAAAGGTGGCCAGCGACATCAGTAGCGATGCCATGGCCGACTGTGCGGGGAAGAAGTTCTTGGCGATCACCACGGCAAAGAAGCTGTAGATCGTGAAGTCATACATTTCCAGGGCATTGCCTAGGGCGCAGGCGACGGTGGCTTTCCTGGAACCGATCACGGAGGGCGTTGCGGCGCAAGGGAGGGGAGACGCTTGCAGAGTTGTCATCGATTGATCCTGTGACAGTTTTGTTGTGGCCTGAATATCCGGCAAACATTGTCACTGCGCACTTGCGCTTTTTTTCGATGATTAACCGTTGGTTATGATGCCGGGACGCGGTGAGGGAAGACCGCGCCAGCAAGGTGCGATTTCGCCCGATTATCGATCAAACGCACTGTTTGACTACAACGAGGCGGGCGTCGTGGCAAGCCACCACAAGAAAAGGGTACGGGGTTTGCCCCAATATGCCGGACGTCAGGGTGGTCGGCCCCAACGAAACAGGGACAGACTTAACCGATAGGCATATCGTTGCGTTTTTCTTAAGTTTCTCGATTCGACCGCACGCTAGCGTGAAGCACCCATTGGCTGATTCTGCGAGAGCACGCTGCGAATCGCGTAGTAGAGGTCTCGAGCCGTAGTGGTCAGGGCGTGTCGGTCAATGCAAACCAGGTAGATGGGATACTCGGGGATGCTTTCTTCGATCATGACCTGCATCAGGTCTTCAATGAGCCCCTTGGGCAGCGTGTTCTCCATTCCCGCTTCACTGAGCGTCATGAACCCATCCGCATGGTGCAATAGATCAAGGGCCAACAGGACCGATGAACACTCGGTTATCCGCTGTGGGGCAGGTATCTCATTGTCTTCAAACATCTGGTAGAACTGAGACGAGTGATCGTCGATCGCATCGAGGCTGATCCAGTTCGCAAACTGCAACTGGCGCAGCGAGTGGGAGTGGCGAAGTGGATTGTTTTTTCGACACACCACCAGACCCCGCATGCGGCTCAGCGCTTCCCAATCCAGGTTGAGCCTTTGTGTATGCTGCTGCGAAGTGATGGCGAAATCCAGGGTGCCGTCCCGCAGTCGCTGCAGCATCTGGTTGGGACGAAGGTCCACCAGGCGGATGCGAACACGGGGATTTTTCGTCTGGAACCCGGCGATGCATTCTCCCAGTCCTTTGAGCACGGATGTCAGGGACGTGACACCGATGGTGACTTCACCGACCTGCATATCCCTGATGTTTTCAGCCTCCAGTTGTAGCCGTCGCATGCTCTCGACTGTCAACTGTGCATGGCGAATGATGCGACGGCCTTCGTCGGTGAGCGACATCCCCCTGTGGGAGCGTTGCAGCAGGGCCAGGCTCAGCTCGCTTTCAAGGTCCTTGATCGATCGGCTGATGGCTGGCTGGGTGACATGCAGAATCTGCGAGGCCTCACTGATGCTTCCGGTCTGGTGGATGGCTACCAGTGCCTTGATTTGATGGAGTTTCACGTACTGACAGGTCCTTGCGGTGCGATGAAGATTCAATCGCTTGCATAGTGTCATGCCTGTCACAGCTGCAACAATGCGATGGCAATCTGAAGAACCCCGGAATCAGCGCTGCTGGCGGACGCTTGTGACTGCAAGCCCCATGAGCCAAAAAGCCAGGCATCGTTTCTCTCGCGATATCACCCTTTGCACAAAGCGGATAGCGATAAGCGCAAAGCGGATATTGCCACTCTCACAGTCTCAATACCTTCCACTTGCTTCCTGCGTAACGGTGCTTTACATGGCGCGCAACAATGCTGCCGCCACGCCTTGCCTCGTTCATAACAACAATAAGAGCACACTGATCCTGAGCTGCACCTGGACGTTGCTGTGAGTGACCTGGAGACAAGTATGGATAATAAAATTCTGGCGCGATTGGCCCTGGTTGCAGCTGGCGGCGCGGTGCTGCTGCTCGCTGCCGGCAATGGCCTGCACCTGATATATGCCGGCATCATCGACCTGTTGCTGGTGGCAGCGGCGGTGCTTTATCACCGTCAGCCAGTGCGGGTGGTTGAAGTGCTCGTACAGCGGGAGCCGGAACCGATGATTTGCAGCGAGCCGGTCCCGCTCGTGTCGTTACCAGTGGTCGAGCCCGCTTGGCCGGGGGCTCAAGTAAAGGTGGCACTTGAACACCTGACGCGAGTGGTGCTGCAAACTGAAGAAGACATGCGCTTTGCCAACCAGTTGGCGCGTGGCGCGGGCGAGCGGGTACAGGCCAGTGCGGTGAGCATGCAGTCTTCGGCTGCGGTGCTTGGGGACCTTGATCAGTATCTGCAGCGCCTGGACCAGGTGTTCGACGAGTTGGGCAGCCAGTCGGTACGCATCGGTGCGATTGTCGGCAGCATCCAGGACATCGCCCGGCAGACCAACCTGCTGGCACTCAATGCCGCGATCGAGGCCGCACGGGCCGGTGATCATGGCCGCGGTTTCGCAGTGGTGGCGGACGAGGTCCGTAATCTGTCGCGCCAGGCAGCGGACTCCAGTGCGCAAATCCGGCAGATTGCCACAGGCCTGGAAAAGTCGGCCCAAGATGCCCGTCAGGGGCTTGAACAGCTTACCGATTCAACGCGCCTGGGCCTGGACAAGGCCGAGGTCGCCTTGCAATCGATGGGGGAGTTACGCAGTGGTGCGGTGGCCAGGCTGGAAGTGGTCGAGCGCATCATGCAGCGTT
The DNA here is from genome assembly GCF_014596605.1 of Pseudomonas sp. PSB11. Taxonomy (NCBI): domain Bacteria; kingdom Pseudomonadati; phylum Pseudomonadota; class Gammaproteobacteria; order Pseudomonadales; family Pseudomonadaceae; genus Pseudomonas; species Pseudomonas sp. PSB11. Next base: position 65,916 of record NZ_NOIO01000004.1, read on the forward strand.
TGGCCAGCTTGCACGAGCTGGCGCTGCAGGCAACCCGGATAGCGGCCTGAGCAGGCTGACTATTCTTCCCCGTTCGACCCAGGGCGACAACGTCGACATGACGTTCAATTTCAGCCTGCGTCCGGCTGCCCGCAAACAAGCAACCCAACGCAGCCACGTTGCCGGACAAGCTTGAAGCCGTCCGGCACATGGCTGCGTGGCCACGCAAACTCGAGCCGTTATCGAATCAACGGCACGCCACTGAGCGTTTGCAAGTCCTCAAAGCTGATATCGGCAACGATCTCCCGCACCTTCAAGCCTTGGGCAGTCACGTCCAGAATAGCCAGGTCGGTATAAATACGAGTCACGCAGCCAATGCCGGTCAGCGGGTAGGTGCATTGCGGCACCAATTTGCTTTCGCCAGTCTTGGTCAGGTGATCCATCATGACGAACACCTGGCGTGCGCCTGTCGCGAGGTCCATCGCGCCGCCCACTGCGGGAATGGAACCTTCGGCGCCGGTGTGCCAGTTGGCAAGGTCGCCGCTGACCGAAACCTGGAAGGCGCCCAGCACGGCAATATCGATGTGCCCACCGCGCATCATCGAGAACGAATCGGCGTGGTGGAAATAGGCACCACCGGGTAGCAGCGTCACATGCTGCTTGCCCGCGTTGATCAGGTCATCGTCTTCCTCGCCCGGTGCAGGACTCGGGCCCATGCCCAGCACACCGTTTTCACTGTGCAGGAACACTTCCTTGTCACCCAGGTAGTTGGCCACCAGCGTGGGCACGCCAATGCCCAGGTTCACGTAAGAGCCTTCGAGAATATCGTCGGCCACACGTTGGGCCATTTCGCTACGCGATAGTTTTTTCATGACAGTCATGGCGGGCCTCAGTTGACGTTGGCATTCGAGATAGGGGCGAGCGGCACTGCAACCACGCGCTGAACGAAGATCCCCGGGGTGACAATGTGTTCGGGGTCCAGCTCTCCCAACTCGACGATCCGGTTGACCTGGGCGATTGTCGTTTTCGCTGCCATCGCCATGATCGGTCCAAAATTTCGCGCGGCTTTGCGATAGGTGAGGTTGCCCCAGCGATCGCCCTTTTCGGCCTTGATCAAGGCGACATCAGCGTGCAACGGCATTTCCAGCACATAGTTACGACCGTCGATTACCCGAGTTTCCTTGCCTTCGGCCAGCAACGTGCCATATCCGGTAGGCGAATAAAACGCACCGATTCCAGAGCCTGCCGCACGAATACGTTCCGCCAGATTGCCCTGCGGCACTACTTCAAGCTGCACCTTTCCCGCCAGGTAGAGTTCGTCGAATACATAGGAATCGGATTGGCGCGGAAACGAACAGATGACCTTGGCAACGCGCCCGGCCTTGAGCAAGGCGGCCAGGCCGATTTCACCATTGCCGGCATTGTTGCTGATGATGGTCAGATCGCGAGCGCCCGAGGCGATGACGCCATCCACCAGCTGCGACGGCATCCCGGCCGTGCCGAAGCCACCCACCATGATGACCGAACCATCGGCAATACCGTCCAGTGCAGCAGCGACGGATTCAAATGTTTTATTGATCAAGGCTTACTCCTGTTTTCAAGTTGGCCGAACAGAATGCTCTGACGCCAAACCGCATGAATTCATGGTTACTGCAACGATGTGCATAGGGTGCCAAACAATGGGCGCAGGCGGGTGTCCTGGCAGGAGATGTCGTGCGATTAGCGAACGAAACCGTAACCCGAAGGCTTCGCTTAGAACTTTGAGCTGTGCAGCGGTGTCCAGACCCTTACATCTACCGGGCCGATGGCCTGGATCACCTATTCGCCATATCCACGGTTTGAGTGGACTGCCCACTCTCAACTCGCTGGCGAGTGCTGGCGTTGCACATTGAATAAGGCTGTAGCGCGAGGGGGGCTGGCTTGGAATACATCGATCTTGTGCAATGGCCCGCTATGGTGGTCACGGTGATCTCGGCCTGGTTCGTCGGTTCCCAACGACCACGCCGACGGATGATCGCTTTTTGGGGGTTCATCGCAAGCAATGCGTTGTGGGTTGTCTGGGGCCTTCACTCGCACGCTTATGCGTTGATCGTACTTGAGTGTGTTCTTCTAGGGATGAACGCCCGGGGTTTCAGAAAGAATCTCAAGGGTTCGAGGGTATCCCGGGATCCTGATGCTACGGGGCTCTAGAGTTCTTTTTGAACCCACGGAGATTCATCAGGAACAGGCAAATCTGTAACACGATAAGGGCATGAGCTTGCGCATAAATGCCCCAAATCACCCATAGCACGTTACTCAAGCTGAACAATACGAACCCGGTCATTCGCCTTCCAGGGCGCTGTGATCCGATCAGCCACGCCGCAAGTACCGTGACGAACATCGCCGGCCATTGAACCCAATCAAGATTGTCCAAATGCTCCACCTTCATGGCGAAGGTACTGATCGCGGTTGCGAACAGCTCGGCCTGAGTAAGCTAGGGCGTAAAGCCCTAGCAAATACCAGGATGTCACTTTTTCTTTTTCGTGGACTTTTCTGCTTTCTCTGATTTCTTGGCCTTTTCTGGCTTGCTATCAGCTTTTTTTGCAGATTTCTTTGGTTCGGCATCTTTTTTCTTGTCTTTCTTTTCGGAAGACTTCGAAAGAGCCGAGGCCGCAGCTGATTTCTTCGCCGGTGATGCCTTTTTGTCTTTCAAATCCTTGCTTGCTTTCGAAGCGTCACCTTTGCTTTTCTTCTCGTCTTTAGCCACGTCGATCACCTCTCGGAGTATGCCGTTATTGGCACATTGCCTGTGCAATTCATCACAAGCTGATCATTAGGCGGGCACGTCCCAAAGCGGTTCAAATTAATTTAATACTGAGGGTTCGGCCTTGGCGGTGGCTCCTGCCACGCGCCTATGTTTTCGTTACCCCAGGCACATCCATGTTTATCTTGCGCCATGCGGCTTCGGAGAAGCTGTAGGCCGAAAAGGCGATCAATCCCAAAGCCATCACCATCAGAATCAAACCGCCAACAGGCAGGTTCTGAAGGGCATCGAGCGCTTCCTTCATGCCGGGTGGATCCGTGGCTTGATAACGGGAGCCGCTGATCGCCAGCAGCAGGGCGATCTCAATAAACACCACGCCGCGAGCCATGAGTCCGAAACGAGCCACCGGACGGACGTATCGCATCACGTCCTCATCAGCCTCAAGATACTTCTCGAACGACGCTTTCCATCCTTTGATGATGTGAGCAATTCCTACGCCTAATGGAACGAGCGCCACGAGGTAGACGACCACGTTTGAGTGATCCCAGGACAAAAGATGCGCCAGTAGATCCTTCGTCTCCCCAGCTCCGGCATTACCTGAGCTTCTGACGCCGCTAATGAGCAGCCCTAAGGCAAAAAACGCAAGAGCACCATTGAGTAAACCGCCCGCCAACAAACCCGCACGAATCACCAATCCCTTTAGTTTCGTACCGTGATGATCGACGTCGCGAATGGCTTGCAGCACTCGCCACCCTGCGAAGGCCAGCAGACCCGCCACCACTAGCCCAACCAGGACATATCCGAATGGCTGGCTCAACAACGCTTCAAGGCTCTTGTGGCTGTCCTTCGGTTTTGTTGAATCTTGAGCCGCCAGCAGCGCGAAGATACCAATGATCAGATACAGAACGCCGCGAGCGGCATATCCGCCCCGAGCGAGGACGACAAGGGTGTGTTGAGCGGACATTCGGTTATTTCCGTGGACGTGTACAAGAGCAGACCTATCGCTTCGGCAAGGGTTCGATAAAGGTCGAGTTCTTCAATCACTCAGAATGGACACTCTGTAGTGGGCAACTAATCCCGGACACGGCGTTCAGTTCTTTCTCGGCCTTAGCTGGGGCCAGTCCGTTGTTGAATGGTGCGGTCTAATCCCACTGCGATGTTTCACATAAAGGGGCAACTGTGTGACGAAACACTTCCAAGTCGGTGCTTTTGTCGCCACGCAGACGTAGATGAAGTGTTGCCGATCAGCTACCGAAGTATTTGAAAATTGGCCGTTGACTTGCCATCGGCACCCGGTTAATTTCCGAGCATGACTTTCACCGTATTGCGCTGCCAGCCAAGCATTATTACCGCCATTCCTCATTTGGCGGGCTAGCTCACGACTGCAGCACCCAACCCGCCCTGGAGGCGGGTTTTCATTTTCTGTCTCGGGGCTCTGATCAATGTCAGGAGACGATCATGCCCAGTACGCTCGCCCAACACACCCTACTTGAGCAGTACGTCAAAAAGATCCTCGCCGCGCCGGTTTACGAACTGGCCGTGCATACGCCCCTGCAGCCGGCACCTGCATTATCCTTGGCCTTGGGTAACCAGATCCTGCTCAAGCGCGAAGATCTTCAACCGACCTTTTCCTTCAAGATCCGAGGGGCCTACAACAAACTGGTCAACTTGAGCGCGGCGCAAAAGAACCGTGGAGTGATCACCGCTTCCGCGGGCAATCATGCCCAGGGGGTGGCATTGGCCGCACGGCAACTTGGCATCGACGCCATGATTGTCATGCCCACCACGACGCCAGCGTTGAAGGTGTCAGGTGTCCGTAGTCGTGGCGCCCAGGCACTGTTGCACGGCGAAAGCTTTCCGTTTGCCTTGTCTCATGCACTAGAACTGGCAAGCCAAACCGGCAAAACGTTTGTTTCGCCTTTCGATGATCCGGATGTGATTGCCGGGCAGGGCACGGTCGCCATGGAAATACTGCGTCAGCATCAAGGAGGGCTGGATGCCATCTTTGTTCCGGTGGGCGGTGGCGGTTTGATCGCCGGCATCGCGGCTTACGTTAAATACTTGCGGCCAGAGGTGCGCATCATTGGCGTCGAGTCGCAACATTCAGCCTGTTTGGATGCAGCCCTCCAGGCCGATGATCGAGTGGTGCTGCCAAGTGTGGGTACCTTTGCCGATGGCGTGGCGGTCGCGCAGATCGGCGCCCACGGCTTTGAGGTGTGCAGGTTTTGCGTCGATGAGGTACTGACTGTCAGTAACGACGAGCTTTGCATCGCGATGAAGAATATCTACGACGATACACGCTCTATCACTGAGCCTTCTGGCGCCCTGGCCGTTGCTGGCATCAAGAAATACGTTGCGCGAACGGGTGTGCGGGATCAGACGCTGATTGCCATCGACTCCGGTGCCAATATCAATTTCGACGCTTTACGCCATGTGGCCGAACGCGCTGCATTGAGTGAGGCATCAGCGTAATGCCGGATTCCAGGGCGGGTTAATCCGGCCATGGGTCATTGCTCCCACTGTTCCAGGAGGATGGAGACGAATTTTTCCGCTGCCGGGGAGAGGGAGGCGCCCCGTCGGTAAACCAGTCCCAACGAACGGTTCACAACAGGCTCGGTCAAAGGGATGCTCACCAACGTTGGATGATCCACTGCAGGCATCGCCAGGCTCGGCATTGCCGAAACGCCTAATCCAGCTTCTACCAGACCCAGCGATGTAGACAGGTGTTGCACCTCATAAAACCACTGCGGACGCCAGCTCAAGCCCGACAGAGCGTGGTCGAGCAACATTCGGTTGCCGCTCAGGCGACCGACCCCGATCAGGCGGTAATTGCTGAGTTCAGACCAGGTGACGGAGCTTCGTTTGGCCAACTCATGATCGCGTCGACATGCCAGGACAAAAGGCTCGTTGACCAACGGCACGAATTCTATGTCCGGGTGCTGGCCGCTCATCATGTTGATGCCAAAGTCGGCTTCGCCGCGCAGGACAGCCTCCAGTCCTTCGTTCGCACTCAGGTCAAGCAAGCGAATGCGAATTTGTGGATAGCGCTCGTTGTAGAGGCGGATGACCGATGGCAGAAAGTAGAAGGCAGCGGTGGGGATGCAGGCCAGGGTTACCCGGCCGCTCTGGCGCTCCGCCAGCTCCCGGATGTTGAGTATCGAGTCGTCGAAGTCATCCAGTAAGCGTCGTGCCTTGGGCAGGAAGTCTCGCCCGACACTGGTGAGGCTTACCCGTCTTGTCGTGCGATCGAGGAGCGCTGTTCCCAATCCTTCTTCTAGCTTTTTCATCCTGCGACTCAACGCCGGTTGAGAGAGATGCAACGCATCGGCTGCTTCGTGGAAACTGCCAAGTTCTGCGATCTTCACGAAAGATCGGATGTCATTAAGCTCATAATTCACTTTTTTTATCCCCTCAGAGGAACGTTGTTCAGCCCGGTCATCCTAGGTTTATCATTCGTCAAACGCAATAATCAGGCTGATATTTGCATTGGAAACAATTTTGAAAGCCTGCGACTCTTGCTCACAAGACATCAATAACCCCCATTGATCAACAAGAGTCAGTATTCATGCAACGAATTCCCTGTGTGCTAATGCGCGGTGGTACTTCCAAGGGCCCAGTGTTTCTCGCCTGGGATTTACCTGTTGCGATCGCAGAGCGTGATGAACTGCTGCTGAACCTTATGGGTTCTGGACATGAGCTGGAAATTGACGGTATCGGTGGCGGCAGCCCACAAACCAGCAAGGTGGCGATCGTCAGCCCGTCGCTGCATCCTGAGGCAGATGTCGACTATTTGTTCGTTCAGGTCATGGTGTCCCAACGTCGAGTCGACACCGCGCCCAATTGCGGCAACATGCTCTGCGCCGTTGGCCCGTTCGCCATCGAGCAAGGGCTGGTCAAAGCCTGCAAAGACCTGACCCGTGTGCGTATTCGCAACCTCAATACCGGGACTTTTGTGAACGCCGAGGTTCAGACCCCCGGTGGCACGGTCAGCTATGAAGGCGACACCGCCATCGATGGTGTGCCGGGTACCGCCGCGCCTGTGCAACTGACGTTCCTGGATGCTGCGGGCAGCAAGACCGGTAAACTTTTCCCGACGGGGCGAACGCAGGATTTTATCGACGGTATCGCAGTGACCTGCATCGACATGGCAATGCCGATGATGATCGTCGAAGCCGGCCAACTGGGTAAACAGGGTGATGAAAGTCCTGCTGAGCTGGATGCCGACAAAGAGTTCTTGCGTCGCCTGGAGTCCTTGCGACTGCAAGCCGGCCTGGCAATGGGCCTGGGTGATGTCAGCGATAAAGTGATTCCCAAGCCCGTGCTGGTATCTCCGGCCAAGGCTGGCGGCACAATCCAGGTGCGCTACTTCATGCCCCACAACTGCCACCGGGCCTTGGCGATCACCGGTTCCATCGGCCTGGCCACTGCTTGCGTCACGCCAGGCAGTGTGGTCGCGCAATTGCTTGGCGGGGTTAGCGAGCCGCGCTTGAAGCACGTACGCATTGAACATCCAAGTGGTGGAATAGATGTCGTTTTGTCCTACACCGGCGATCAGGGTGAGACCATTCGCGCCTCGGTGGTACGTACAGCGCGCCGGCTGTTCTCCGGTTTTGTCTACGCCGCGGCTTCCCAACGACTCGCCGGATAATTCCCCCTAGTCATTGCCGTTTTTGCATCAGCACAATTCTAAAAATGGGTGATGCCATGAAAATCGTAAAATCGCTCTACTTCCAGATCCTCCTCGCCGTGTTGTTGGGCGTGCTCGTCGGACATTTTTGGTCGCAACAGGCCATTGCCTTGAAACCGCTGGGTGATGCCTTCATCAAGCTGATCAAGATGATGATCGCTCCGGTGGTGTTCTGCACCATCGTCACCGGCATCGCCGGCATGAGCGACAAACGCTCCCTCGGCCGCCTGTTGAGCAAGACCATGCTGCTGTTCCTGGCGCTGACCGTGATCAGTTTGATCATCGGCCTGGTGTCGGTCTACCTGTTCAAGCCCGGTGTGGGCATGAACATTGACCCCACCCAGTTAAGCACCAAGGGCCTGTCGCAGTACACCGATTCTGCCGCGAAGCTGGGAGTGGTCGAGTTTTTCATGCACATCATCCCGGATACGTTCATCGGGGCTTTCAATAAAGGTGAAGTACTGCCGGTGTTGTTCATCGCAGTGCTTAGCGGTTTTGCACTCTCGGCCATCGGCGAGCGTGGCAAGCCGGTACTGGATGTACTGGAGTCTGCCTCGCACATGGTGTTCAAGATCTTCTCCTACCTGATGCGCTTCGCTCCGATCGGTGCCTTCGGCGCCCTGGCGTTCACCGTAGGCCAGTACGGTATTACATCGCTGGGCTCGTTAGCCAAGTTGATCATGACGTTGTACATCGCCTGTGCGTTCTTCGTCTTTGTGGTGCTGGGGAGCATTTGCCGAGCCAATGGTTTCAGCCTCTGGAAGTTGCTGCGCTACTTCCGTGAAGAATTCCTGGTGGTGTTGGGAACGTCTTCCACTGAGCCTGTGATGCCGCGGATGCTGGAAAAGCTGCAAGCCCTGGGTTGCAAGAAAGGTGTGGTGGGGTTGGTGCTGCCAACAGGTTACTCGTTCAACCTCGACGGTACGGCGATCTACCTCTCGCTGGCAGCAGTGTTCATTGCCCAAGCCTGCAACATCGAACTGGGCCTGACCCAGACCGTGACCATGCTGGCGATCATGCTCTTGTCCTCCAAGGGGGCAGCGGGTGTCACCGGCGCCGGTTTTGTCGCGCTGGCTTCGACACTCACCGTGATCCATGACATTCCCCTGGCCGGCCTCGCCCTGCTGATCGGTATCGACCGATTCATGTCGGAAGCCCGGGCATTGACCAGTCTGGCAAGCAACGCGGTGGCTACCGTGGTGATGTCCATCTCGGAGAACGCCTGCGATCGCGAGACCCTGATGCGCACCCTGGACGGCACACCTTTGCCCGCGGTAACCCCTACCCAAGTCCAGAAGCCGGACTGGGACGGCCTGAAGGTCACGGAACACGTCTGACCGGTCACGGCTGAATCGAGCTCCCTTAAATACCTCAATGAACACCCCCCGCCAGGTTACGTTGATCGTGCCATCTGGCGGGCGCGGGGTCGTGCGTCTGTGCGCCGGCCACGCTACTCATAAGAACAAGAGAACTTACCTATGCTCGCATTGCTTGGCTTGGCCATGGTGGTGGTCTTCACCGTCCTGATAATGACCAAACGGTTGTCGCCGATTGTCGCCCTGACAGTGGTGCCGATTGTGTTTGCCGTCATTGGCGGTTTTGGGGGCACTACCGGCAAGATGATGCTCGACGGCTTGAAAATGGTCGCACCTTCGGCCGCGCTCCTGCTGTTCGCGATCTTGTTTTTTGGCTTGATGATCGACGCCGGCCTGTTTGACCCGCTGATTCGCAAGATCCTCAAACGCGTCAACGGCGACCCGATGAAAATCGCGGTCGGCACAGCGTTGCTGTCGCTGCTGGTGGCCCTGGATGGTGATGGCACCACCACCTACATGATTACCTGTGCGGCAATGCTTCCCCTGTACAAACGTATCGGGATGAATCCAATGATCCTGGCGACCATTGCCATGCTTTCTCTGAGCATCATGAGTGGCATGACCCCTTGGGGAGGGCCCGCGACCCGAGCGATCGCGGCGCTGGGCCTGGATGCCGGCGCCTACTTCGTGCCGTTGCTGCCGACCATGATCGGCGGTGCAATGTGGGTGGTCTTCACCGCCTTCCTGCTGGGGCGTGCCGAGCGCAAGCGTATCGGTAATATCCAACTGGAAAGCGGCGGCGGTGATTGCTACATCAAGGCGATTCTTGAAGACACTCCGCACAAGCGCCCGAAGCTGGCCTACGTCAACCTGCTGTTGGTGATCGTGGTGATGGTCGCGCTGGTGATGGGGATCATGCATTCCGCAATCCTGTTTCTGATCGGGTTCGTACTGGCGCTGATGATCAACTATCCGCAACTGGATATTCAGAAGGAACGCATCCTTGCCCATTCGGGCAACGCGATGACAGTCGTACTCCTGGTGTTTGCCGCCGGTATCTTTGCCGGGATTTTTTCGGGCACCAAGATGGTGGACTCGCTGGCGCAAACCCTGGTTGACTGGATTCCACCGTCTTGGGGGCATCTGTTCCCACTGGTCGTGGCGATTACCAGCATGCCGCTGACCTTCGTCCTGTCCAACGATGCTTACTACTTCGGTGTGGTGCCCATCCTGGCGAATGCCGCCGCGGCGTATGGCATTGATCCGGTGGAGATCGCCCGCGCATCGATTCTCGGCCAGCCAGTACACCTGATGAGTCCGTTGGTGGCTTCAACCCTGTTGCTGGTGGGCATGGTTGATCGCGATATCGGCGACTTCCAGAAAGCCACCGTCAAATGGGCGGTGCTCACTTCCCTGGTGATTACCGCGCTAGCGCTGTTGACCGGGGCGATCAGTCTGTTTACCTGATTCCCCCAACTCCATTGCATTTTCCTGACGCGCCTCGCCAGTGAGGCGCGCGCTGTCCTGCACTCCAAAAAAACAACAATGAGTAGCTTGTCATGACCACTTTGCACACCCAACGGGCGCTGTTTCCACTTCTTTGTCTGTTGCCGCTGGCCAGTGCCAGTGCGCAAGGATTTATCGATGACAGCAAGCTCAAGCTGCAACTGCGCAATGTCTATTTCAATGAAAACTTCCGCGACGAGCATGGTTTGAGTGCCAAATCGGCAAGGACGGCCAAGAGCGAGCGAACCGAGTGGGCCCAGGGATTCCTGTTGGATTACCAGTCAGGGTTTACCCCCGGCACCATCGGGTTTGGTGTGGATGCCCTTGGCCTGCTCGGGGTCAAGCTTGACTCCGGCCGGGGCCGCAGCGGCACTGGCTTGTTGCCCGTCCATGATGACGGACGTGCGGCTGACGAGTTTTCAAGCCTGGGCATGACCGCCAAGGCCCAACTGGCCAAGACCACGGCCAAATACGGCACCTTGTTACCCAAGACTCCGGTGCTGATTTACAACGATGCGCGACTATTGCCGCAAACGTTCCAGGGCACACAGATCAGTAGCGGCGACATCGACAACCTCACCCTCACCGGGGGCTACCTGGATCGATTCAAACAGCGTGACTCCACCGACAGCATGCCGATTGTGCCCGACGGTTATGGCGGTGATAAATCAGGCGACTTCAGCTACGCAGGGGCCGAATACAAGCTGGGGAAAACCATTCGCTTGAGTTACTTCTACGGCGAGCTGGAAAATTTCTACCGTCAGAATTTTGCGGGTATCCAGCACGATCTTCCGTTGGGCGGCGGCGTGCTGACCAGTGATTTGCGCTACTTCAACAGTGTTGATACCGGTTCTGCCTACAGCGGCAAGATCGACAACAACATGCTGAGCGGGCAACTGTCCTACGCCATCTCCGGCCATACCTTCGGTGGCGGATACCAGACCCTGAGTGGTGATGCTGGTTTGCCCTTTATCAGTGGCGCTACGGTTTACTCGTTCAGCAACGCCGGGATAGGCAAGTTCGTCGAGGAAGATGAAAAAACCTGGATGCTCAATTACGGCTATAACTTTGCTGCCGTTGGTGTGCCAGGCCTGACGTTCTCCACCCGCTATTTAAGCGGCAACGACGGTAAATCCAACACCACCGTAAAAGAGTGGGAGCGTGATGCCGAACTGGCTTACGTCGTGCAGCAAGGCACCTTCAAAGGCCTGGGTGTGCGGTTGCGTAACTACGTTTACCGCTCGGATTATTCCCGTGGCCGAGACAGCAACCGGGTCTACTTTACCTACGACATCGTTCTTTGGTGATCCCCTGATCGCGGCCTCGCGCCCCCGTAATGTTGTTTGCTCTGGTTTTAGGTTTGGGCACCGAGGAGCAGGGCTCTGCAAAGGATAGGTCGGTTGTTGGCCTGCATTGAGACGAAGATCAGTCAATGCAGGCCAGGGCGCGATATTTATTCAGCGCAAAGCCCTGAATTACGCCGAAACCCCTGTTTGATCAAGCGTTGACTGGCACAGCTTTTTGCCTGCGATACAAGATCGTCGTCGCTGTGAACCCACACAGCGCAGCAAACATCAGCCAGTAGGCGGGCGACGCCTTGTCACCTGTTGCCTGCACCAGGATTGTTGAAATGGCGGGCGTAAAACCGCCAAACACAGCCGTTGCCAAACTGAATGCCAGCGAAAATCCTACGACTCGTACATTCTGTGGCATTACCTCGGTCAAAGCCGCAACCATCGCGCCGTTGTAAATCCCAAAGAAGAAAGAGAAGTACAGCAGCACGGCGAGCAGTCGTTCGAAGCTTGCCGCCGCGGCCAGCCAATGCATGGCGGGATAGGCGGTGAAGATGCACAGCAAGCTGACCGCCAGCAACAAGGGGCGGCGTCCAATGCGATCAGAGATCGTACCGCCGATGGGCAGCCAGATGAAGTTGCTCAGGCCGACGAACAGCGTGACCACCAGACTGTCGCTGGTGCTCAGGTTCAGTACAGACCGGCCGAAAGTCGGGGTGTAGACGGTAATGAGGTAGAACGTGGTGGTGGTCATCGACGCTAACAGACCGCCAGCCAGTACCGTGCGCCAGTTGTCGCGCATCGAGCGAAAGACTTCACTGGCACTTGGGTGATGGCTGCGCGCTTTGAAAGCATCGGTTTCCTGTAGCGAGCGGCGAATGATGAAGATGAACGGGATAATCAGGCAACCAATGAAGAATGGGATACGCCAGCCCCATGCTGCAACGTCGGCAGCGTCCATGGACGCGTTAATCGCATAACCCAATGAAGCCGCAAGAATGATTGCCACTTGTTGGCTGGCCGACTGCCAACTGGTAAAGAAACCCCGGCGTCCGGGCGTGGCGATTTCAGCCAGGTACACGGAAACACCCCCCATTTCCGCACCCGCGGAGAATCCCTGCAACAATCGCCCGAGCAACACCAATATCGGCGCTGCGATGCCTATGCTGGCGTAGCCGGGCACCAACGCGATCAATACCGTTCCGGCAGCCATGATCGACAGTGTCACGATCAATCCCTTGCGCCGTCCCACCTTGTCGATGTACGCCCCCAGCACGATAGCGCCCAACGGACGCATCAGGAACCCCGAGCCGAATACGGCGAAGGTCATCATCAGCGAAGCGAACTCGCTGGTGGCGGGGAAGAATGTCTGCGAGATGTAGGTCGCGTAGAACCCCAACAGAAAGAAGTCGAACTGTTCGAGAAAATTGCCGCTGGTGACCCGCAGAATGGCGCCCAGTTTCGACCCCTTGGATCGGGTGTCTTGAGTTGTTGTTTTCATCATGGCTACCGTGGTGATCAATATTGTTTTTGGAATGGATGGCTCAACGATCAGTCGCTTCCAGCGTTGATCGGATTCGGTTGGCGTTTTTCGATGGAGTATTTGAGCAGCGCGGCGCTGCGGAAGATGCCATGGGCGAATTTGCTGTAGGGCATGGTCAGGAAAAACGCCATGACCAGGCCGAGATGGATCGCCAGCAACAGGCCCAGGGCAGTGGTATCGCGAAACGCGAGAAGTGCGAGGCCGCTGGCGCTTACTAGAAACAGCAGCGCGATAAAGCCGCGATCCATGGGTTTCTGATTTTCGTCGCCGTGCTCGGGGTGGCGACGCAGGTTCAGCCACAACAGGCCTGCGGGGCCGATCAGCAGGCCGAGCCCGCCGGTGATACCCAGCATTACCGGCAAGCTCAGGACAGGGTAGGGCGCCGACCAGTCCAACAGGAAATGGTAGAGCGTGGCGACACCCGTGGCGGCGAAGCACAGCATGAAGCCGTAGAAGGTGAAGTGGTGGAAGCGCCGCCGCCACTGGGTGAATTGATCATCGGCGTTATTGCAGCCCTCGCCATGACCCCCGTCCAGGTATTTGAGTCGGGCGACGTTGGCCGTGGCTTCCAGCGCAGCGGCTGTCTTTTCCTGGTGGGGTGCATCCGCCGGTGAAACGTTGCGCCAGAAGCGTCGCACGCCAATCGTCAAAGCCAGTACCGCGAAGCCGAAGACCGCACCGAACATCAGTGCCAGGGTGTTATGCGGGAAGATCCCATAGAAATTCCCCCCGGGCATTGCGGTAAACAGATTGCCCATGGCCAACAACGTGAGGCAGAGAAACAGCGCGAGCCCTGCACCGGATGCCAGCGCCAAAGTCAGTCCGTTGCGCCGGTACAACTTGCCCATCACCTGTGGCCAGGCGTACTCGGCGTAAGTGTCGAGGCGGACCTTGGCCATGGCCTTGGGCACATTGATTTCGAACTCGTGAGGGGCAGCATACTGACAGGCATGCAGGCACGCACCGCAGTTATGGCACAGGTTCGCCAGGTAATGGATATCCGCCTGAGAAAACTCCAGACGCCTTGTCATGGCCGGGAATACAGCGCAGAAGCCCTCGCAATAACGACAGGCATTGCAAACGGTCATTTGTCGCTGGACTTCGCTTTCTTCAAGGTTGAGTACCGGTATCAATTGACCCGGTGCCTGGGGATCAAACAGCTGCATGTTGGGGCTCCGTGGATGAAGAGGTAAGGAAGCCGGCCGCAGCCGCGGCTTGCACACCGGCGATGCGACCGAATGCGGTACCGATGGCCATGCCGATGCCGGCGGTATAGCCCTTGCCCAATACGTTGCCCGCCATCATTTCTCCTGCGACAAACAGGTTGGGGCTAGGCTTGCCGTTGAAGTGAACGGCGGCGGTTTCGTCGGTAGCGAGACCTAAATAGGTGAATGTCACGCCGGGCTTGAGTGGGTAGGCGCAGAACGGTGGCTTTACCAGCGGGCGGGCCCAATGGGTTTTGGCGGGTGCCAAACCCTCGGTGTGGCAATCGTCCAGTGCGGTGTGGTCGAACGTGCCGACGCGGCAGGCCGCGTTGTATTGCTCGATGGTTTTGACGAATTGGGTAACGGGAAGCTTCAACTGGCGGGCCAGATCTTCCAACGAGTTGGCTTTAGTGCCCGGAAACACAGGCGGCATGAACCGGCCGAGGGCTTGTTGGTCGATGATCGAGTAAGCCTGTTGACCGGGTTGACCCGCGACCAGGCGCCCCCAGATCGCATACCGCTTGGGCCAGAAGTCTTCGCCCTCGTCATAGAAGCGTTCACCGTCGCGATTAACCACCACGCCCAGCGATACGCAATCGATACGGGTACAGATACCTCCGTCATACAGGGGGGCGCGCGCGTCGATGGCCACCATGTGCGCTTGCGTCGGGTCACCAATGAAATCGGCACCGAGGGCCTGCATGCGCCGAAGCAGTACGCCGGTATTGAAACGCGTCCCGCGAATCAGAAAGTTGTCTGAAGGCCATTCTCCGCGCTCGTTTTGACCCCAGGCTTCGCGGAGCCATTCGCGGTTGGATTCGAATCCGCCAGCGGCCAGAACGCAGGCTTTGGCCTGGATACGCTCGGCGGGAAAGCGCTGACCATCGACCTCACGTTCACCGATGCACGCCGCGACGAACTCCCCACCCTTCAACTCAATGTCAGTGACTTGTGCGTTGTAGCGGATCTTGACGCCCAGCTGCTCGGCGCTGCGGAAGTAGGCATTAACCAACGCTTTGCCGCCGCCCATGAAAAACGCATTGGTGCGCGCAACATGTAGGGCACCAGACAACGACGGCTGAAAATGCACACCATGGGAGCGCATCCAGTCACGGCAGTTTGACGAGGCGCGGATGACAATACGAGCAAGCTTTTCGTTGGTAATCCCACCGGTGACTTTCAGCAGATCCTGCCAATATTCTTCCTCGGGATAGGCATCGACCAGTACATCTTGCGGCGCGTCGTGCATGCAGCGCAGGTTTCGGGTGTGTTGCGAGTTGCCGCCGCGCCAGATCTTCGGTGCGCCTTCCAGCAGCATCACGCTAGCGCCGGCCTCTCGCGCCATCAATGCTGCACACAAGGCGGCATTGCCACCGCCAATTACTAATACGTCGATCATCATCACTCCTCAATCGCAAGGAGGCATGAACGAAGTGCTCCTCGCGAGTGGGGAGAAGGTAGAGCTGTCAGCTTATTGTCGAAAGGCGCGAAATGAGTTGGGGTGTTTAGTTTTCGTAAAGGCTTTTCCGGTTGGCGCTCATCGTAAAGCCGGGGCAGGGGGGATGGAGATCATGGCGCGACGTCTTCGATCCACGAAGCGCCCGGCCACTGATGATCAATCACCAACTGTCGCGCGACATCAGTGATGACCACCCGCGCCGCCAGAGCAGCGGGAGACAGCTCATCATCAGGCAGTGTCGCCAGCAGGTTTCGTCGACCCACGTGAGCATCGGAAATTTCCACCACTGAAAGTCCCGACTCACCCTTGAGCGCCGCTGCCGCACCGGGCTGGATGGTGGCGGCATGACCTGCGCGAACGGCGTTCATCAATACGGCAAGACCATCCACTTCCATGATGATGTTGGGCGCCAATCCCGAACGTTCAAACGCAACCATCAGCGTAGAACGCAAACCGTGTTGCACACTCGGCATCACCAGTGGAAGTTGACCCAGATCCGCGAGTTGCACACTGGTTCCCTGGGGTGCGTGGAGCAGGTGAGGTGAGCTGATGACAAATAGTTTCTCGTCGAGCAGCGGTGTCACGCTCCAGCGCTTACCCCCTTCGAGTTGGAACAGAATGGCCAGGTCGATCTGGCGAGCATTGAGTTGCGTGGCCAAATGCCCGGACAGCATCTCGACCAGGTGCAATTGAATATCCGGGTAGCGCTCTCGCATCGCGTTGATCAATGGCAGGGCGAGAACAGTGGCAGTCGTGGGCGCCATTCCGACGGTGACATACCCACTCATTCGCCCACGGTGAGCCGCCATGATCGCATTGTCGGCCTGCCGCAAACACAGCTGGGCATGGTGCAGGAACGCCATACCGGAGCTGGTTGGTGTGACGCCAGTGGTGGTGCGATTAAGGAGGCGGGTTGACAGTTCACTTTCAAGTTTCGCGATCTGTTGGCTAAGGGCTGATACGCCCACGTCCAGTTCAAGCGCTGCGCGTCCCAGGCTGCCGTGTTCGAGGATTTTTACGAAATAACGCAGTTGTCTTAATTCCAAGCGTTGCTGCTCCAGGTCAATTTGTTGTTGGAATGCCTACGTCTGAAGACTACCTATGGCAGCATTCCGGGCAGTAGTGCACTTCCTCCCGGCCGTGAGCCCACTTCTTCCTCCATGTGAAGGGAACGCCGCATGCCAGGCATGCTTTGACAGGCGTTCACTCTTTTTCAGAATGACTCACCTTCATCTAGTTTCGCGAGCAAAAATTGGCCACGTTGCCATAACGCCTGCTGCCTGGATTCAGGCATGCGATCAAGGTTCTTATAAATCATGCTCATGCGCTGATTGCCACGCAGAAGGTCACCGTGACGCATCAGGAAATGCCAGTAGAGCGAGTTGAACGGGCAAGCGTCGTGCGTCGTACTTTCACTGACTTTGTAAGCGCAGTTACGGCAGTAGTCAGACATTCGCTTTATATATTGGCCACTGGCGCAATAAGGCTTGGAGCCCACGTAACCGCCATCGGCGTGCATGACCATCCCCAACGTATTCGGCAGTTCGACCCAGTCGAACGCGTCCATGTATATCGCCAGGTACCAGTCGCAAATCTGGCTCGGCACGATGCCGGCCAGCAGCGCAAAGTTGCCGGTCACCATCAGGCGCTGGATATGATGGGCATAGGCGTGTTTCAAACTTTGACCAATCGCCTGGCTCATGCAGTTCATCTTCGTAGCGCCTGTCCAATAGAACTCCGGAAGCGGCCTGCTGTTGCCAAACAGATTGCCGCCGGCGTACTCGGGCATTTTCAGCCAGTAGACGCCTCGCACGTATTCACGCCAGCCGATGAGTTGGCGAATAAAACCTTCGGCAGCGTTCAGCGGAATCCTGTGCGCCCAGTAAGCAGCTTCCACGTCATTGCACAATTCACGCAGATCCAACAGGCCAATATTGAGTGCAGCGCTGATCCGCGCGTGGAACAGGAAGGGCTCATCACTGGCCATCGTATCTTGGTAGTCGCCGAAGGCTGCCAGGCCCCAATCGAGGAAATAGTCCCACAACGCCTGGGCATCGGCGTGGGTTACCGGGTAGTCAAAGGTGTCGAGGACGCCATAGTGGCTGGAGAAATTCTTTACGACCAGCGCCAGCACTTCCTGGGTAATCGCATCTGCCGAAAAGCGCACGGGCGAGGGGGGGCTCACGCCTTTGGGTAATGCCTTGCGGTTTTCGGCATCAAAGTTCCAGGAGCCGCCGACCGGGCTGCCGTCGCCATTGAGCAACAGGCCACTCTTGCGCCGCATCTCTCGGTAGAAGAACTCCATGCGCAGTTGTTTTTTATCTTTGGCCCAGGACGAAAATTCGGCGCGGCTGCACAGAAAACGGCTATCGCTATGCCATTGGATCGCTAAGCCGCAGTCCTTGAGCGACTGCTCCAAGCGCCAGTCACCACACTCAGTCAGGTGCAGTTCCTCTGCGTGCAGCAGCGTCTGCCAGCGGCGCAATTCGCCCGGCACCGTTCCGCTATTGTGTGGGTCATCAAGGGTGACGTACTGCACGCGGATGCCACGCTGCTTCAACGCTTCGGCAAAATGGCGCATGGCGCTGAAGATCAGGGTGATTTTTTGCGGGTGATGGGGCACATGGCTGGCTTCCTCCATTACCTCCACCAGCAAAACCGTATCCTGCTCCGCATCCAGCCCTTTCAATGAGGCCAGGTCGAAGGACAATTGATCGCCCAAGACCAGGTATAGTCGGTGAGTCTTGTTCATTTGACAGGATCCAGCGTAAGTGTGACTTACCAAGGCGCAGCCAGGGAGAAAGGAATGCGCAACGGCTCGATGGGACCCTCACGTGAGCCGCACATCTCGTCATGGACACACTGCTGCACAAGCACGCATGGAAATGGCGGGACAAGCTGCATTAACTCACGCAGGTGATTGATGGAGCGAAGGTGCATAGGCTTCGCTACATCGTCCAGTAACGTTAACTGGCCGTGATCCAGCCTGACTCGCGCCAGATAAAAACCGCCCTCCAGCGACAGCAACTCCAACTCGCGCACTTCGCCATTCGTGGCCCGTTCGGTCAACGCTTGCAGATTCAAGGTTCACTCCCTGCCTACCAAGGTAGGCGTTCACCGTTATAAGCAAAGAAATTGCCGCTGTCCGCGGGCCCCAAGCGGTCAATCAGCGATAACAATTCATGGGCAGCAATAGTTGCCGGCCTGGCTGCAGAGGCGCCACGAAAGGGTTGTGACAGGACGGAAATGACGGTGCCGGGATGTAGACTCAACAAGCGGGCATGAGGACGCGTTCTTGCCAGTTCGATGGCAGCGGTTTTAATCAGCATGTTCAACGCCGCCTTGGAGGCGCGATATGCATACCAGCCGCCCAAACGGTTATCGCCGATACTACCCACCTTGGCGGAGAGCACAGCCATCGCGCCACGAGGGTCAAGCAAGGGCAGAAAGTGTCGCAAAACCAGCGCAGGCCCGAGTGCGTTGACTTGGAATACTGCCAGTAACGCATCCGCTTCAATTGCGGAGTAACTCTTTTCTGGCTTGATTTCATCACGATGGAGCAGACCCGCAGCATGCACAATCAACTGGTACGGGGCTTCTTCAGATAATGCGCCAGCCGCCCTGGCGATACTTTCGGGCTTTTCAAGATCCAATCCTGGAACACTGTTGCGTCCCAGCTCACGAACAACCGAGCATTTTGGATCTTCGTTGAGCAACTCACAAAACGCCGAGCCGAGCGCTCCATTGGCGCCTATCACCAAGGCACGGTAGCCCTCGCCAAGGGAGTTCATCCTCAAGGAACTGTTCATTTAGCCTCTGCGCAGACAGACATGATTTTTTGGCGCTAACCGATTCGCCCTATCAATTGGAGAAATTCGTGACGCGTAGCGGACGACTCGCGAAAGGCGCCCAGCATCACCGATGTGGTCATCACCGAGTTTTGCTTCTCCACGCCTCGCATCATCATGCACATGTGCTTTGCCTCAATAACCACTGCCACGCCCGCTGCATCGGTCATGTGCTGAAGAGCGTCGGCAATTTGTTTGGTGAGGTTTTCCTGAATCTGTAAGCGGCGGGCATACATATCGACTATTCGTGCGACCTTGGACAGCCCTAATACCCTCCCTGTCGGGATGTACGCGACATGAGCTTTGCCGATGAAGGGCAGCATGTGGTGCTCGCATAATGAATACAGTTCGATGTCGCGCACGATGACCATTTCGTCGTTCAGCGATTCGAACAGTGCGCCGTTGATGACTTCCTCCAGAGTCATCGTGTAGCCGTTGCACAGGTACTGCATCGCTTTGGCTGCACGCTTGGGCGTGTCCAGCAGTCCTTCACGCTCAGGGTTCTCGCCTACGGCGACGAGAATTTCACGGTAATGCTCGGCTATTGATGGGTTCATTTAGATTCCTCGCAGCCATGCTGCGCTTCATGTGATGGCAATCCTTGGCAGTAGGGGCGTTTCTGCTGCGTGTGATCTGACGCAGATAACACGGGGTTCGCCAAATCACCTATGTCTCTGGTTATTCGTCGGGCCAAAGTGAAGCGATCTCCGGCTGCTTTGCTTTGAAGGTGAGCAGGGTGAGGTAACCACGCCAAATGGGGACGGCGACTACAGCCTCAGCGGACGATGCTCTTTATTGTACAATCTGCATTGTCCTGTATAGGTTTTGTATAAAATAGGCCGAAAATTACGTCCTGACAATCACCTGCTTTCTGATGTTTGCGTTTGCGTTTGCGTTTGCCGAGGTGGCTCCCTCTTTGCCGGCAATCAAGAGGGCGACAGCGTGCAAATCCCCTATGACGGTTGGCGTACGTTAGAACGGCCACCTCTGCGCTTTGCAGCCTCTGCTCTCAAAAAATCTGAGATCTCATTGGTAGGGTTAGCAAAACTGCTGGCGAAATCAAAAGGCAAAAAAAAGCCACCTGAAGTGGCAGCGCACGCGTTGAATAGCTCGATATTACTGTCGTACGGTCACAACGTGATGCGAACGTATACCGGCTTTAAGACAGCTCGGTCACAAGTCTAGCCAATGGTTGGGGCTGGCCAATTCACCTTTGGCAGCGTTTCATATTCTGGTTTTGCGAACAGATAGCCTTGATAGAGGTTAATGCCGAGCGTTAGTAACTGCTGTAATTCAGCATGGGTCTCGACGCCCTCTGCAATCACGTCAATTTTGAGCGCTTTGCATACACCGAGTATGCCTTGGACGATTGCCTGTCGCACCGGGTCAGTGCAGATGCTACGGACCAAGGCCATGTCCAGTTTGATGATGTCGGGTTGAAACTCTGCCAGCAAATTGAGCCCCGAGTACCCAGCACCGAAATCATCTATCGCTGTCTTGAAGCCTTTACGACGATATTCTCGAATGATGTTTTTTAGATGCTCCTTGTCCACCAGTTCTTCGTTTTCGGTGATCTCAAAAATCAGCCGTTCGGTGGGAAATCCAAATCTGCTTGCGGCTTCAAGCGTCGCACGAATGCACGTGGCTGCTTGATATACCGCATTGGGTAAAAAATTGATGCTGACAAAACAGGGGATTTGCAGGCGTGAAGCAAGCTCAACAGCCTTGACCCGACAGGCTTGGTCAAAGGCATACCGGTTTTGTTCGTTCACCTTTCCAAGAATGGCAGCGGCACCATTGCCATCGTCACCTCGTACCAAAGCCTCGTAGGCAAAAATACTGTTGTCGCGCAGATCGACGATTGGCTGGAACGCCATGCTGAACTCAAAATCCAGTTCTTCGCCATCCCTGCAGGCACTACAAGGAGGGACTGGTCGTGTTTTTTCGTTCATTCAAAACCCATTTTTCAATGACTATTAATGTGTCGATCTAGTCAAGACTTTGCACAAGGCTGCAAGGCTGAATCATCGCGCTAATGCCGACGAGAAATTGCTGATCGCGTGTACGACTTGGCGAGCACTGTCCTGAATATCCAGGATCACTTGTCCAGCCTCACCGGCTAATTTGACGCCTTGTTCTGCCTTGTCTTTACTCGCCTCCATCCTGGTCACTGCCCCCTTGGCCAATTCACGATTGTGTTGCACCACCTCGACAATCTTGATGGTGGCTTGGCTTGTGCGCGAAGCGAGATTGCGCACTTCGTCGGCGACCACCGCAAAACCACGACCCTGCTCTCCGGCACGAGCCGCTTCGATGGCTGCGTTAAGTGCGAGAAGATTCGTTTGTTCGGCGATGCCACGGATGGTCTGCACGATGCTGCTGATGACTTCCGACTGCTGACTGACAGCATTGATACCGTCGGCTGCGTGATTCAATTCGCCAGCCAGGCTTTGCATGACATCCACTGTCTCCTGCACCACTCGTGCTCCTTCGTGCGCTGCACCATCGGTTTTCAATGAAGTCTCATAGGCCATGCGCGCGGCTCGTGACTCAGCTTCCTGCTGGAGCACCTGAGCAGTGATATCGCTCGCAAACTTGACGAATTTGTAAAGGCTGCCGTTGGCGTCGAACACCGGATTGTAAGTCGCACGTAACCAGACGGTGTGTCCCTGGTTGTTGAGGCGCTTGAAGTTACCGGAGAAAAATTCGCCTTGATTCAAGCGCTCCCAGAACTGTCGGTAGTCATTGGATTCACTTTCGCTATGCTCACAGAAGAGACGATGGTGCTTGCCAATAATCTCATCCAGGCGGTAACCCATCACTGCAAGGAAGTTTTCGTTGGCGCTGATCACTTCTCCCTGCCGGTTGAACTCAATGGTTGCCATGGAACGGTTAATCGCCTTGATCTGGCTCGCCTGCTCTTGTTCCTTCTGTACCCGGGCAGTGACATCAGTCGCAATCTTGACGACCTTGATCACCCGTCCGGATATGTCGCGAACTGGGTTATAAGTGGCCCCAAGCCAGATCTCACGCCCTTGTTTGTCCAGGCGCAGGAAGTGGTCGTTTATGACCTCACCCTTGCTCAGGCGCGACCAAAAATCTTGATAAGCAACGCTGTTGGCGTATGTCGGCGTACAGAATAAGCGGTGATGCCGGGATTGAATTTCCTCAAGGCGATAGCCCATTAGTCTCAGGAAATTGTTATTGGCGTCGAGGACAGTGCCATCAGGTTGGAACTCAATCAAAGCCATGGAGCCACCCAGTGCAGCGAGGGTGGCTTCGCAGTCGGTCAAGCGCTGCTGGCTGATGGCCAGTTCTATTTTGATTTGCGAGTTGAACATATGTACCTCAGTGGGATGGACTGCTTGGCACTTTCATTAAACGCAATACTTATACATGGTGATAGAGATTGTACAAGAAAATCCGTGTTTAAACACAAGGGATGCACGTTGATCGCGGATCATGCATTGATCGGGTAGGGGATTGCGCATCGGCGTTATCGCCCAAGGTTTTGACGCCGCAAAGTCAGGCCACAGTGCCGCCCTCTCGAGTAGGGCGGCTGTCCTCACCTTCGGGCGGCTACCATTGGGTATCGCTTAACTATCAATTTCCTCGGTACGTGGAGAAACCGTAGGGGCTGAGAAGCAACGGGATGTGGTAGTGCGGGACAGTGCCGTCCACCTCAAATATGACGGGTACCTCCGGAAAGAAGCTGGACGTTTTGTGCGCCTTGAACCACTCACCGGTTTTGAAGGTGACACGGTACGTACCTTTCTCCAGGCCCCGACCTTCCGGATACAGGCCGGTAATACGACCTTGCTCATTGGTTGCCGCGCTGTTGAGCATGTCCCAGCTTTTCCCGTCCTGTTTTTCCAACGTGACATTGACGCCAGGGGAGGGCAGGCCATCCTGCAAGTTGAGTACATGCACGCTCAATGGATTTGCTGACGCTGATGCAAGGGTTGAAAGGGCACTCAATACAGCGCCAGCGAAGAAACTTTTCAAAACAGTCATGGTGATGTCCTTAATTTTTAACGGCAGGTAAAACTTTGTTGATAGCGACCTCTGCACAACCTTCATCGTTTGCAGCGCCCCCTGCACCGGCCACTCCGATGGCGCCAATGACCTGACCATCGAATTTCAATGGCACGCCTCCACCGAGCAGTAACAATTCATCAAGGGTGTTGAGGTTTTCAGCATCCGGATTAGAGCGAGCGCGTTCAGCTAACAACCGCGTCGAAGTCTTGGTCGACAGGGCGGTATAAGCTTTGCGTTGCGCGGCTAACGTGTTGTGCGGGCCGACATTGTCATCGCGTTGCACGGCAACCAGATTGCCCCCTCGGTCAACAACGGCGGCAACGGCTGTGAGGCCATCGGCGTGACAGGCCGTCAGCGCGGCATTTAGCAAATCGTTGGCCATTGCAAGTGACACGTCCTTGCGCTGCGCAACTTGATCCGGGGCTGCAACGGCGAATGCAGAGCTCATTGCGAGTGTGATCAGCAATGAAGTCGATAGGCTTTTACGCATGCTGTTTCCTTGGTGGGTTGGGTCTGTCTGAGTCATTGCCAGACATCATGAACAGCGCACCCCGTCAGAATGATTGCCTGCGGATTACCAATATGTAATGTGAGAAATCAGCGAAGCGGGCTAGCCTGTGCTCCAGTCCTGGAGGAAAAAATGCGTATCCTGGTGGTTGAAGATGAAACGAAAATGGCGGATTACCTGCGCAAAGCCCTGACTGAATCGGGCTATGTCGTAGAAATCGCCCTTGACGGGCTGGATGGCCAACATTTGGCACAGGAGAGTGAGTTCGATCTGATCATTCTGGATGTCATGCTGCCGGGGTTGGATGGCTGGCAATTGCTGCAAATCATCCGGCGTAAGTGGCAGACCCCGGTGCTGTTTCTCACCGCACGTGATTCGGTTGATGATCGGGTCAAGGGGCTGGAGTTGGGGGCCGATGATTATCTGGTCAAACCCTTTTCCTATGCCGAGCTGTTGGCGCGCGTACGCACTTTGCTGCGCCGTGGCCCGCCTCGCGAGGTTGAGCATTTTGTGGCGGGCGACCTGAGCCTGGACTTGTTGCGGCGCAAGGTGACGCGCAACGGAGAGCGCCTCACCCTGACCAACAAGGAGTTCTCCCTGCTGCATCTGTTGCTGAGTCGTGAAGGGGAGGTTCTATCGCGCTCGCTGATCGCCTCTCAGGTCTGGCAGATGAACTTCGACAGTGACACCAATGTGGTGGATGTCGCTATCCGTCGACTGCGGGCCAAGGTTGACGATCCATACACGCTCAAGTTGATACACACAGTGCGTGGTATCGGATACATGCTTGAGGTGCAACCTTGAATCTGTTTCCGCGCACCTTGAGCCTGCGTCTGGCGATCATGTTCGCATTGGTCAGCGCAGCGTTACTGGGCTCCATTGGTTTTTATCTTTATCAATCATTACAGCGAGAGATTGCCTGGCGCGATGACCAGGCCTTACTGGGACGCCTGGAGCGAATGCAAGCCTTGATCAGCGATAGCGACAGCATTGAGCAACTGCGAGGTCGGCCCAAGCTCTATGAAAACATGTTGGGCAATCGCGACAGCCTGCTATGGATCGTCGATGACACTGGCAAGGTGTTAATCGAAATCAACCCAGTGCGAATGACTTTGCCTAAGTTGCCCGCTGCACCCCGCGCACGCCTCGTCGACGATCACTCCTCCGAGCCAGTGCGGCTTGCCTGGCAGGATGTAATAGAGGGTGATCGCGGTTTGACCCTGATTGCTGGCAAGTTATTGGGGGAGCGCGACCAAATGCTGGGGGCTTACCGGCTCAAGCTCTGGCTGGCCATGTCAGTCGGTGCGCTGCTGGCGTTCGCATTCGGCTGGTGGGTCAGTCAACGAGGCTTGCACCCTGTGCGCCTGCTGGCCAAGCGCGCAGCGGGAATCGATGTGCAGCATCTGCATCTGCGGCTGGATCAGTTCGATGAACTGAATGAGCTCAAGCTGCTCTGTAGCGCCCTCAACCAGATGCTTGCACGCCTTGAGGATGGATTCGCCCAGCTTTCACGCTTCTCGGAAGACCTCGCCCATGAGATGCGAACCCCGCTTGGCAACCTGATGGGACATACCCAGCAAGCCCTGAGACGCAGTCGATCTATCGAGGACTATCAGAACTTGCTGGTTTCCAATCAGGAAGAGTATGAAAGGCTGGCGAGAATGATCGACAGCATGCTGTTTCTTGCTCGCACCGAGCAGCCAAACGCTTGCGTAAAACGCGAGCAAATCAACCTGCACGGTCTGATCGAGCAGCTATGTGAGTATTTTGAAGGCGTGGCGCAAGAGCGAGATGTGCAACTGATAAACCGGACTCAGGATCAGTTGGTGGGTGATCCAGGCTTGATCCGTCGAGCATTGGCTAACGTGCTGGCCAATGCGCTGCGCTACGCAACTCCCGAATCTGCAGTGACGATTAGCAGCAGGGTTTCGCAAGACACGCTCGAAATTACGGTGCACAACCACGGCGAGCCGATTGCAGCAGAACATCTACCGCGTTTGTTTGAGCGCTTTTACCGGTGCGACCCTTCACGCAATCAACCCGACGATTCCGGTGGTCTGGGATTGGCCATTGTTCGCTCAATCATGCAACTGCATGGCGGTCGCGTATCCGTTGATAGCATTGAAGCAGGCACGACCTTTCACTTGGAATTCCCTCTTTAAAGCCGGGTAGAGCGGTATAAAACTCAATGCTGCGAGAGAGGTTCACAACACATAAAGGCACAATTCATCGGCGGGCTGGCCCCAGCTCGCGCCGAAGAAAAACTTAACGTCGTGTCCGGGATTAGTTGACCACTACATACTGATGAGCGCAGTTGGCTCAACTGCCCCCCCTACAACAACGACATTGGGTAGCTGATAAACAGCCGGTTTTCGTCAAACTCATTGGTGCTGAAAGTCTTGCGGATACTTGAGTTTCTCCATTTGACGCTTAGATTTTTCAACGTGCCGGACTGCACCACATAAGCCAGTTCTGACTCGCGCCCCCATTCCTTGCCATCGGTAAACGCTCCCGAGTGCACGTTGTCGCCACTGATGTAGCGGTTCATCATGGTCAGTCCCGGGAGGCCCACTGCGACGAAATTAAAGTCATGGCGCACCTGCCAGGAGCGTTCCTGAGCATTATCAAAACTTGAGTTGTAGCTGTCGTTCGCCAGCGTGCCGCCACTGGCTCCATTGACGCGCATCCAGGCAGTGTCTCCGGTCAGTTTCTGTAAGCCCACATAGAAGGTGTTGCCCCCCAGTTTTGCCGAGAACAGGCCGAAGGCGGTTTTGTTGTCCATGTCGCCAGCGAGGGCGGCACCGTCTTCCTTGCCGGTGAAAAAGCCCATGTTGGCGCCGAGCGTCCAGTCGCCCACCGGCTGGCTGTGGGTCAAGCTGATGTATTGCTGCTGATAGATGTCTTTGAGTTCGTCATACCAGAGTCCAATGGTGGTGCGTTTCTCGTTGAAGGTGTATTCACCACCACCGAAGTTGAATCGGTCAGACGTGAACGCCGCTTTGCCGTTCATGGACATGTCTTCCATGCTGGCGTCGTTACGCGGGCTGTTCTGCCTGATCTGACCGCCGTACAACGTCAATCCGCTGATTTCCTGGGAGGTGATCTGGGCGCCTTGAAAGGTCTGCGGCAACGAACGGCCGTCATCGGAACGGAGAATCGGCAGCGTGCTGACCCACTCGCCCACCTTGACCACCGTTTTCGACACCTTGGCCTTGGCGGCAACGCCAAGCCGTCCGAAATTGTCGGCCGGGCGTCCGTCATCATGGATAGGCAAAAGCTGAGTGCCGCCCGTGCCTTTGCCACCGTCGAGTTTCTGTGAATAAAGCCCCAGCACATCAACACCAAACCCTACGACTCCCGGGGTGTAACCGGAGCGGGCGTCAAGGATGAAGTTTTGCGTCCACTCCTCAGCCTTACCCTGAGGCGCGGCGCTGCTGGGATAGGCGGGGTTGACGAAATTGCGGTTGATGTAAGCGTTGCGCAGATTCAGCGTGGCGCTGGCGCCCTCGATAAAACCGCTGTTTTCATCGGCCTGGACAACGGCGACCTGTCCTGCACCGAGTGCCAGGGCCAGGCTTATCAAGGAGCGTCGTACGGGCACGTTGCAGTGAAAAAGAGGGGAGTACATGGAGGTGTTCTCGCAGTGGATTGTTGTTTTTTTGTGTGCACTTATGAGGTC
This sequence comes from Pseudomonas sp. PSB11, assembly GCF_014596605.1. Taxonomy (NCBI): domain Bacteria; kingdom Pseudomonadati; phylum Pseudomonadota; class Gammaproteobacteria; order Pseudomonadales; family Pseudomonadaceae; genus Pseudomonas; species Pseudomonas sp. PSB11. The sequence continues at coordinate 93,719 of NZ_NOIO01000004.1, forward strand.
GGCACCTGGATTTCAGGCGCAGGCGGCCCGGGCAACCTTCTGCCAAAGAGACCGCCGTATCAGGGGTAAGCGATGAGATGCGTCAGTTGCCCAGGGCCTTGCGGCGCAGCAGGTCATCAATGGCCCTGATAGCCAGGGGATAACCGTCGGCCCCCATGCCGCAAATCACGGCGTTGACCACCCCGGACATGATCGAGTGACGATGCAGTTCATCGCGGGCGTGGATGTTCGACAGGTGCAGTTCGATCAGCGGTGCGTCGAGCAACTTCAGGGCATCGAGTACCGGAATCGAGTGAAACGAAAAGCCGGCCGGGTTGATGATCAGCGCCGCGCCCTGTTCAAAAACCTCCTGGATCCAGTCGACCATCACGCCTTCGTGGTTGGTCTGGCGAAAGTCGCAGACCAGGTCAAGTTCCTCGGCCAGTCTTTCACTGGTCTGGCGAATCTGATCAAGCGTGGTGTGGCCGTAGATGTGCGGCTCGCGACGACCCAGCAGGTTCAAATTAGGGCCGTTGAGGATGAAGACAGTGCGGTTCATGGTCGTCCTGCTGCTTTATTTAGTGAGTATGGCGGTGGGGGTGGTATCAACGGTGTCTTGTGCGGCGACGGTATTTAGGTCAATGCCTCGGGTTTCCGGACCGATGACGATCATCGCCAGCGAGATCAGATTGATCACCGCGCACAGCGTCACCAGAGGCCACGGCGAGTTGTTCGACTGGGCCATCAGATAGACCGCGATCATTGGCATTGGGCCGCCAATGACCAGGTTGGCGCCGGTGTAGGCCAGTGCGGACCCCGAATAACGAACCTGGGTCGGGAACGCTTCGGCGAACGCCACGGGCTGGATGCCACTCTGGAATTGGGTGAAGCCCAGGAACAGCCCCATGATTGCCATGATGGCGGGGACGTTCAGGGTGTTGAGGATCGGGAAGTACACGAACAGGATCAGCAAGGTCATGCACGAACCCAGCGCCAGCGCCTTTTTTCGACCCCAGCGATCCGCCAGGTAACCACCGGCCAGTGCACCGAAAATCGCGCAGACGTTTGCCACCATCAGCGACATAAAACCCGTCTGCTGGCTAAAGCCCAGGTGCTTGGTCAGGTAGCTGAGGGAAAAGATCACGATCAGATAGAACAGGGCAGCGGGCGAGCAGAAGAACAACATCAAGCGCAGGATGGTCTTGTAGTGGCTGCCGACGGCGGATTTAAGTGGGCTTTTTTCCTGTTTGACCGGAGTTTTTTTCAAGGCAACGAACGCGGGTGTTTCATCGACTTTCAGGCGGATGAAGATTCCGACCACCACCAGTATGAAACTGAGGAGGAAGGGGATTCGCCAGCCAAAACTTTCAAACTGCTCGCTGGACAACGTGGCGGCCAGTCCCATGAGCACGCCGTTGGCCAAAATCTGGCTAAGCGGTGAGCACAGGCCCAGCATGCCCGAATAGCGACCACGGCGATCGGGTGAGGCGTGTTCCAAGGCCATCAGTTGGGCGCCGGTGGACTCACCGCCCAGCGCGAAGCCTTGAATGATGCGCAGCAGCACCAGCAGGATCGGTGCCCAGACACCGATCTGACCATAAGTCGGCAACAGGCCCATCAGTACTGACGCCAGACCCATCAGGGTCACGGTGGCCAGCATCAGGTTACGACGGCCCAGTTTGTCGCCGAGGTAGCCACAGGTAATCGCGCCCAGTGGGCGAGCGGCCAGACCCACACCGAAGGTTGCCAGCGAGGCCAGAAGGCCCGCCGTTGGTTCCATCGCCGGGAAAAACAGCTTGGGCAAGATGGTTGCCGAAATCGCGCCATACAGCGTGAAGTCAAACCATTCCAGCGCGGTGCCAATAGTCGCGGCGGTCACCGCTTTGCGAGGCATGCGCGAATCATGAGTCTCGTGACTTGTCGTGCTCATAGAGGTGCTCGTCGTTGTTTTTATGGTTATGGGTACTCACGCGTTCCCGTTCAGGCCAAGGCTGCTGACAGAACGTGTCGAAGTGGGTAGACGTTAACGCATCCTGCTTGCAGAATAATTATCGAAATCTGCACAAATACATAAGCCAACCTTATGAGTACGCCTAATGGAACTGCGACATCTGAAGGCCTTTGTCGTTGCGGCCGACCTCCAGCATTTCAGCAAGGCCGCCGAGCAGCTGGGCATTGCACAACCGGCGCTCAGTCAATTGATGCGTACCCTTGAATCAGAGTTAGGCCTGGCACTGTTCCGGCGTGAGAGCCGTGGCGTGGCATTGACCGCTGCCGGTTTGGCGTTTCTGCCCCATGCCAGGCAATCCATTGAGTCCAGCGAACTGGCGATTGCGGCTGCGCGGCGTGCCAGGAGGGGCGAAGTCGGCGAAATCAACATCGGCTACCATTCGGCATTGTTCGAGGCCAATTTGCCGCAATTGCTGCGGCATTACTTCAGCACTTTCCCCGAAGTCAAAGTGTCGCTGGTGGATGCGGGTATTCGCGCGCAGTTTGAAATGCTGCTCGATCACAAGCTGGATCTGGCATTTGCCAGGGTGTTCAAGGATCACCTTCCAGACCGGTTGCGCACGCATCATTTCAGTCAGTCCAGTCTCGTCCTGCTCATGCCGGACAACCACGAACTAGCCGAACGCTTTACCGGCGAGCTGGCGATGCTGCGGCACGAGAAATTCGTATTTTTGCAGGACACTGCCGGTATCGGCTTAACCTCGCACACACTCCAGGCCTGCCGACAGAATCAACTGCATCCGGAGAACATCATGTATGTGCCCTCGTTGATGAGCATCCCCGGACTGGTCGCAGCGGGTATCGGTTTGAGTATCGTGCCGGAAACCATGACCCGACTGACCATGCCTGGCGTGCGGATAATTCCGTTGGCTCAGCCGGAAATGGTCAGTGAGCTTTCTCTGATTTCGCGCATTGATGAGCGTTCCAACGCCGTGTTGCACTTCATCGAGGAAGCTCATGGTTGGGGTTGATGCTATTGCGAACTTAATCGCCTGGTAATTACATTTTCGCGCATGAAGGTCTTCTTTGACTCCAGCAATTCAACGTCGAAGGCGAGCGGCGGTTTGGCATGTTGATCCTTCCAGTTTCGAGCTGAAATGATAGCTGGAAACTGGAAGGAGTTTGATTCTATGACCTGACTTCGCAGCTGCTTGACCCGTACATACGTCCTGGCATCCAGGCCTCAACCCGCCGGCTCTTCGCACAGAAGGGAAGAATGATGACTCACAGGGAGTAAACTTTCCGAAGCATTTCGTGTAGGGATTTTGGCTTACGCCCCAGCAGTCTTTCCAAGGCATGACTGCTCTGGTCGAAAGCGCCTTTGTCGATGGCATTACCCCAGCCACTGAGGAATTTCGCGACTGCGGTTGGCCAGCCTTCAGCCTCTCGAGCGGCGATAAATGCTTCAACGGAAATCGCTTGGTAACTAATCGCTTTGCCCGTCAGTAAGGCCAGGCCGTCAGCGATCTCCTGGAATGACCAGGTCTGTCCCGCGTTCAGCAGACAAGTGCGGTTTTCATATCCTGTTTGGGTTAACAGTGAAGCACCGGCCTCTGCCAGTTCTGCATAGGTGGCGAAGCTAGCGCGACCTTTACCTACTGGGGCACAGAAGTCTTCTTTTGCTGCATTAGCACCAATGAGGAATGGCAAATCGTCGGCGTATAACGGGTGTTGAATGATTGTGTACGTGAGGCCGGACTTCACCAGCAATTGCTCGGTAGCTATATCGCTCTCTGTCACGCCCTCAATAGGCGCCAGCTCGTCGTTGATCCGCTGAATACTGGTGTAGACCACATGACGAACGCCCGCCCGGCTGGCGGCAGTGATCGCGTTTTGATGCTGGCCAATACGATCACTGAACGCGACGGCGGACACCAGGTAGATTTTTTCTACTCCCCTGAAAGCTGCCACCAGCGAATCGTAGTCCGTGTAATCCCCGTAGCGTACCTCAACACCTAATTCGGCCAGAGGCCTGGCCTTTTCAGTATCACGTGCCATTGCTACGACTTCTGATGCCGGGATTTTTTGTACCAGTGACCGCAGGACAGCATTGCCCAATCTGCCTGTCGCGCCAGTAACGAGAATTTTTGCCATGGTGATTTGATTTCCAATCTTGATAACCAGGTGAGAAGCCATCATGACCAAAGCATCAAGGATAAATTAGTCTTCAAAAGGTAGTATTAGCTTTAACCAAAAGTTGGAGATGAATATGGAAACCCTAGGTAATCTCGAATCCTTCGTCCGTGCCGCGGAAGCCAGCAGCTTTTCCGAAGCCGCACGGCGGATGGGGGTTTCCTCTGCTGCCGTGAGTAAAAACGTGGCTCGTCTTGAAGCCAACTTGGGGACTCGCTTGTTCCAACGCAGCACCCGCAGCCTCACCCTTACCGAGGCGGGAGAGTTGTTCTATCAACAGGTCTCCCAAGGTCTTGAGACTATCCAGGATGCCATCGCTCAAATAGGTGATGCCCGAGAAGTCCCCGAAGGGCGATTGCGGGTCAATTTGGCCCCATCACTCGCTTATGATTATGTATTGCCATTGCTCAAGACTTTTAAGCAGCGTTACCCCGCTGTGGTACCGGATTGGCACTTGGAAATCCGACGCGTAGATTTGATCGGCGAAGGTTTTGACGTCGCTATCGGTGGTGGAATGGAACTGTCACCTGGCGTCGTCGCGCGCGAGTTGTCCAAACTTCATCTCGTGGCTGTCGCAGCTCCGTCATGGCTTGAGGGTAAACCGCTACCCACTACGCCCAGCGATTTGCAGGGGGTAGATGGCATCGTGATGCGTTCGACAAACTCAGGGCGTTTGCTGAGCTGGACGCTTCGTGATTCTGAAGAGGGAAGGTTCGATCTTAACTTGAAACCAGCTGCGATCATGAACGACCCGGAAGCGCTATGCAGCTGTGCCGTGATGGGATTAGGTGTCGCACTGCTACCCTTGGATCGCGCGTGGCCCAGGTTGCAGCGCGGTGAGCTGGTTCGACTGTTGCCAGATTGGTATGTGGATCTAGGCGTTGTCTCGATTTACTACTCCTCCAAAAAATCTTTGCCGGCCAAAACCCGGGTGTTCGTCGACTTTCTGTTGGAGCATTTTCAACAATCGCTCTGCCAACACTTTCGTGCCGATTGACGCCTACGCCAATTGAGCACACGCCACAATTCGGCTTTGCTACAAGATCAAGATCGAATTCACTGGATCCTCCGATGGATATTAAGCACAAGCACTATCACCTTCGCTAAAAACTCCTCGCACGTTAATGCGAAGGCAGGTAGATGGCGAGGAGCCCCCAACTTGAGTGTAAAAGCTCAGCCTCTCTTTTTCATGATTGAGGTCTGCGACACAATCTCACGGACGATGTTGACGAAAGCCCTGAGGCCCGCTGGCATATGGCGATTCGCAGGATAGTAAAGACGCAGCCCCGGGTACGAAGGAGTCCAGTCCTCCAATACGCGGATAAGGCTTCCTGACGCTATATGGGCGCAAGCGGCGAAATCATTAGTCCAGGCGATACCGGCGCCTTGCAAAGCCGCCTCTAACATCAGGTGGTGGCTGTCAAGCGTCAACGATCCGCTGACGTCTACTGTTTGCTCTTCACCACGCTTCTCGAATTCCCATTTGTAGATCGTGCCACTGGGGAAACGCACGCGTATGCAGTTATGTGCGAGGAGATCTGCCGGAACCTTTGGTTTTTTGCATTTCGCGAAGTATTGAGGGGAACCGACCACTGCAAAGCGCAGTGGGGGAGTGATCGCAATGGCAATCATGTCCTGCGGAACGCTTTCCGCCAACCGTATGCCGGCGTCGAATCCACCAGCAACGATGTCAACCAGACTTCTATCGGTAACGATGTCTACCCGCATGTCTGGATAACGCCTCAGGTACTCCAGTACCACTGGAGTCAGCACCATTTGCGCAGCACCTTCGGAGGTGTTCAGACGAAGGGTTCCCGCCGGTGTATCGCGGAATTCGCTTACCGCCTCCATAGCCGCGGAAATATCACGCAGAGCGGGCTGCACACGAATCAGAAATTGCTCCCCGGCTTCAGACAGAGAAACGCTTCGCGTGGTTCTGTGGAACAACCTCACGCCAAGGCGTTTCTCCAGTGCAGCGATCGCATGACTGAGTGCTGATGGCGACATTCCCAATTCCACGGCCGCACGACGAAAGCTGCGATGAGTAGAAACCGCGACCACGGCGTTAAGTTCGAGCAGCCCGGATTTCTGCATTGTGCTAATTCCTGCATCAGTTCATCCAATATTAGCCCGATTGTTTGCGACAGTGCTGAGGCTTATCTTGGTCCACAGCAACTTTGCACGGATCGGGTTTCATAGGGAGATGTTGGCATCCAGAGCATTCAGGGATTTGATCGGGCTCAGCACGATCCGGCTCGGTACCCGGTGCAGTTGCCGCTTGGAGTTGAAGGCATCTTCCTCCGCCGGTCATCCGGCGGTCCCGCAAGTCAGTTCGACTCAGCGGCCATTAAACATGCGAGCAATAATTCATGACGCGTATCACTACACCGTTCGGGTTTCATTCAACCGCACAAGAGGTCATTGAAGGGGTCGATCTCACTGGTAAACGGGCGATCGTAACCGGCGGAGCCTCTGGTATCGGTATTGAGACAGCGCGCGCATTGGTCAATGCCGGCGCAGACGTGACGCTTGCAGTACGGCGTCCGGAAGCGGCGGAATCGGTTGCTGCCGAACTGCGCTCTGGGGGCAGGGGCACCGTTGAAATCCGCTCAATCGAACTGGCGGATCTGTCCTCTGTGAAATCGTTTGCTATGTCTTGGTCAGAGCCACTTGATATCCTGGTCAATAACGCAGGGATCATGGCCGTTCCTGAGAGGAAGCTGACATCACAGGGTTGGGAAATGCAATTTGCAACCAACTTTCTCGGACATTTTGCGGTCGTGCTTGGCTTGCAAGACGCCCTGATCAAAGCTGAAGGTGCGCGAATTGTATCGCTGAGTTCAAACGCTAATCTATTAGGGCCAGTGGTTTTCGAGGACATCAATTTCGACTTCCGCACATACGATGCTTTCGCGTCATATGCCCAGGCCAAGTCGGCATGCGCACTCATTGCCGTAGAAATCACCCGCCGCTGGGCGGAGCAAGGCATTTTCGCGAACGCTTTGAACCCTGGGGCAATCGCAACCAACCTTCAGAAGCACACCGGTGGGCTCAAGACCCCAATTGAACGTCAGAAGAACGTGCAACAGGGTGCAGCGACATCTGTATTACTGGCGGCGTCTCCACTGTTGGAAGGCATTGGTGGTCGTTATTTCGAGGACTGTAATGAAGCGTTGGTGGTCACCAAGCGTCCTGCCGATTACACAGGCGTGGCACCCTACGCCGTTGACCCAGATAACGCGCAGCGGTTGTGGGAAGTTGCCACGCGGATGATTGGGTGAGGTTATGTCCAAAAAAAAACAACCTTGATAGGCATCGGAAGTGTTCAGGTTGTTGGCGAATCCCCGCTTCTGGCCGATGACTGCCTATGAGGGAGCAATCGGCTGAGCGATCATTAAAGTATGCTGGCCTTCGAGATTTCAAGTTCGCACAGCAACGACTCTGGCAAAGCTTGCAATGCTTGCGGTCGCTGCGAACCCAGCGGCGGCCCATAACGCGAACGTTGCGCCATGCTCGCTCGATAACATGAAGCAATAAGCAACCAGCGCCGCACCAATTGACTGTCCAACCAACCTTGACGTGGCCACCATGCCACTTGCACTGCCGGCACGTGTCGTTGGTGCGCTACCCATAAAACCTTTGAGGTTAGGTGCCTGGAAAAAACCAAACCCAATGCCTGACATAGCCATGCGCCAGCTAATATTCAAAGTCGACGGGTCATCAGGCACAAGTACTAGCGTTACCAACCCCACCGCCAGTATCGAAAGACCGATTCCGCCTAATGCGCCAGGAGAGTAGTGATCACTCAGGCGGCCGGCAATTGGGGCCATTGTCGCGACCATGACAGCCCATGGCGTCATTAGAAAACCAGCCTCTACTGGGGATTTTCCAAGGGCCGTGTAGAAATAAAACGGCAGGGCTACGAACGCCAGTCCTTGTGCTGCGAAGGTGCATACGGACGTTACGACAGAAAGCGCAAACATGGGCCGGCGCAGCAGATCAATCGGCAGCATCGGTGCCTTGTGGTCTGCCTGCCGATTCAAGAGCAGTGCGAAGAACAAGGCAGTTGTGGCCAATTCCAATGCTAGGGTGGTGAACTTTTCCTGGTGAGCAGCATCCCCGAATAACAAAATCAAAAAGCTGAACGCGAGTATGTTGTAGAGGGCAGTCAGACCATCAAACTTGTGGGTCGCCCGGCGGGTATCAGGCAATACTTTGCGCCCTAGGAAAAGTGCGACCAAGCCAAGCGGAACGTTGATTGCGAATAACCATGACCAGCTCGCGACTGACAAAATAAGGGATGACAGGGTCGGCCCGATTGCAAAAGCAACCGCAACAACCAAGGCATTGGTTCCGTAGCCACGACCTAGCATGCGCGTCGGATAAATAGCTTTAAGCATGGCTGTATTTACACCCATAACGGCGCTAGCCCCAATTCCTTGAAATAACCGAGCTATGACCAGTGAAGGCAACGACCAGGCTAGAGCACAGGCAAGCGATGCCAATGTGAATAAAAACAGTCCGAAAAGTAGAACCCGCCGGTAGGAGATGATTTCACCCAGCGCAGCGAATGGAAGGAGCGTTGCAACCATCGCCAACTGATAGACGTTGATGATCCAGACCGATGATGCAGGTGTTGTCTGCAATTGAGTGGCTATTGCAGGTAAAGCGACATTGGCTATTGCAGTGTCGAGTGACGCCATGGCGACACCGATCGCCAAAGAAAATATAGCGAGGCGGCGGGCGTTTTCAGGCAACCCATCAGGCTGAGAAATGGTGGTCTGCGCATCCATTGTTGTTAGTCTGGACATGCTGGCTCCTAGATGTAGAGGGGTGGTTTCTTCTATCAAGTTTGCTTCGTTGGAATTGCTCAATGGGTGGTGCTTAGGTGTGAAGCAATCTTCTGTCGCTTGCTTGATAGCGTCCAAGACCGATATGCAATCCTTTGGATAAGTCCAGCCTATGGATATACGTCGTGTCTTCTTGATCGCAGGGAGACACTCATTGGCCAACCCCCGCCTTACGTGAAAGTCAGCTTTGTGGCGGTTAGCGGCCACCATGCACTGCGACTGATCCACCTTGTTGTCCCCCGACGAGGAGGACAAGGCATGAGCACATTCATGATCGATACGAAGCTGAGTAACTGAGACGGTCAATTACTCGGAGTATTTTGTGAAGATCAGGTCCGTCGCTGGGGGCAATTTCTTATGGCAAGCGAAGCAGCCATTGATGATCTGTTCACTGGGATTGGGCTTGCCTTTTTCAAACTGCCCGTAGCCCCATCCGCCCGTGCTGGCATAACGCTTAGAGTCTTTGACTTCGATCTGGACGTTGGTGGGCTCCCCAGCGATGAACGATTGTTCCCGGCCAAAAGCGGCATTGTTTTGCGCGGAAGACTCATACTTGTAAGCGAGTCGAGCGATGATCGTGCCATCTGGAAATGGAAGAGTTCCATCCCGAAATGCCTTCATCGCGACATCATTTCCCAGAATGACTCGAATGTCAGGCTTGTCACCTTCTTCATGAGCAATGCTGACGAACTGCCAATTTCGGTAGCCCGGCGGGAGTGTTACGCCAAACACAGGAGATCCTTCTGCGACTGGGCCAGGGGTTGAATCAGCGGATGCAGCAACTGAAAAAACTAGCCCACAGAGAAAACTGACGGTCGCGGTTAGAACAAGCAATTTTGAAGTCATCACGAATTCTCCGACGATGAATGTACGCAATTTTGTCGACTACATTGTCGAGGGTCTGCAAGTGCATCCGGCCTTGCGGCCAGATGCGGTAGATCGATTGCCGCGACCGCTCCATTGACGGTTGCGAGCAGCCGTCATTTGGCGGTGGCAGCCGTTTCAATCAGGCTGGCAACAACCTTCGGATTGGATACCATCACGACATGGGACGCGCCTTTGACCACAACGGTCTTTTTGGCGTGCGCACGTTCAGCCATGAACACTTGGGCTTGTGCCGGAATGTTCTTGTCCTTGTCGCCGTAAACGAACCATGAAGGGATCGTTTTCCACGCGGGTTCGCTCGACTTTTCATTGAGCGCTGCTGCAGTCACAGGGCGTTGGGTCGCAGCCATCACTTTCGCGTCGGCGTTCGACACGTCTGCAGCGAACTGATCGTGAAACTTGTCCTGTTGGATGTAGAGGTCCTTACCGCCGTCGGCCAATTCAACGGGCGGAGCCAGGGTTGGACCCAGGGTGTTACCTGGGAAGCGGCCAGCCAAGTCGGCAGTGGATTCACCTGTATCGGGTGCAATACCGGCGACGTACACCAGAGCTTTGACGTTGGCATTTCCGTAGGCAGCTTCGCTGATAACTGGACCGCCATAAGAGTGACCGACCAAGACGATGGGTGTCTTGATGCTGGCCAGCACATCAGCTACCGATCGTGCGTCGCCCTTGAGCGAACGAAGAGGGTTGGAGGCCGAGATCACCGGGTAGCCATCTTTCTCCAAGATCTTGATTACACCATTCCAAGAGCTGGAATCGGCGAAGGCACCGTGCACCAGCACCACGGTTGGTTTGACCGGAGCAGCGAGCGCAGCGGTCGAACTGACCATCGCCGTCGCCAGGGCCAGACCTGCGAATAACTTGTTCATCTCATGTTCCTGTATATGAATAGGTTTGACGCAGTGGGGGCGATTTGACATTGATGTGGAGGCGCCTATGCGTCCCAAGGGAAGGGGAGTGGCATAGCGTCCGTGGAGCGTTTAGAACACGCGCCTCTATGACCGACAGCAAATCGGGCAACTGCGAGGGTCATGGTCTGCTTGAATCAAGAGGGTGAGAACGACCAGAAAAAACAATCTTCTGTTTCACTGCATGAAATGGTCGTGGATGCGTTCTCAATGGAGAGATCCTTCCTTTCGAGCGCATAGTTCTCCGACAAATGGAAAGCTCGGAGAACGTTAAATTCCGCGCCGCACCCGACCTGGTGCCTCACCATAAATCTCCTTGAATTTCTTGCTGAACGCCGCCTGCGATTGATACCCAACCTGGGCTGCAATATCGCTCAACCCCAAGTGGGAATGACTCAGTAGGCTGAAGGCCAATTCCATCCGGACCTGCGTAAGCAACACCCACGGTGAAACGCCGGCCACCTTTACAAAAGCCCGCATAAATGTTGCACGAGACATACTCGCGGTCTCGGCCAGGCCCTCTATTGTCCATTCGTAAGCAGGATCAGCCAGCATCGCCTGCCAGGCACGACCCAATCGTTTATCACTGAGTAATGCAAGCGTGCCGCTGTCTTGACCGTGACTTACCAGATGCGCGCGCAGAATCAAAGTGAACAACGCTTGAGACAACGCATCGAGCAAAAATCGAGCGCCTATCTGGTCGCCATCTGCTTCACTGCGCAATATCTCGACCAACGCCGTTAACACACCATTGTCCGCTAAGGCCCCCCTGGGAATCACCAGGTACTCAGGTAGAGCTGCAAACAACATCGAAGCCCGATTGTAGTGAAAGCCACCGCACAGCATGTCCAGATCTGTGCTGACATTCCCAATGCGGTATGTCGGCAAAATCCCACCTGAGACGAGCGTCGGTGATGTTGGTTGTACCGTTTTCCCGAGGCTATGCATGACATGTGGTGCGCCCCTGGGCAGCAGCAAAATGTCACCGGCGCGCATGGGGAGGCGCTGACCATCCGGAAACTCCACTCGGCACGCTCCCTCCAACACAATGTGATAGGGCGCTTTCCCCAAGGCTTCCTGTTTGTGATCTCGAGCCCAATCCCCCTGAAACTGACAACGCAGATCCAGGCTGCCCCGAACGTTGGCCAAGCTGATGAGTTTGTCGATTGAATTCATTTGAGAGCTTCGCAGAAAAAACTGAGCGTGTTGAAACAGTACACCTACCCGATGAACGCAGGTGCTGCATACATCTATTCGCTGCGCACACTTGAAGCGTATGACACGCTGAAAAACTAGCCCGCCATGTGTTCACCTAGAGCCTCGGCACTGCAAAGTGCCGAGGTTTTTTTACGCCATCAGAACGTGGAGGGCACCTTGAGACGATCAAGCAACAACTTGAGCATGACGAACAAAAACACCGCTCATTGACACCGCAGACTACCTCCACATTCAATCTTCTGGAGAAGTCTCATGCTCACTTCATTTACGGCCTGGTTAAAATTCATCAGCACGCTGGACACCTTTGGCGCATCGCTTATGCGCCTGGCAATCGGCGTTGTTTTCCTGTGGATTGGCGCGCTCAAATTCGTGCCCTATGAGGCGGATAGCATCACCCCGTTTGTCGCCAACAGCCCGTTCATGTCGTTCTTCTATGAACACCCGCAAGAGTACAAGGCACACCTGACTCATGAAGGCGAACTAAATGCTGAAAAGCGTGCCTGGCAGACAGCCAACAACACATACGGATTCTCGACTGGATTGGGTATTGTCGAACTGCTAATTGGCTTGTTGGTACTGTCCAACCCGATCTCACGGCGCACCGGGTTGCTCGGTGGTGCATTGGCCTTCGGCACGCCACTGGTGACGTTGAGCTTTCTGATCACTACGCCCGAAGCCTGGGTGGGTGCTCTTGGTGACGCTCAACACGGTTTTCCTTACTTGTCCGGTGGCGGTCGTCTGGTGCTCAAGGACGTGTTGATGCTTGCCGGCTCTTTACCCGTCATGGCCGACTCCGCTCGCCAGCTCCTGCGGGAAAGTCGCGCATGAATCGCTTATCGGAAAATATCTGGAAACCCGTGATGACTCAAACGTTTGCCATCTTATCCAGCAGCGCCTCGGCCGCACCGGCGGCGGAGGAGGTTGCTTGGACTGGGGTGCCCCTCGATATCGCCAAAACCTACACGCCTTCGCCGGAGAGAATCGCGCTGCGGGCGAACAGGCGTCCGCTCTTCCAGATACATTTCCAGAGCAATGCATCACCGGATTGTTTCACCCAGCACAATTAAGTCATGACATCCGTGCTTGTTCTCTAATCGCCTTTGGATGGCGAGACTGGCCCTCAGAAGCAATTACTCATTTCGGGTTAATTCGTTGTCCACCCTGGGAGTCCCCACATGATTGAAGTTACTCATTCCTGCGACGGTAATCTTTGGTTGGACACTCCAACCATGAACGCTACCGAATTCGAAGGCGGCTTCTTGTTGCCACACCTGATGGGGGCGCTGGCTAGCGAACTCAGGGCGGCGCCTGTCACGCGCAGATTCAATACGCACCAGAACAAGACTTCGGTCTTGAAACTGTGTGCGCCATTTTTTCGTGCATTGAAACTTCGTTTTTCTCCCCTTTAACGACATTCGACAGCACCTGTGTAATGCTGCCTTGCAGAGAATTGAGATGACTTACGACTTTGACTTATTTGTGATCGGTGCAGGTTCCGGTGGTGTGCGTGCAGCGCGTTTTGCCGCAGGATTCGGTGCGAGAGTAGCGGTAGCGGAAAGTCGCTACCTCGGTGGCACCTGCGTCAACGTCGGTTGCGTACCGAAAAAGCTGTTGGTCTATGGGTCGCATTTTGCAGACGACTTTGAGCAGGCCGAGGGCTTTGGCTGGACTGCTGGCAAGGCCCAATTCGACTGGGAAAAATTGATCTCAAACAAGAACCGTGAAATCGAACGGCTCAATGGCATTTACCGCAAACTGCTGATCAACAGCGGCGTAACACTGCTTGAAGGTCATGCACGACTGGCCGATGCGCATCATGTAGAGATCAATGGGCAGCGTTTCAGCGCCGAACGCATTTTGATTGCCACAGGCGGCTGGCCGCAAATTCCGGAGATTCCAGGCCGCGAACATGCCATCACCTCGAATGAGGCGTTCTTTCTCAAGCAGCTGCCGAAACGTGTTCTGGTTGTCGGTGGCGGTTATATCGCCGTCGAGTTCGCCGGAATCTTCAACGGCCTGGGTGACGACACGACTCTGCTGTATCGCGGCGATTTGTTTCTCCGTGGATTTGATAAATCAGTTCGCACGCATCTGGTTGAAGAACTGACCAAGCGTGGACTGCAACTGCAATTCAACACCGATATAGTGCGGATCGACAAACAGTCAGATAGCAGCCTGCTGGCGACGCTCAACGACGGTCGTCAACTAGAGGCTGACAGCATTTTCTACGCCACGGGTCGGCGGCCGATGCTCGACAATCTGGGGCTGGAAAATACGCGCGTCGAACTCAACGAGCGGGGATACATCGACGTTAATGACAATTTCGAAACTCACGAGCCATCGATTCTTGCATTGGGCGATGTGATTGGCCGAGTGCAACTGACTCCAGTGGCGACAGCGGAAGGTATGGCAGTTGCACGCCGACTGTTCAAACCCGAGCAATATCGTCCAGTGGATTACCGCCACATCCCCACTGCGGTATTCAGCCAGCCCAACATCGGCACCGTTGGCCTGACGGAGGAACAAGCGCTCGAAAACGGCCACGAAGTCGTGGTGTTCGAGAGCCGATTCAAACCGATGAAACTGACCCTCACGGAGTCGTCCGAACAGACGCTGATGAAGCTGGTGGTGGATGCTCATACTGATCGTGTACTGGGCGCGCACATGGTGGGTCCCGATGCTGGAGACATCATCCAGGGCTTGGCCATCGCGCTCAAAGCGGGCGCCACCAAGCGACTGTTCGATGAAACGATCGGCGTGCACCCGACCTCAGCAGAAGAGTTTGTGACCTTGCGGACACCAGTCTCTGGTCCATGAGCGCCTGGTATGTGTTGCCGTTTGGCATCATGTTTTCGGCCGTTGCGATCCGGTTGGTAGGCAAGCTCGCACTGAAGAACAGGCGGAATCGGCCTCGCGCCTTTGCTTGAAATTGAGCTGGGTTTGAACGGAGTAGTGGAAGTAAGCCTCGATGAAACTCGTCGTCAATGCTCCGTTCACTCATCATCGGATGGTCTACATTAAATGGGCTTGCCCGGGTGTACGCCAACTCCAACATCGGTTACAGCAGCGTCAAACTGACGTTGACCTCCTTAGTGGCCTTCACGCCCCCGTTGCTCCCGTATGCCGACAAGCTCGTTTTTGATGTGTTGCAGACTCGGTTCTTCTGGCACCGCAACAAGGAGTGCAGGCCAGGGTCTCGATAATGTCCATCCAGGTTGGAGCAATTGTCATGAGCCTCACTCTCTATGGTTTTGATGGCAGCCCATACGTACGCACGGTAAAGATGCTGCTAAAGGAGAAAGGTGCGGAGTTCAATCAGCTACAAGTAAACGTGATGAAAGGTGAGCCGCATTCACCGGAACATCTTGCACGTCATGCATTCGGCAAGGTGCCGGTAATTGATCACGATGGATTCAGGGTGATCGAAACGGCGGCGATCATGAGTTACCTGGACGAGGTCTTGCCTGGGACTTCGCTTACCCCAAAAACGCCTCGGGATCGAGCCAGAAGTCATATGGCTCAGTCAATCTACGACTCCTATGGCTATGGCTCGATGGTTCCAGTCTTCGGTTATTACCTGTTCCCCGACTTTATCGGAGGACAGAACGATGCCTCCCGCCTCCAAGGCATCGAAAAATCCAAACTGGTGCTAACCGAGTTGATGAAGATCAAAGGCAGTGATCCTTTTCTTGCCGGCCCGGCGTTGAGCATTGGCGATTTGTACCTGGCACCGGCGTGCGCTTATCTGGCGATGACTCCGGACGCGGAGCAAGTATTTGCCATCAGCGGATTCGCTGACTGGTGGAATCGGATTCAGGCACTACCCAGCTTCAAAGCCACACCACCGCAGTAGGTATGTGGTTGGTCACCCTTGCGAAAGCCAAGCATGCGAACACCCTGGAATAAGCACTGAAAATTCCCCTTTGACGTTTTTACACATCCTCGATAGAGGTTGTGTAAAAACGTTTTTTAAAGCTCGCATCCAGCCTGTTTCTTGGGTGTGAAGCAATGTTCTGCTGGTTGCTCGATAGCATCCAAGACCGATATACAATGTACGCATAAGCGGGGCCTATAGCGGGAACCTCCCATGCTGCTACGACACTTGCGCTATTTGTTGGCTGTCGCCGATAACGCCGGCTTCACCCGCGCCGCCGAGGCGCTGCATGTTTCCCAGCCGACCTTGTCGCAACAGATCCGACAGTTGGAAGAGACGCTCGGCGTAGTGCTGTTCGACCGAACCTCGCGCACGGTAAAACCTACCGATGCGGGGCAAGCCTACATCGAATGTGCGCGTCGAGTATTGGTTGAGTTGGAAGCTGGCAAGCGCGCATTGCACGATGTGAAGGATCTGTCCCGCGGCACCCTGCGCCTGGCCATGACACCGACGTTCATGGCTTACCTGGTAGGACCGTTGATGCGCGACTACATGGCTCTCTATCCAAATATCCATCTGGAGATCTTTGAACTCTCCATGGCCGATATCGAAACCGGCCTGGCGGATGACTCACTGGATATCGCCATTGCGTTTGATGAGGTGCGAAACCCGGACATCGAAACGATCCCAGCGTTTATTGAAACCCTGGGGCTGGTGGTGGGGCGGGATCATCCGTTGTACGACTGTAAGAAACCGTTGACCGCCGAGCAGGTCGCTCAATTGGACTTTGCGTTGCTGACTCCCGACTTCGCCACCCGCATCTGTATTGACGAGTACTTCGCCAAGACGCAGATCACACCCAAGGTGGTGATCGAGGTCAATTCGGTCAACACTCTGCTGGAAGTCATGCGGCACACGGCGGTCGCCACTATTCTTCCGGAGCCCATCGCTACCCAGGACAGAGCCCTGCGCAGGATCGCGCTGCTGGACAAGGGGCCTCGGCGCGGCGCCGCCCTGTTACGGCGTAAAAACAACTATCACAGCGCGGCGTCAGTCGCTTTTATGGACTTGATGCTGGGCGTGTCGGTGGGGCAGTAGGTTCGGAAAAAAATGATCATTACACGCAACGTAATGCTGGATTGTAATTGCTGGTCATTCCGCTGTTTATGAGAGGAGGGGAAGATAACTCCATCGACGCGATCACCGGGTCGAACTCAAACAACAATCGGAGCACGTCATGTCCCAGCAAGCGATCAAACTTTATCGTCACCCTTTGTCTGGCCACTCTCATCGGGTCGAACTGATGCTGTCCCTGCTTGGACTGCCAACCGAACTGGTATTCGTGGATCTGATGAAGGGTGCGCACAAAGCGCCTGACTTCCTGGCTCTCAACCGTTTTGGCCAAGTGCCGGTGATCAATGACAACGGCACCGTCCTGGCAGACTCTAACGCCATCGTGGTTTATCTCGCCGCCAAATATGGCAAGGACCAATGGCTGCCGAGCGATCCGCTAGAGCAAGCCAAGGTTCAACGCTGGTTGTCGGTGGCCGCCGGTCAAATCAATTCGGGCCCTGCCACCGCGCGATTGATTACCGTGTTTGGTGCCGGTTATGACGCCGAAGAAACGATCAAACGTTCTCATGCCCTGCTCAAGGTCATGGAGGAGGAGCTGGGTCAGAGCAAATTCCTGGCCAGCGACAAGCCGACCGTCGCCGATGTTGCCGCCTACACTTACGTGTCCCACGCACCGGAAGGTAACGTGGCGCTGACTGACTACCCGAATGTCCGTGCCTGGTTGAGCCGCATCGAAGGGTTGCAGAACTTCGTTGGCATGCAACGCACTGCTGTAGGCTTGCAAGAGGCTTGACTCGATTCAGAAGGGGCTTGCCGGGAGAATAATTCCGGTAAGCTCCTTTTCCTTGTTTCGCAGTTCTCCCAGGACGCTTTACGTACATGCTGCCAGCCCGACGGCGCGTGCCAAAGTCGCTGTAGCCGACGATACTGGCAATCAGGTCTTCCCGCTCAAGCGGCCAGATACCTCGCTGTCCTCTCATCAAGACAGGGGCGCCTATGGATCGTTTTCAAGAAATGCAGATATTCATGGCAGTAGCCGAGGAAGAAGGCTTTGCCGCCGCCGCTCGCCTGTTGAATATCTCTCCCCCCAGCGTGACCCGTGCCATCGCCGCGATGGAAGAGCGAATCGGCACACAGCTGCTTTCTCGAACCACTCGCAGCCTTCATCTCACCGAAGCGGGTCAACGCTATCTCGAGGATTGTCGGCGTATCCTCAGTGATATCGACGAGGCGGAGGAGGCGGCTGCCGGTAGTTACTCGATACCGTGCGGGCATTTGACCGTGACCGCGTCGGTGCTGTTTGGCGAGTTGTACATCGCGCCGCTGCTGGCCGACTACGTGGACCAGTTTCCTTCGGTGCACCTCAATGCCTTGCTGGTGGATCGTGTCGTGAACATGACGGACGAGGGTATCGACGTGGCGATACGCATCGGCCACTTGCGTGAGACTAATCAGCACGCCATAAAAGTCGGCGAAGTACGTCAGGTGATCTGCGGTACCCCCGATTATTTCGAACGCTACGGCAGGCCGCGTCATCCCGGTGAACTCAGTAACGCCAACATTGTCATGTCTTCGGCCAGCCATTTGCTGAGCGACTGGCAATTCGTCAACGACGGCAACGCCCTGAGCTTTCGATTTGAACCGCGATTGGTGGTCACCGCCAATCAGGCCGCGATCAATATCGCCAGCCTGGGCTGGGGTGTCACGCGGGTGTTGTCCTATCAGGTGGCCAGCCAAGTGGCGGCTGGCGAACTGGAACTGGTGCTGGAGGACTTCGAACCACCGGCGCTGCCCATTCAAGTGGTCTACCTCAAGAGCACCCGCATACCGGCAAAGGTTCGTACCTTCGTGGATTTTCTCGCGGATCGACTCGGCAAGGACTCGGCGCTCAAGGCTGTGGTGAAGGGTTCCAACTGATGGATCGCTATCATGAAATGCTGATGTTCGCAGCGTTATCGGAGCGTCCCAGTCTGGCTGCTGCGGCCCTTCGCCTGGGTGTGTCCGGACCTACGGTCGTTCGCGCCATTGCACGGCTGGAGCAACGTCTTGGCGTGCCTCTGTTAATTCGAAGCACCCGTGGGGTGTCGCTGACCGAGGCCGGCGCCGGTTTCATGGCCGATTGTTCACGCCTTCTCGCAGCCATCGAAGACGCAGAGGCTTCGGCCAGGGGCTTGCACGTTCAGGCCCAAGGCAATCTCACGGTGCTGATGCCTTTGCTGTTCAGCCGTTATGTCATGACCTCGATTCTGACGGACTACATGTGTCTTTATCCTGAGGTAAAAGTCTTCGCGCAATACCATGATCGTTTTCCGAACATGAATGAAGAGGGCATCGATGTGGCGGTGCTGGTCGGCCATCTACCAAGTTCCTCATTGATCGCACGACAGGTGGGCTATGTAAGCTCGATGGTATGCAGCAGCCCTGCTTATCTGGCTACTCACGGTGAGCCCGGCGTACCTGAGGATTTGCAAAAACATCGACTGGTCGCCACCCATGCTTATCGAGACAGGGTCCAGTGGGACTTCCAACACGACGGTGAGGTGAATCACTTAAAAGCCCGGGCACGGATCAGTTGCGCGACGGTACAGGCGGCCATCGATGCAGCCGCTTATGGCGCCGGCATTACCCGTTGTCTGAGCTATCCGTTGTACGAGTATTTGAACACCGGGCGATTGCGGCGTGTATTGCAAACCTATGAGTTACCGGCGCTGCCGGTGCACGTGGTGTACCGCGAAGGGCGCAAGGCCTCGATGCGGGTGCGCAGTTTTGTTGACCACATCGTTGGCGGCCTGCGCGAGCATCCGGCCATGCAGCCGGATTTTCTTTGAACGCTTGCAGCGCACGCAACATCGGAGCTCACTGCGGGTTGGAAGCCGCCATCACCGGGTAGTCGTCTTTTTCCAGAATCTTGACCACGCCGTTCCATGCCGTTTGGGCATTTCAGTGAGCGAAATAGTGGATTGTATTTTGTGGTCGTTCTCTACATCACGGTTAAGGCGGAGCATAAGCACACATACTTTTCCATGCTGTACAGCAGAGGTTCATGACCGATGAAACGCGTGCTTATGTTACTGGCCAACGGCGTAGAGCCTCTGGAAATGGCCGCTTTTACCGATGTGCTTGGCTGGGCCAACCTGCTGGGTGATCACCCTGTGGAGCTGGTCAACGCCGGCCTTCGCAGAAAGATCGTGACTACCTTCGGTCTCACGCTCAATCCGAGTTTTTTATTGAGCGAACTGGACTTGAGCAGCTTCGATGCCTTGGCACTGCCGGGTGGTTTTGAACCGTCGGGTTTTTACGAGGAAGCCTTGAGCGAACCCTTCCTGGCAACCATCCGGCATTTCGTCGAAGCCGATAAACCCGTTGCGAGCGTTTGCGTGTCTTCCGTGTGCCTGGGCGTGGCCGGCGTGCTGCGTGACAGGAACGCCACGACCTACCACCAGGAGGGCGGCAAGCGGAAAAACCAACTGTTGGAAACCGGTGCACGCTTTGTCGATCGCCCCGTGGTTGTCGATGACCAGATCATCACTTCAAGCGGGCCGGGCACTGCCACCGAAGTTGCATTCGTACTGCTCGAAAAAATAACCAGCGTCGAAAATGCCGCTTTCATCCGCAAGAAGATGCGCTTTGCCACCCCCGACCGTGGTTGGTACGAAACGCCGCAAGTGCCCTGAAATGTTCCACCAACTCCGATCGACTCTTTATCAAGGGTACGCCGAAGTGCTGAGCACTGACGACTATGTGGCCTAGGTTTTCATTTGCTGCCGAAAAAGGTAACGCAATGTTCAGTCTTTCCAATGCTGTCGATTACATGTGCCGCTCGCCGTGGCACGGATCAGTAAAGAGACCGAACGTTTATATGGCGTCCTGGAGCAGAAATTGAGCGAACGACCTTACGTCGCCGGCGAGTATTCCATTGCCGATATGGCGATCTATCCTTGGGTGCTGCAACATGACAAGCAAGGAATGATGCTCGATGGTTATCCTAACGTCGCTGCTTGGCTAGAGAGAATCAGCAGGCGCCCAGCAGTGGTTCGGGCCTACGCTAAAGGGGAGCAAATTCGTCCATCTGGTCAAACTGATCAAGACAGAAAAAAGCTTTATGGGCTTCCATAGCGGGGTCGCTCCCCCCGCCGGGCGGCGGGTGAAGGGCACCTGTTTACGAATGCGTAGAGGTGATCATGAGTCAGTCGGACGCGCCAGGAGCATCCCCTTGGCATGCGGGTGAGCGTGAATTGCAGGAAAGCGTCGGCGTCGCCGATCAAATGGAGATATTCGGACGCAAGGTCGTGCGTGACTTCATGCCTGATCAGCATCGATTGTTTTACAACCAGTTGCCTTACCTGGTGGTGGGTGCGGTCGATGAACAAGGGATGCCTTGGGCCACGTTGATCGAAGGCCCCACTGGCTTCATCCATTCTCCCGATCCGCGAATGCTGCAACTCGACCGACTGCCCGCCGAGGGTGATCCGGTTCGGGCTGCCCTTAAGCAGGGCGCTGCGGTGGGACTGCTGGGTATTGACCTGAAGACCCGAAGGCGCAATCGCATGAACGGCAACATCAGTACCGCCTCGTCAGGCGGTTTTACCGTTTCTGTGGTGCACGCTTTCGGCAACTGCCCGCAATACATTCAGTTGCGAGGCGTTGATCCGGTCAGCCTTGGCCACACTTCAGCAAACGTAGCAGCCGAATGTCTCAGTGAACTGGATGACGCCGCAACGTCGACCATCAGCAAGGCCGATACCTTTTTCATCGCCAGCTATGTCGACCTGGATGGCGATGCATCCCGGCGCTCGGTGGACGTTTCTCACCGGGGGGGCAATTCAGGTTTCGTCAGGATCGAAGGCAACGTGCTGACCATTCCCGATTTTGCTGGCAACCTGCACTTCAACACCTTGGGTAATTTCGTGCTTAACCCGCGCGCTGGGCTGGTGTTCATCGATTTTGAAACAGGCGACATGCTGCAAGTCAGCGGGCGTACCGAGATTATTCTCGAGGGTCCGCAGATTGCTGCCTTTCAGGGGGCCGAGCGACTCTGGACGCTGACTGTGGAACAGGTGGTCCGACGTCAGGCTGTGTTGGCCCTCCGTTGGCAGTTTGAAGGTTTTTCGCCTAACAGCCTGATGACGGGCAGTTGGGAGCAAGCTGAGGGCCGATTGCAAGCCGATATCCTGCGCGATCAATGGCGACCGCTGAGGGTGACGCGGATCGTTGACGAGAGCAGCTCCATTCGCTCCTTCTATTTTGAACCGGCCGATGGCGCGGGCATACCGCGGTTCGAGGCTGGCCAGCATCTGCCGGTGCGCTTTTGCCTTGCTGAAGGACAGGCACCTCTGGTTAGAACCTACAGCCTGTCGAGTGCGCCGTCGGACAGTTTTTTCCGCATCAGCGTCAAGCGTGACGGACTCATCTCGTCGCACCTGCACGATCGCGTTCAGGTAGGGGATCTGGTTGAAGCCCGTGCCCCTCAAGGGCGCTTCACGGTCCAAGCCGATGAATGTCGACCGTTGGTTTTGCTGGCCGCGGGCGTGGGCGTGACCCCACTGCTGTCCATGCTGCGTGAAGTGATTTATGAAGGCGAACGTATCCGTCGCACTCGACCGACCTGGTTCATCCAAAGTGCGCGCAGCCTGAGTGAACTCGGGTTTCGCGATGAGCTCTACGAACTGGCGACCCGTGCCAAGGATAAAATTCGTGCGCTGCGACTACTCAGTCAGCCGGAAACTGATGCTCGCGTGGGTGAGGATTTTGAGGTGGCGGGGCGTGTGGATGTCGATTTGCTCAAGGCATTGCTGCCCCTGGACGATTACGACTTTTACCTGTGTGGCCCTGGTGCCTTTACCCAGGCGCTGTACGACGGTCTACGTCAGTTGCGTATTGGCGATGATCGTATCCACGCGGAGACTTTCGGTCCTTCGACCCTGGTTCGCCAACGGGATCATTTAACCCCGGAGGTCGAGCAGATGCCCGCGGCAAGCAGCCCGGTCAAGGTGCTGTTTTCGGCATCGGCGAAGGAAGCTCGTTGGGAGCCGGGTGGCGGGAGTTTACTGGAACTGGCCGAGAGCCGTGGCTTGAATCCGGACTTCAGTTGCCGGGGCGGATCGTGCGGTACATGCCGGACCCGATTGGTCAGTGGCCAAGTGCATTATCTGAACATGCCGGCCGAGATGCCGGCCGAAGGGGAGGTGCTGATTTGCTGTGCGGTGCCAGCGCAAGCCAAGGAGGGCGACGCCCCCTTGGTGCTGGATTTGTGAGCTGGCGTCATCGGTGCTCATCCCGCCATGCGCGGATTGAGTACTTTGTCGATGCCGCCTTCGCTTTCAAGTTGAGCCAAGTCATCGAAGCCGCCAACGTGCCAGTTTCCGAAAAAGATCTGCGGGACGGTACGGCGACCGCTTCGGCTGACCATTTCGTTCTTCACGTCGGCTGAGCGTACATCGTTTTCCTTGTACGCAATCCCTTTGGCATCAAGCAAGCGCTTGGCACTACGGCAGTACGGGCAGGTCGTGGTGGTGTACATAGTGACTTCAATCATGTTGAGTACTCCTGAAAATCAGAGGCTGATTTAGGCAACAGCTTTTGCTGGACGGGCATGAACGGCAACGGTGTTCGGATGCTTGACCAGTGACTTAAAGGTCTTGTTGTCGGCATCCAGGGCGTCGATTGAACCGGTCCCGATGTCGTAGACCCAGCCATGCAGATTCACCAGGCCTTTTTCCTGAGCCAGGCGCACGCTTGGATGAGTCTGAATATTGGCCAGCTGGGCGATGACGTTTTCACGCACCATGGAACTGACTTTGGCGGCTTCACTGGCGTGAGAACGCAATTCATTGATGACTTTCGCCGACTCGGCATGTTGCAACCAGCCGGCGACCGCAGGCAGGTGATCCATGCACTTGCACTTGGCGACAGCGGTCATGGCACCGCAATCGGAATGGCCGCAGATCACGATATCGGTCACGCCCAGTACGGCGACGGCGTATTCGACTGTGGCCGACACACCACCGGAATGCGGGCTGTAGGACGGCACGATGTTGCCAGCGTTACGGATCACGAACAGTTCGCCAGGCTCTTGCTGCGTCAGCAATTCCGGTACAACACGGCTGTCGGAGCAGGTGATGAACAACGTGCCTGGATGTTGCGTGGTGGCCAAGTGTTTGAACAGGTCAGTGCGTTGCGGAAATGCCTCTTTTTGGAACTTCAAAAAACCTTCGATGAGCGCTTTCATGATGTTTACCTTTCATTGAGTGCTGAGTGAGTGACAATTAGTTGGTACAGCCGCTACCGATCACGTTGTATTCCAGGATGTGGATTTCACCGTGCAAATCGCGGTAAGTCATTTGCACTGGCGTCGGGCCACAGACATCAGCCGTCGGGGTGATGTGAATGACTTTGGCGACATCCAGGTGCATGCCATACGCATATGGAACGGCCTCAGGTGCTACAACAGCTTCCTGTGCGTAGGCTGACAGCGAAGCCGTCAGGGCCAGGGCGAGAAACAGAATTTTTTTCATGACGATTCCTCCATTCAAATGTGGTGATTGATAGAAAAGGGTTAAGAACTTTGTTGAAGCAGGCCCGCAAGGCTGCGGGCCGATTTACAGGTCCGGTTGCATCCTTAGAAAGGACGCAGTGGCAGGAACTTGCCATCGAGGGTGATCACCGCACGGTGACCGCCTTCTGGGTCTTCGACTTTCTTCATGTCCAGTTTGAAGTTGATGGCGCTGATAATGCCGTCACCGAACTGTTCGTGAACCAGAGCTTTCAGGGTGGTGCCGTAGATCTGGATCATTTCGTAGAAGCGGTAGATGGTTGGATCCGTCGGGACACCCGACAGGCTGCCGCGCAGCGGGATGACTTGCAGGCGGGCAACCGAGTCGGCGTCCAGATCCAGTTTTTCACCGATCACTTTGGCAGCAGCTTCAGGCAGCGGGTGCTGACCGAGCAGGGCGGCGGTGACATAAGCCAGGCCGAGGCCGGTGCCTTTGGTCACGTCTTCAAAGGACAGGTTCTTGCGAGCTTTGGCGTCCAGAATTTTCGCGGTCAGCTCAAGGCTGGTGTCGTTGTAAGCGTGGGACTGTTGCATGGTGTTTCTCCTATCGGGTTTGCTTGGTTGGCGTTACTAGGTTGGTTTTGCTTGGGTGTGAAGCAATCTTCTGCGGTTATCTCGATAGCGTCCAAGACCGATATACAATCCTTCGCATAAGTCCTACCTATAGATGCATTTCGAAGTGCTCATGAACGTTGAAAACTCAGAGGCGCTGCTGTTGATTCCCAACGGATATCCGGTTTGGATTGATGTAGCCGAGGCAAGCATCTGAGGGGCGGGCGCAGCCATGCGTTTTGTCTTGCCTCTGCATGCGCACAACTTGCCGTTGTTGCATCGTCGGGAAACCAAACTGGTGGTGGCGCTTAAAGGCGGATTGGATATTCGTGCTGGTCGACGACGGATTGCGTTGCTTGAGGAAGACGAGGCGATAAAGCTCGATACCGGAATCGCTTACCGAATCCATCAGTACGGCCCTGTGCCTGGCACTGTTGGGCAGTGCTTTAGCCTGGCGCGATTGAACAGGAGTGGACGTCAGAGCCGGGTTTGTCGAATCACGGGTTTAATCTGTGATGCCCGATCAAAAAAAAGAATATCATTTATCTCTAATAATCAATCACATACCTTGATTAACTTTTAAAAAATAGACTGACGCGGCAGAAAAGCTAGCAATAGTCTATTTTTTGAACGTGACGTCGTATCGTGTTCGGCAGCCAATTTCGATCGTTGATAGAGACTGATGTAAGTCGCCGCTCGGCAGACTTCGCCTAGATTAGCGTTGTGGAGAGTACATCCATGGCAAATCAGCTAACCCCTGGGGAACTCATTGTCGCCAAGGGAAAAGTTGCGAAAGTCAAACAGGTATTTAGTGACAAAACGATAAGGGTAACAATTGTCGACTCTGGTGAAGTAATACTGGTGTCGGCGCGCGACATTCAGCGAATCCCTAGTGTTACGGCAATTAATGGTAGTGATCATGGGGAGGGTTTGAATGTCAATGATTACACCGTTGATCAACTTTCATTGGCAGCTGAGCGTTTTGAAATTATCAGAAAGTGGAAGGTTGAGGGAGGGGTAGTCACTAAGTACTGTTCTTTACTGGGTGTATCAAAGAGTTACTTCTATCGTTTGGCTAAAATTTTTGACGCTGACGTAGGCCCACTATCTTTAATTGCGCAGACACGGGGTGTCAAGAAAGGCGTTACGAGACTGGATGAGTCGGTTGAGGTCATAATTTTCAAGGCTGCTAAAAAATTCAAGTCGAAAGGAGCCAGCTACAGCAAAGTGTGGAGCGAGGTGGATGTTGCATGTAAGGAGCAAGGTTTTTCATGCCCTTCCAAAGATACGGTATTGAGGCGTGTACGCTTAATCCTCTCAGAAAAAACAAGAATGAGAATTAAAGAAGGTCCTGATGCCGCGACGCAAGAATTTTCAGCTCGCCCGGGTAAAAAAAATCTTGAAAGGCCGCTGCAATGGGTACAGATGGATCACACCCTCGTCGATATAATTCTGTTGGCTGATGATCGCATAAATATTATTGGACGCCCGTGGCTGACAATTGTAATTGATGTCTATACCAGGGTTATTCTTGGTTACTATCTTAGCCTTTACGTCCCGTCTACTGTTTCAGTGGCTTGCGCTCTTAGTCATTCTGTCCTTCCTAAAGTAAACTTTTCGGCAAGTGTTGGCTTGGATCCAGAAGACTACCCCTACTATGGAAAGCCTGAAGTCCTTCATATGGACAATGCCGCAGAGTTCACCAGCCCAAAATTTAAAGTAGGGTGTGAATCTTTTGGGATTTCCCCCGAATACCGACCTGTAGGAAGAAAACATTTTGGCGGTCATGTTGAACGGCTGATAGGCACGTTCATGACTACTAAGGTGCATTTCTTGCCGGGGACTACAATGTCAAATTCTGTTGCGCGCAGAGGACTTAACAGCGAAAGAAATGCAACCATGACCTTCTCTGATTTTTTTCGCTGGTTCTCTCGCGAAGTAGTTGTCTATCACTCAACAGTTCATAGCGCATTAAAGTGTAGCCCGCGACAAGCGTGGACAAACTATTTCGCGCCCAACGGAGGGCTTCCTTACCCCCCGGCAGGCTTGAATTCCGAGCAATTAAAGATTTGGTTCATGCCTCAAGAAGACCGAAAAATTAATCCTGGTGGCATTAATTTGCATGGCCAAGTTTATTGGGATCCTATATTGGGGTCTCATGTGGGGACTAGAAATGTCATAGTCAAATATGACCCGTACGATATGAATGTTGTATGGGTGAAATTGGATGGCCAATTTTGCCCAATACACCTGTCTGACGTAACCGTTGAGGCTCCTACCTATGAGGAATATCGTGCCGGCAAGCTCTATCGTCACCCAGTCCGCATCGGAGCCATAGATAGTGATGGCGGGTTAAAAGCCTACAGAGGGAAGCAAAAAATTGAAGAGGAAAGTAAAAAGTTAACGCAGAAGGAAAGACGCCGAGAGGCCGCTGAAAAAGTCTATACTGAGGCAAATCCAAATCCTAGAAGTAGTAGCTTTAACGCTGACAGGGAACATATCAAGCCAAATTATTCAGCCTCTCCAAAAAAATTTCGACCTGGGGATGAGTCATGAGTGATGAGCACGTCCGGTCGGACATCAGAAAATATTTGTCTTCTAATATTGATACGCGAATAGCCTTAATTCATCAAGAAATATGGGTGAACAATAACTCTAGTGCAGCTGTTTTTCGCATGATGAATAATATCGCGGATGTACCAGATCGTATGAGTGCGCCTGCTTTGCTTGTGGTTGGCCCAGGTGGCTCTGGAAAGACGGCTATAATATCTAAGATTCCAAACCATGTAAAAAGGAGTGCAGGGTTGATTTTTGTCTCCTTGGCTGCATCCCCAGAAATAGATACCAAAAAAAGCCTTAAAGATGAGATAGCTTTAGCGCTCGGAATACCAGTTGGCTCTGGCTCAAGTCGCCGAAGTAGCTCTGACCTGCCAAGCGAGATTAGAGAGGTTATTAGGCTGAGGCAAATTTGGGGGCTGGTGATCGACGAGTTTCATGATGCACTGCTACGCTCGAAGCAAGAGCAGCGTTTTAACATGTCTATTCTTAAAAAGCTGCTCGGCCCTGAATATGGATTGAAACTATTTTGCTTTGGCACTGCTAGTGCGCGCAACGCACTTAAATCCAATTATGAATTTAAGAGACGTTTTCACGAAGTTGCTCTTGATGACTGGATAGAGAGTGAGGAGTTCAGGTCATTCCTCTTGGAGGTAGAGGAGTCCCTACCGCTAAAACAGCCATCACATTTGTACTCTGAGGAGATGGTAGGCACTATTTTATCTATGTCGAATGGGCGCATGGACAAAACACTCGAATTGATAAGGGCGGCTGCCTGTTATGCCATAAAAATGGGGGGGGAGAAGGTGGATGTTGATATGCTGCGGCGAGCAAACAAGAATCCTTGGGGCTATTAGTAGTGAGTTTCTCTGGCTTGCCAACACCAAGTTCTGAAGAAACACTTTCATCTTGGTTGTTTCGATGCAGCATTAATCCAAACGCCGCTGGCTTCCCTCGATTATCATCAACAGAACGCCCAGCGTATTGGTGGGAGGGTGTGGAGATCAAATATTCGGACCCAGACTCAGAATTCTTATCCGCCAGCCAGCGATTAAGTTGTGTAGCCGGGGACATTACCCCTGAACTATTACGAAATTTTTTTTGCCTTCGAGGCGATAAATTAGTCGAATGGAGGTATCGCCGTTTTTTTTGCCCTGATTGCTTACGCGATGATGTGGCGAATGGTCGTTTGCCTATATGGCGGAAGGACTGGTGTTACATTTATTCTTGTGTCTGCGCTGCCCATGATCGAGAGTTGGTGAGACTAGTTGATACACCGCGTTACTCAAGGGCATGGGATGCGTTTGTCCAAAGCTGCAATTCGATATCAAACAATGCCTCCATAGAGGAAACTCTATTCTTTCGTTTTTGCTCAAGTACCTTCACAAAGATTGAGCATGCTCTGATCAGTAGAGACAATCAACAACCTACATTGCACGATTTATTTTATAGGCTATTCAATATTTTCCTTCAATGTCCCTTTCGTGGTAGTAGAGGCGGAATCGCTAGAATCCACTTGCAAACGAGGAAAGATGCACGAGCACCCGACGCAAGCTCTTTTGAGCAGAGTATATTATTGGGGGCGTCCACGGCCGATCCATCAAGTAGATTTGGTAGTTTGGTCTTAACCGCATCACTACTGGAGATTATCCCCTACTCAAGGTTTTTGATATTTACTAAACTGTGTGAGAAAAGAAGGGGCGGGATGCTGATCCCAAGAGACCTGCATAAGGCAGCGATTTTTCCATATATCAACAGGGCAGGCTATGAAACCTTGTACCGTTTTTTAGGGGGTTTCCCTAGGAAAGATTTTCCGTTGCTAGATCGCCATCTTCAACTTCAAGAACATTCGTATGTTCAAGATGGTGTCCTTGGCAAGCGTCTATTCGGATACTCACAATGAGCTATTAAATGCGCATGCCTATCGTTGCCGGCTGGCTGCAAGGAGAAAAACTCCACATGCTAGATGCACGCAGGGCTTTTAACATTTAATTTCCTGCTAGTTAATGTAAGGATTATGCCGAGATTAAGGAAAATCAGGACATAAGACCTGTATATTATTGATATAAAGCAGTTTATATATTTGCGCCTTGCCCCTCCTGCGTCATACCTGCGAGCGTCTATGCTGATCTTTTTGCATGCTTGGGTGCTAAGCGATGGCTGCTTTGGAGAGAACGGCATACCCACGACTCCGCAGCTATTCGTTTCCTCAGAAGAGCTTGGCTGGATTTCCAGAACAGCGCAATCCTGCTCTTTCGCTTGGGCTGACGGTTCAGTTCAAGGTATTTCAATGACACCGGCGAGAGCGAGGCGACGACCTTGTTTGATGCAGCCTTCAATTACCAGATTGCCAAGGACACGGATCTGGCGGTCAATGTCAGTAATCTTTTGGATGAGCAGCATGTCGTGGGCTCCGGAACTGCGGATTACTACAATCCGGGCCGAGAACTCACCGCCAAGCTGAGCTACAGCTGGTGAGCCTGTCAGTAATGGCTCCTGTTGTGGTGGTATCTCGTGTTCTGGCCGCGATCTTCGGCTGCTATGCATTCGTCTAGGGCGTGGCGGCGCTGAATGGGGTTGGGGTCGATTACCATGCCGCCGAGCAGGCGATGATGATGCTGGCCTTCGTCCTGTATCTCGCGCTGTTTCCGCAGCCAGTCTGTGGCGGGTCTCGATGGTACTGGCGCTCGGCAGCGTCTTGATGCTGGCTGTTGCCTGGCAGCTGCAGCGCATGATCATCGGATAGGAGCAGAGCCATGCTGAACAACTTTCGCCAATCCATGGCCTGGGTACACACCTGGTTCGGTTTGGTGCTGGGCTTCGTGCTGATGGTCGTCTTCTTTTTCGGTGCACTGTCGGTGTTCGACCGCGAGATCGATCGTTGGGCGATCCCCGATACGCGCTTCGAGCCGCAGCCTATGCCGTCCTACAACAACCTGCTGAAACAGGTATTTGCCGATCTCAAACCGCATCCGGTGGATATGGCGGCAACCAAAGGGCGGGTAATCGGCGACCTGCCGGCGCCGGAAACCATGCCCATGGTCTCGCTCTATGCCTACACCACCCACCGAGATCCCGTGCTGAGCATTGGTGGCGAGTTTGGTATCCCCAACCAGCCAAAGGACCCAGCGGATGATCAATCGTAAGATCTTCAAGGAGTTTTTCACCTTCCGTCCGCGCAAGCGGACCCAGCGCAGCGCGCTGGACCTGCATAACATGACTGGCGTGGTGGCGTTGCCGTTCCACTTCTTTTTTGCCTTCACCGGTTGGTGATCTTCGCGTCGATGTACTACTTCCCGGTCTCCGGGACCTTGCTCAAACCGCTGCATAATCGGCATGAGGTGATCGAGGCGGCGCATACCGGCTTGCCCCATGATGAGGCCGGTGTGCCCGCGAAGATGGCCTCCGCCAATGCCATGGTGGCCGAGGCCAAGCGCATCTGGGCTACGCGCGATATGCCGGGAGAGGTCGGGCTGCTGACTATCGAGCATCTAAATGACGCCAACGGCTACGTCAGCATCTACCGCGCCGGCAGTGATCGTGTGGCGCTGGTCGGGGAGGGCATTCACTTCAAGGCCAGTACCGGCGAGCTACTGCGCAACGACCCGCCGAGTGACCCGGTTGGTTCCGTCAATCAATTTCTCACCGGCTTGCACCTGCAGCACTTCGAACACTGGGCGCTGCGCTGGCTGTACGTGGCGGGCGGTCTGCTCGGCTGTGTGTGCATCGCCAGCGGTTTTGTGTTCTTCGTCGAGATACGCAAGCAGGAGCACGCCCGACTCGGGCTGCAGGGCTGTCGGTTGGTTGACGCCATGGCAGTCACCACGGTTACCGGCATGCTGCTGGCAGCGGTCGCCATGCTGGCGGCCAACCGGCTGCTGCCTGAGCCCATGCCTGGCCGTGGCGAATGGGAAAAGTGGGTGTTCTGGGGTGCCTGGCTGCTGAGTTTGCTGCATGCGCTGTTGCGTAGTGCACCAGTGGCCCAGGCGCGGCACAATCCGGCCTGGCGCTGCTCTGCGTCGCTGCGGTGCTGCTCAACTGGATCACCACGGGGGACCACCTGGTCAAAAGGATGCTGCTTGAACCCTACTGGGCCGTGGCCGGCGTCGATCTGAGCCTGTTGGCCTGCGCGCTGATAGCGCTACTCACCGCGCGTCGTCTGGCAAGGCCGGTTGAGGTCGCGGACCGGACTCGCATCGGTGGGGTGGCCTATGAGTAATGCAGGTCTGTGGTTGCTGGGTGCCGCCGCCAGCATGGGCTTGGCGACCAGTTGGTTGGCGTTGTCCCTGCCGGCGCACTGGCGCCAGGTGTTCAGCGCCGACGAGGTTGCGCCGGACTATCTACGCAGCCTGGGCTGGCTGGCGCTGATGGTATCGGCTGTGTGCTGCTTCAAGGCTGACCATCCGTCGATGGCGGTGCTGGTCTGGCTCACCCTGTTGCCGGTCGCCGCCGTAGCAACGGCCATAACGCTGAGCTACCGGCTGGGGCTGCTGCGCCTGTTTTGCCCGTTATTTCTGCGCACTCGATAAGAGTGCGCGGCTTCTGTATCTGCAACATTGTGGTTGATCCGATCGTACTGCTCACCTCAAACCGGGCGAGCTTGTTCACACTGGATACGCCGACCATCCCATGTCACCTCGTTGTGGGATGCTTGCAGGATCGAGCGACGCGAACTCTTACCAACGTATTTGCGCTCTAGCGTCGGCAACAGTTGGCTGACCTCGGTTCGTTTCCGGCTAACACCCGCCCCCAACGTTTAAAGGCGCTAGACGCGATGCAGGTCGAGCCGAACGACATTCTGGCAGGAACTGTGTTGAAGTCGCAATCCGGGTTGTACCGTCCGCTTCTGGCCGTTTGCGGAAGCTAGAGGTATTTAGCCCGACAGTAGGATCACTGTTACGGTGAAAAGTGTTCGTAGGCGTCAGAGCGTCCCTTGGGCAGATCTGCCTGCTGGAGCACCCGCCGCAATCGGGAAAGAATGTTCCGTTCAATACCCTGTTCCCTGCGGCAAAATGGCCGACATCACACCTTACCATTCAGAACGGCGGTACCGAACACTTCCCATATCAAGAGCAGATGGTCGGCGTGTCGCTATCTCAGGCGCCCTCGAAGGGTTAGACATCGCATGTGCACAGGCCCTCCGGAACAGCATGGAACGCCTGCCGAAGGTCCCTTGGGGAGTAGCCTTGCCGGATCAGTGGAGGCGTGACTCTTCAAGGCTTGCGTCACGCTAAGCACGTGTCATCGATGTTTGTTGCGATGGGCGAGGTCTATCACTCGAATTCATGCAGTGGCTATTCGCGACTGAATTCATGCTCGCTGTTGATTGCGAGCAAGAAAGCCCGCGCGCCGGGCAGCAGAGCAACTGGCGACGTTGCGATCAAATGCTTTTTGGGATCGGTTGCCGATTCGATTCCATGTCGAACCTACTCAAGTCTCAGGCAACCCTTCAAGCTCGTGATTTCTCGATGGATTTTTTTCAGTAAGTCTTCGGGTTTTAGTTCGGGTGTTTGCCTTTGATAAGCCAGGAACAGAAGCGTTAGGGGATGAATGCCAATGATCTCAGCAATCTGCTCAACCTTTTCAATCGATGGTTTCCATTTGCCGCGCTCGATCGCACTGATATAGCTCTGACTAGGCCCAAGCCCTTCCTGAGGCATATCCTTCGAAATACGTAGATTCCTGATCACCAAACCAAGCGCTTCATTCAGTTCCATTTGCTGTCTCGCAAAAGGAACGATGAAGCCTTTTTAGTGCTTCTGGAGCTATGCTATATACAGCTTAAAAGAGGGTGTGCTGATGTTTATTACGTACAAGCGCGCTGAAATCATGTATCCAGCGCTGTTTGGAGACGACTCCCAGATGTGGCGATTCGTCGAGCTCGATGATCATCGCCCTTGGTTTTACGTGATGATTAACCGCCGCCAGAAGGCAGCCGCATGGAGGACGATGCTCTTGATTCCAACGGAGGATGAGTTCGAGCAGATGCTAGTGAAACGCGCTGAAGGAACACTGATTGAGGCAGTTCAGGTGGTGTTGCCATCGCGGCTGAATGGATCCGGTAATTGGACGATGGAGATGCTCATAGAGCTCGTTAGGGTCTATGATCAGGACGAGCGAGTCATGGGTTACGACTTTAAGACGGCCTCGGGCCATACCTACTCTCAAAGAGACTGCCGCCACACCTTGGCTGCAGCAAAGCAACAAATTTACTGCTCTTCGATGCGTCTTGTTTGAAGGAGGGGTCGCTGACTGGAGCAAGCCTTGAAGGAGTGCTAAAGACGCCCACGTCAGCGCCATGGCATCAGTGGCGCGCATCGCGCACATGCAATTTGCTAGTTCGTCCAGAACGGATAGCTTGGATCGTCTGTCGCCGATCAGCACTGCCCCAAGTGCGGTCTTATCTGCGCCGCAAATGCTGCACAAAATGGCGTCCGCCATTAACTCGATCTGCCGACCGTACAACAGGCCATGCCGAAAGGTACGCATGGCGAGATAGGGCGGGATCCGGGCTCATTGTGGTCCGCCTGTGCCAGGCGTTGGCGACGCCTGACCGTACAGGCGGTTACCGGAGTGATGCTGGCGGGTCGCAGGCTCGCTGCAGCAAGCTGATTCACTGGACCCAAAGGAGCCTCTCAATGAAAATCACAGCGGCGGAACAGTTCGAATGCGTCAGTGACGTCCTTTGTGATGTTTGCGGCGATAGTACGCGTGTTGAAGGATATGGGTTGCAATTTGGGACCCTTCAGGGCAGTTGGGGATTCGGCTCGGTTCATGATGGTGAGCGTTATGAGGTCCATCTCTGCGAACCCTTTTTTTCAGAACAATGGCCGACCTGAAGAGCGCGCGGATGGTGAATACCATGTTCATCGACGTCGACGAAGACTTAGGCAATTTCGGACGGGTCGCTCGCGATGATTTTTTTCAATGACGGAGGCAGCTTGGCTTGATAGGTAACTCCAGCTGGACCAACATTTGCCGAGTCTCGGGTATGCAGGTGATGGCGGGGTGAAAAGCTTGGATTTAGCTGTTTATCGGCCCATTCCCGCTGTTCGCTATTCCTATTAACGCGGGTGCATATGGACCCCGTCTGCAATCCGTACTCCCCTGGCGCTGGTACGCCTCCACCTGAGCTGGCAGGTCGCGATCAACTGCGCGAGCGGGTCCGTCAGTCGATCGGGGGAATTCGCGTGGGCCGACCTGCCAAAAGCGTAATCCTGGTTGGGGTGCGGGGTGTCGGCAAAACAGTACTGTTGAACCAGATGCTGCGAGATGCCGAAGCCTCGGGCAATCTCGCCGTCTACGTTGAGTCATCCGAGTATCGCTCTCTGCCAGCGATACTCGCGCCACAGCTCCGTCTCGCCTTGCTGCGGCTGAGCTGTATCGTACCTGCCAAGAACGCAGCGATAACTGGACTGCGAGCCTTAGCCGGTTTTGCCAAGGCTTTGGAGCCGAAGTTCAGCGATCTCAAGGTCGGTATTGACTACGAAGCCGAGGCAGCTCTGGCGGGCAAAGGTGATCTCGAGGAGGAATTTACAACCCTGCTGACTAAACTCGGTGAAGCCGCCAAAGCAGCTCACACCGTCCTTGTTATTTTCGTGGATGAGCTGCAAAACGTAGCAGAAGAACAGCTCGCCGCGCTTATCGCAGCGCTGCATCGCGTCTCGCGATTGATCTTGCCGGTTGCCCTCGTCGGTGCAGGCCTCCCACAACTCCGACACCCTGCTGGACATGTGAAAAACCACGCGAAGCGCCTCTTCGACTACCTAGAGGTCGGTTCGCTGGAGCCACACCAGACGCGTCTGGCCTTTGTAAAACCAGCGGAGGCCGAGGGCGTGACTGTAGACTCAGAAGCGGCCGACATGGTTGCTCACCTCACACGCGGCTACCCTTATTTCATTCAAGAGTGGGGCAGTCATGTCTGGGACGCAGGGCAGAATAACCACATCACGCTTGCAGACGTCCAGAAGGCGTCCGGGCACGTTATTGCTGCTCTGGACGAAGGTTTTTTTAGGGTAAGACTCGACCGAATGACCGTGGCAGAACACATTTATTTGCGCGCCATGGCTTCGCTTGGGGAGGGGCCTCATCGTTCGGGCGACATTGCGGCATCCCTGGGCCGTACAAGCCGATCTCTCACCTCAATTCGCAACTCCCTGATTAGCAAAGGGATGATCTGGTCGCCGCCCCACAACGGCGCCGCTTTTACCGCGCCGCTGTTCGATCTGTACATGTGCCGGATCATGCCCGGTGACAGCTGGCGGTCTAGCCTTCCAAGGGCTGACGGCATTTTTTGTCCACCTGAAGAGGGCTCAGATGCTTAGAAGCGAATGCACTCATCTTGCTACGGCTACGATGGTTTGTTCACATCAAGGCTGCTGTCACATCGACTCGAATTTGCACGTACGCTGTGGAGTGCTGAGCGGCTAAGTCGAGGCTTCACTGTGTGCGTCAAAAATGGGATCGACTTACCTGTGATCGGGGCGTAGGGTCGCTCATGGATATCTTTTCTACGGGCAGCATCGACATCAGGCTGGCAGGAGCAGAGAACAGAGCATGAGCGAACTCAGTGATGATGAAATAGACCGACTAGAGGCAATGATTCCTAAGCTGGCCGCCGTCGCCACTAATGCTGCGTATCTGCGTGCGGTTGCCGCAGGGCATTCACTGATAATGGCGAAGGATGGCGTGCTCGTACAAATTCATCCTGACGGTTCGGAAAAAAAGCTTCGCGACTTGTGCAGCAAGCACAGGGTCGAGTCTGGTAAGACTTTCAGTGTGGGTATTTGAAGCGCACCTGCCGACCAGGCGTATTCATAAGGCGAGCGCAGGCCACAGCGACTGGTAAGCACTTGACTATCTTGCCCCTGCGACGGAGCCTTCGCTGTCTAGCGCAGGGCCGCCAGCTGTTTGCTTAACTACCCGAGTAGACGAAGCATGCTGAGATGCTGGCTGCTTGGGCGTCGCCATGCGGTCATGTATTGGTTACACCCGGAGTTGCGAGTGCCCAGCTGGGGTTGCGCATCAATTCCGCTACCGTGCAATGGACTCATAACCAGGAGCTCCACCTCTCAATAGGACACGCGTGCGCGGCATTTTCCGACGCGGTGCGTCGACCGCTAGTCAGGCTGGTTGGTTGGGCCTGATGGGGCGGGCAGGGGTTGAAGCAACATCGAGGCGCGGCTGCTCAGCAGCACTCCGGCTTGGAAGTAGCCCATAACGGTTTCGACACTGCGATGTTCAGTCATGGCCATCACTTCACCCAATGGGGCCCCCTGGCGACCCGCTTCCGTTACAAAGCCCGAGCGTAAGCTGTGCGCGGCCCAGTCGCCGTCGAGGCCAGCCAATTTGGCGCGGCGCTGAACGATCCGTGCTACCTGATCAGACGATAGTCCGAACGGGCTGACTTTGCCGCCCTTGTAGAGGCGCCGAAAAAGCGGACCGGTATCGGCGGGCGCGGCGATGAGCCAAGCCGTCAACGCGTGTGCAGCGCGACCCAGCAGAGGTTTTTCGCGACGGGATCCCGTGGTGTCTGTTTTGGTGACGCCCAGCGTATAGAGCCAAGTGTCTTCATCCAGTTTGCGCACATCGTCGACCTGCAGGCCGGTCACCTCGGATCGACGACGCCCGCCGCCACTCCACGCCATCAGGAGGAGGGCGCTATCACGAGTACCGCGAATGCCATCCGTACAGGTCGCCAACATGGCCTCCAGAGCCTCCACCACAGCTGCCGTCTTTTTGCGGACAACTACCCCCTGGCGCGCCTGGGCTTTTCGCGCATCTCGCAGCAGCGTTTTCACTGCCAGTGCTTCAGTTGGGCTTTCCCAGTTGTTGAAGCGATGCCACCTGCCCAGTGCCGAAAGCCGATGACATACCGTGTTGTAGCTCAGAGGTCCCGGCTTTGCCTTCACACGTGCCGCGACTAACGCGGCATCGATGGTCGGCGGTAGCAGATAGGTCCATGCACCATTTGCCAGTGGGCGCGCCAGGTGATCCACCACGAACTGAATGACTACAGTCGACTGTACAGGCGCATCGCCCATCGCAACGCCGTAGCGCAGGTGCAGCCAAGCCGACCAGTAGGCGAGGGCGCTGCGATAGCTCCGTACCGTGTTTTCGGCGGTGCCGCTGGCAACAAAGCCTGCGGCCGCCTCCTGAGCCTTCAACGCCAATCTACTGGGGTCTAGGGTGGGCTCGTCGATCAACGGCATCTGATCAGTAATATATGATACGTCCAACGTATTATATTTCCACTATCCAATAAATAAGGTCGGATAATCTTTAATTATCCAAGGTGAGGCGATTTTTTCGTCGTTTGGCAGTCGCTCACCAGTACATCAAGGGGATGTGCGTCGATGAGCCACGAGATCGAGCGGTACCTGCAGGCCGGTACCCGCCCCAACACCCGGCGCAGCTACCGGCAAGCGCTCGAGCACTTCGAGGTCGCCTGGGGCGGCTTTCTGCCGGCGACCAGCGATGCCATCGTGCGTTACTTGGTCGATCACGCCGCCACGTTGTCCAGCAACACCCTCAAGCTGCGCCTGGCGGCCTTGGCGCAGTGGCATGTCAGCCAGGGCTTCCCGGATCCGACCAAGACCCCGCTGGTTCGTCAGATCCTCAAGGGCATTCGTACCTTGCACCCGAAGCCGGAGAAGCAGGCCGAACCGCTGCAGCTGCGCGAACTGGAGCAGTGCGTGGCGTGGCTGGAGCGGGCGGGCGAGAAAGCACTGGACGAGGGCGACCTGCCGCAGCTGTTGCGCTGCTGGCGTAATCGCGCATTGCTGCTGATCGGCTTCTGGCGCGCCTTTCGCAGCGACGAACTGTGCCGCCTGCAGGTCGAGCACATCCAGGTACGGCCGGGGGAGGGCATGCAGCTGTTCCTGCCGTGGAGCAAGGGCGACCGTGACAACCAGGGACAGACCTACAGTGCGCCGGCGCTGGCCCGCCTCTGCCCGGTGCAGGCCTACAACGACTGGATCTGTGTCGCCGGCATCGCCCGCGGTCCGGTGTTCCGCGGCATTGACCGCTGGGGTCACCTGCGCGAGCAGGGCCTGCACCCGCACAGCGTCATCCCGCTGCTGCGGGCGGTACTGAAAGCGGCCGGATTGCCCGCCGAGTTGTATAGCAGCCACTCCCTACGCCGTGGCTTTGCCACCTGGGCCACGCGCAGTGGCTGGGACCAGAAGGCGTTGATGGGCTATGTCGGTTGGCGCGATGCCAAGTCGGTACTGCTCTATGTGGACAGCACCGGCTTTTTCCCCGGGCAACTGCGGCCGATGGTGCCAGGCCTGGAGGCGGAGGCTTTGTCGAGTTTGCCTCGTCCAATTGCACTGCCGGGCAGTTGACCGCCTCAAGCCATTCAGCACTTCCGGTGATGGCTGCTTTGTTTCCGCGGAGCAATTACACCCAATGCTGGGCTTTGGCCTTGATGTGGCTGGTGTTATTGATACGTATCGAAAGGGCGACGGTAAACCATGAGAGTTCGCCATCAGATGATTGCTCAATTACAGACAGGAATGTTCAGCTTGCGTCGGCATAACATGATGCCACCAGCGACATAGACTCCAGTCATCTGTCAGTCCACCTGACACCGCCAGTCATGAGAGGTTAGAGCAGGCCAATAGTGCTCTGC
Organism: Pseudomonas sp. PSB11; assembly: GCF_014596605.1. Classification (NCBI taxonomy): domain Bacteria; kingdom Pseudomonadati; phylum Pseudomonadota; class Gammaproteobacteria; order Pseudomonadales; family Pseudomonadaceae; genus Pseudomonas; species Pseudomonas sp. PSB11. The sequence continues at coordinate 132,945 of NZ_NOIO01000004.1, forward strand.
TGCAAAGAGGATTATCTAAAGTTCGATGCTAGTGTGGCTGTAATCAGTCTCATCGCTGGACATAATTCAGAAGCAATTTTTTTCGCTTTCGGTGTTGCCACAATACCCCTGCCCGAACGAGTAAAGAGCGGATCATTAAATTTGTCACGTAGCTTGACCAGCGAATTGCTTACGGCTGGCTGTGTTACGCCAAGACTCTTGGCTGCTAACGTTATACTTTGTTCCTTGTAAATACACATAAAAACCACCAATAAATTGAGATCGATGGATGCAAATGTGTCCTCGCGAATAGTCATGGCAGAGCTCTCAAATCCCCTTTACAGCATCGCTTTCAATGTTTTCACCAGCATTTCGATGGTGTATTCGCAGCGTTTGAAAAAAATGGATCGGGCCGAGCTTTTGGCAAGTAATCAATCCTGTGCGATGCAGCGTGCGCAAGTGATCGGACACGGTCGATTGGGCCAACTTGCACTTGCGCTCAATCTGGCCGGCACACACACCGAGCAGGAATGCATGTTCCTGCTGCGGAAAGTGTTTCTCTGGGTCACGGAGCCACTCAAGGATCAACCGGCGCTGGGGGCTGGCTAACGCTTTAAGAAGTAGATCCACTTCCGTAAGTTTACTGCGGGAGTTCACCATCAAGGTCGCTCAGGCGATGTTCAATACAGGCTTCAGCCACTGAATGAAATCTTCCACTTCTTCATTGGTGATTTCGTGGCCCATGTCGTACAGGTATGTTTCATGATGCACGTTCAGTTGGTGCAACCAGGCATCCGCTTTTTGTGCCCAAGACACGGGGAGCTTGTTATCACCATAGCCATGAGCAATAAACGCCGATAGCGAACTCAATGCTTGAGCGCTGGCAATGTGTGGTGCCAGCTCAGGGAGAATTCTGCCGCTGAACAAGCCAAAGCCTAGCACGCAATGAGGGGCGCTAAGCCCGACGCTTGCACTGAGAATACCGCCCTGGCTAAAGCCAGCTATCACTGTAGGCATTTGTGGTAAGGCAGTTACAAGCTCCACTAGTTTCTGGCGGCTGGTTTCCGCTTGCTCTTCAACGATCACCGGGCCTTCGTTGGTGAAATTTACCTGAAACCAGGCAAAGCCCTCAGCTGCGATTTGCAGGCGGCTGCGTACCAGCAATATTTCAATTCCTTCTGGGATAAAGCCGGAAAGGCCTGCCAGATTGGTTTCATTACCGCCTACACCATGCAATAGCAGGAGACGTGCACGAGGGGCAGCAGCACGGATTACCCGACGATAGACAAGGCCGGATTGCGGTTCTTGCTGCAGTTCTGAAATGGCTAGTGGCAGGTTCATGCTTGAGTAATCTCCTGAGTGGCGGTTGGGCTTTTGAACAGGTAGCTGTCCATAGCCAGTACGCCGTCGGCGACACCGCCCTCTAGCACATCCACGGCGTAGTGCTCGCCTGCGGCACCGAGCGCCAGAAATAGCGGCAACAAATGTTCTTCACTGGGGTGCGCACGCTCGGCCTCCGGGGCATTGCGGCGGTAGGCGAGCAGCGCTGGCAGGTCACCGGCTTGCAGGGCGTCACGGATCCAGTCGGAAAAACGCGCTACGTACTCAGCCGGGTCGCCGTAGTTGCTACGGAACTCATAAAGGTTATGGGTCAGACTGCCGGAGCCAATGATCAGCACGCCCTGATCGCGCAGCGGCTTGAGTGCCTGGCCAAGCTGCCAGGCACCCAATGGATTGAGCGGGTGGGGCATGGACACTTGGACCACCGGGATATCCGCAGTGGGCAATAGGTGCAGCAACGGCACCCAGGCGCCGTGGTCCAGGCCTCGATTCGATTCGGTAGTTGCGGCAATCCCATTGCGGGAAAGCAGGTTGCAGATTTGCTCGGCCAATGCAGGATTGCCGGTTGCAGGGTATTGCAGGCGATACAGTGCTTGCGGAAAGCCTCCGAAGTCGTGAATGGTTTCCGGCGCCTTGCTGCTGCCTACACGCACGCTCCCACGGGTCATCCAGTGAGGAGAGACGATTACGATGGCGCTAGGCCGTGGCAGCGCTCGGCCTAGCTCAGCCAGGCGTGCCCCGGCCTGGCCGGGTTCGATGGCAAAGGTTGGTGCTCCGTGGGACACGAACAACACTGGATAGGCCAGACTCATGGTTGAAATCCTGCTTAGATATTGGGGCCGCAGCAGCAAGAGGTGGACTGATCGGCGTTGCAAAGCGTGTGCGCCGCTCACTGACCTGCCTACCCACAGCGCACTGATTGGCTGGGGATGGCTCAAAGTTTATAGATTCGATTTTGGAGATAAACTCAGATATTGGTGAATAACTATCTCGAAAACCGGGATAATTGGCGGTCACTTGTCGACTCTTCAGGCCGCTGCCAGCCGGAGCGCTGAGCTACACATCAAGGTGCCAATATTGCCCCCTGCGCCTGGCCAGAACGCAGGTTGGTGAGTAGATCCCTGGTCGGCGGGCTCTAGTATTTGGGGGCTCCCTGGCTTTGTTACAGATCAGTCCGCGCTCATCGCTATGGCTGCTGAGTGGCACCCTGAGTTAATGGGGCTGGCGTTGATCAACCCCGCGCCAAGGTCGCGCAGTAGCTGTCCGTTCTGCCGTTAGCTGTGGCCATACAGCTTCAATAACTCGTCGACCAGGTAACGAATTTTGGGCCGCAGATGATTGCTCTTCGACCATAGTGCGTGGACCTCGACAGGCGCCGGTTCAAAGGGCTCGAGTACCGTAACAACAACCTGCTGGGCGATGTCCTTTTCAAATAGACAGAGCGGCATCTGGCAAATACCGAGGCCGGCTCGCGTGGCTTCAATCATCGCTTCGGCATCGTCAAACTGATAGGTCGGTGGTGGCGAGAACTTCAAGGATTGCCCGGCCTGGGCCATTTTCCAGGGCATTAGGCTGCCGCGGCGATAGCCGACGATGCTGCGGTGCTGGCCCATGTCCTCGAGCGTCAACGGCGTACCATATTCTTCCAGATAACCCGGCGCTGCACAGGTTACCCAGCGGTGTGACGTCAGGCGTCTGGCCACCAGGCCGGGGACGTTGTCGACGCTGCCAAAACGAATGGCCAGGTCGATACCTTCTTCCGTCAGGTCCACCAGTTGGTCGCTAAAGGTCAAGGTCAGTTGCAACTGCGGGAAGCGTTTGCTCATCTCCAGTAGCACCGGCAGTACCACCTGTTTACCGAACGCGACCGGCATGTCCACCCGCAAGCGCCCTGTGGGCACGCCTAACTTGTTGCCGAGGTTGCTCTCGGTGGCCTTGATCTCCTCCAGCGCATTGGACCACACGGTGAAGTAGGCCTCGCCATCCGGAGACAGGGACAAGCGGCGGGTCGAGCGATAAAACAGGCTGGTACCCACCCGTGCCTCCAGCCGTGCAATCGCCTTACCTACGGCCGACTTGGACAGCCCCAGGCGCTCGGCTGCCTCTGTGAAGGTCGCAGAGCGGGCGGTGGCGAGAAAAATATGGATGCCGCTGAAGGAATCTTCGGAGGTCATTGCCGTTTTCCTAGGCGCAAGAGTTGGTAGCAAATTACGCTACCTATCTGTGATTTCAAGGTTGTTTATCAGCTTGCTGCTCTACCTTAGCATGGCTGCTGACTCAGCAACCCTCTGCATCTATCGCATGGGGTTGGTCATTTACTTCTGTGAGGACGCCCCATGAAAGACGAAGTCATCAGCATTTTTACCCTAAGCCTGGCTCCGGAAGACTTCCCTGAATTTAAAACGCTGGTTGCCAAGATTGTCGCCGCTACGAGCGAAGAGCCTGGCACCTTGATGTACGAATACAGCGTCAACGAGGCTCGCACTGAGGTGCACATTATCGAGCGTTACCGTGCCGATGCTGTCGTTAACCATATTGAAGAAACCTTCGCGCCGTTCGGCGAAAAGTTTCTCGAGCTGGTGAAAATCACCAGCCTGCTAGTTTATGGCAACCCAGACGCGCCGACGCGCAAGCACCTGGATGCCTTTGGCGCGGTGTACATGAATCCGTTTGATGGGTTTACCCGGACCTGACACCGCCAGTCAGTAGCCGGCGGACAAGACCGCTGACTATTCAGCAACCGATCTAACCTGCCGGGTACTACCTGGCGCTAGAGGGTCAATACGCATGCACATCAATCTTGCCGGCAAGACCGCTTTGGTTACTGCCTCCACAGGCGGCATCGGCTTCGCCATTGCCCATGGCCTGGCGCTCACCGGCGCTATCGTGATCATCAACGGGCGGAGTGACAGCTCGGTCGAAAAAGCCCTGGCACGTTTGAGCGAAGCGGTACCGCAGGCCACCTTCAGCGGAGTCGCGGCTGATCTGGGCAATGCCGACGGCGTTGGCGTTCTTACAGCTGCGCTTCCCACCATCGACATTCTGGTCAACAACGCCGGCATCTATGGTTTGGCCGATTTCTTCGAGGCCGATGACGACTGCTGGGAAGACTATTGGCAAACTAACGTAATGTCCGGTGTTCGCCTGAGCCGCGCGTTGGTTCCAGCCATGGTCCAACGAGGTTGGGGTAGGGTGGTGTTTATCTCCTCGGAGTCAGCCCGAAATATCCCGGCCGATATGGTTCATTACGGCGTAACCAAGACGGCGCAACTGGCGTTGTCGCGTGGCTTGGCCAAACGTGTGGCCGGCAGCGGCGTAACCGTTAACAGCGTGCTGCCAGGCCCGACACTGTCTGATGGCTTGGCTGAGCTGCTCAAAGGAGAGTCTGCCCGCTCCGGCAAATCCTTGGAGGCCGTCGCTGCCGAATTCGTCATGACCCACCGTCCCACCTCGTTGATTCAACGTGCGGCCACGGTCGATGAGGTCGCCAATATGGTCGTCTATATCTGCTCCACCCAGGCGTCAGCCACCAGCGGCGCTGCGCTGCGGGTCGATGGCGGCGTGGTGGACGATATCCTCTGAACCCTTGACTACCTGGCACGTGTGTTCCGCACGGGTGACCTGAAGGTCACCGGCGCGCACGCTGTCAGTGAGTGAGCAGATCTCCAATCGATTCCGCTGCCAGTTGATACGAACGGCAACGCGCCGTCGGGTCGTAGATGCGCGCATCAATCATCAGTTCGTCTACGCCGGTGGTAGCACTAAACAACCACCGACTGAAGTCGGTGGGTTAGTGAATTACGGATTGAAAGTCCGGATACGCGTCGGCTGAACGACGCGTCGCATTAGTCCGGCTCCATCTTGAAATTATCGTTCGGGCTCGGCTCTGGCATCAAGTGACCCTCCACGATCCGGCACTCACGCTGCCTCGCCAACTCATGTAGCACCTCCCCCCAGGTGCTTGCGGATCGCTCCGAAGATCGCCTTCTTACGCCTCTTCGGGATGAATACAACGTGGTACTTACAGTCCCACTTCGTGTGAGCAAGGCTTTGGTAATCTCTCATTGGGTACCCCTATCTCTTGGTCGAGATAGAAGGTTCCTGATGACCGCATCACACGGTCAACCTCAAGGAGTCCCTCGGCTAAGCCGGGGGATTACCTTGTTTATTTAAGACTTGAAAGCCAAGCGGATAGATCGTCCAACTGCCTCGATATCCCATGCCCACTCGACCCTTTCATGTGCTGCGTACGCCGGACCGGGGCATGACACCAAGGCTGAAAAGCTTTCTGGATTTTACCCTTGCCAAGTTTGGCGAGAACCCGGCAAAGGCAACCTGGCCGAAAGCAGCGAGCGGTTAGTTACGTGCTGAACGTTTCAAGGCGAAGGCTCCGTCATCCAGCAGCGCCAAGGCCAGTGCAGTGAATGCCAGAAAGACCGGGTATTCCCAGCCACCATTGGCGTTGGTGAAGCTCCAGCCATTACCGAAGTGCACGCTTGCTGCCACCAGCAGTTGCACGGTGGCTAGGGCCGCTACCCAGCGAGCGAGTACACCAAGGATCAGGAACAGGCCGCCGACCACTTCAAAGGCAATGACCGGATAGGCAAGAAAGCCGGAGAAGCCAACGGACTCAAAGAAACCTGCTGTGCCGGCCGGGGTGAACACCAGCAGCTTGGTCAGGCCATGAGCGAGAAACATCACGCCAAGGATTAGGCGTAGTACCAGGGCGGCATAGGGGAGGGTGCGGCTAGCGGCGGTCATGGGTGTTTTCCAATACGGGGAGTGTGGGTTGCCCGGGGCCACAGCTGTTTCGGCCGTGGCGCCAGGCATTGGGTAAGTGGGAATTAACGATTGAGCCAGACCGGCGCGATCTGCGTGCCGAGCCCTGCGCCATAGCCGAGGTAGATGTTCAACCCGGCCAACGCTTCCAGATAACGCGCGTTTACCAAACCGCCGGCATCCACGGTTTTCCAACCCAGGCTTTGCGCAAGAGCAACGGCGGTTTGTTTGGCTCGTGCGCTATCGCTGGCCAGGAACACGCTGCCTTGCTGCTCGTTGGCAAATGTGGGACCGCTGGCCAGCACTTGGGCGAACAGGGTGTTGAAGCCCTTGACCAGCTCCACACCTGGCAGCGCCTTGGCGATTTCCTCCGCTGCACTGGTGCTGTGGCCGATGGTCAGACCCATGTAGTCGGCTGTCAGCGGGTTGGTGATGTCGATGACCACTTTGCCTTCGAGACTGCCCAGACTTTTCAGCGCGGTTAAGGCGTCCTGGTAAGCAGTGGCGACGATCACCACTTCGTTCTGGCCAAGGGCCTGATCAGCGGCGAATGCTTCGACGTTTTGATGCTGCGCGGCGAGGGCGTGCGCCTTGTCCAGATCACGGCCGGTGATACGAACATGGTGTCCAAACTGGGACAACTGTTGAGCGAAAGCCGAGCCCATGTTGCCGGTACCGATAAGGGTAATGTTCATGTCTTTTGCCTCGTGCTGTGTGTGATGGGATCCAGTTTAAAGATTCGATTTACGAGATAAACATGATTTAATGTGACTTATAGTTCCGATAAGTGAGGCAATAATGGATCGCGCGTTGGAGATGCAGGTGTTTTGCGCCGTGGTCGACAAGGGCAGCTTTGTCGGTGCCGTCGATGCGCTGGAAATGTCCAAGGCCGCCGTTTCCAGGCATGTAAATGCGCTGGAGGAACGCCTGGGCGTACGCCTGCTGCAACGCACCACGCGACGCTTATCACTGACCGAAGAAGGACGGGTTTTCTACCAGCAAGCGCGGGAAGTGCTGGCGTTGATGGGGGAGGCGGAAAGCGCTGTTTCTTCGGGCAACCATGAGCCTGCCGGCGTGCTGCGGGTCAATGCGCCGGTGAGTTTTGGTGTGTTGCACCTGGCGCCGCTGTGGACTGCCTTTTTGGAGCAAAACCCGAAGATTGAGCTGGATATCAGCCTGAACGATCGCCAGGTCGATTTGGTGGAGGAGGGGTATGACGTCGCGGTGCGCATCGCCCGGTTGGAAAGCTCTTCACTGGTGGGGCGCCGGTTTGCCAGCACGCGGATGCGCCTGTGTGCAGCCCCGAGCTACATCAAAAGCCATGCACCAGTAGAAGTGCCGCAAGACCTGGCCGAGCACCGGGTGATTGCCTATAGCAACTTTTCCAGTGGGAACGAATGGAGTTTTACCGGGCCCGATGGCGAGCATAAGGTCAACACGCGTTCGGTCATTCGCTGCAATAACGGTGATACATGCCGATCTATTGCGTTGACTGCTGGCGGCATTTTGCTGCAGCCAAGCTTTATGGTAAGTGAGGATCTTCGGCGGGGTGATCTGGTGGAGTTGCTACCGGAGTATCGCTCGGTAGAACTGGGTATTTATGCCGTCTACCCAACCCGCAAACACCTGGCATCCAAGGTGCGGGCATTTATCAATTTTCTGGTCGAACAGTTTGAGCAGGTCGACTGGGAGTCCGGCTACCCAGCACAAAAGAGCCAAGCCCGGGCTGCAAAGAAGATGTAACACTCCTTGCAGCCCACTGGCCATTAACGCCGAATGACCTTAGGTCTTCTTCGGATCGTCGCCGAACAGCTTGCCTGCACCGGCCCAATCCGATGGCGCCACGTCTTCAAAAATGACGTAGATGTAATTGGCATCGGTACCGGTGTTTTTCACGATGCTCTGGGTGATTTCTGCAGCGACAGCTTCCTTCGCGGCGTGGTCTTTTCCTTCGAACCAGCTGACTCGTACAACGGGCATGGAGTGATCCTCTATTCAGGTTGGGTTTAGCGCGATTAGGGCTAACCATGCGGTCAGTCCGGGCTCAGCCAATCAATGCAGCAGAGCAGTCGAGAGAGAATAGGAGAGATACAGAAGGCGATAAACACGCTGTAAATCGCCTATATGTAGAAATTATTTCTCCAATCAGCCCGCCATTTACCGGCGCACCGGCGATCAACAGTTGCTAAGTACCGCTAGGGGCTGTTGCCATTTCACATGGGTAGCCATAGGAAGGCACAGGCCATGGCCACCACGCTCTCGTAATTTCTCTTGAGCTTGTCGAATCGAGATGCCACCGCCCGGTAATGCTTCAGCCGGGCAAAGGCGTTTTCCACCAGGTGCCGATTGCGGTAAAGACCTCTGTCCAGATCCGCGTTGCCTTTCACGGAGTTACGCTTTCTCGGGATCACGGCCTTGGCCCCTTGTAGCTCAACCTGCTCCCGGATTCTCTCGCTGTCATAGCCCTTATCCGCGACGATGGTTTCTGCCGCCGGGAGCTTGGAAATCAACGCGGGTGCCTGAGTGCAGTCATTGATTTGGCCACCTGTGATTTCAAACTCGATGGGCAAGCCGTGGGCGTCCACCGCCAGGTGAATCTTGCTGGTATTGCCAGCTCGACTTTTCCCTATAGCCTCATCGTTGCCGCTGGCAGCGCCTGCACTGTGCTGTGCGACCTACTGTGGCGTAGTTGGAATTCCAGTTTCGTGCAGCTACCCCGCAGTTCATCTGGGGGTAGGTTGACGGGAAGCTCGCAGGCTGAGGCTTTCGGGACCACACCAGTGGAACACGCACTCATGTCGAACAACTACCTTGAAGCCAGGATGTGGCGCTATTGAGTCTCGGCGCGACTGGAGCCCAACTGGTGTCAGAGCAGGTGCCGTGTCACCGCTGCGCTTCGCGGATCATGTTACGGGCGATAACCACCTGCTGAATCTGTGTGGTGCCTTCGTAGATACGGAACAGCCGCACGTCACGGTAGAAGCGCTCAATGGCGTACTCGCTGACGTAGCCGGCGCCACCGTGGATCTGCACGCAGCGGTCGGCGACACGACCGCACATCTCGGTGGAGAACATCTTCGCGCAGGAGGCTTCGGTACTGACGTTCTTGCCCTCGTCGCGCTTGCGCGCGGCATCCAGCACCATGCAGCGGGCCGCGTAGATTTCGGCTTTGCTATCAGCCAGCATCGCCTGGATCAGTTGGAACTCCGCGATGGGCTGGCCGAACTGTTTGCGGTCCAGCGCATAGTGCAGGGCATCGTCCAGCATGCGTTCGGCTGCGCCGACACTCAGTGCAGCGATATGCAGGCGGCCCTTATCCAGCACCTTCATCGCGGTCTTGAAACCAACGCCTTCGACGCCGCCTATCAACTGGCTGGCGGGCACTCGCGCATTTTCAAAGATCACGTCGCAGGTATGGGCGCCTTTGTGGCCCATCTTGTGGTCCGTCTTGCCCAGCGACACGCCGGGTGTGCCGCGCTCAACGATAAAGGCGCTGATACCGGAGGCGCCTTTGATTTCCGGGTTGGTACGGGCCATCACCGTGTAAATGCCCGCGTGTGGCGCGTTGGTGATGTAACGTTTGGTACCGTTGAGGATGTAGCTGTCAGCGTCACGCACAGCATTGGTTTTCAACGAGCCCGCATCGGAGCCGGCATCTGGCTCGGTCAGGCAGAACGAGCTGAGCAGCTCGCCGCTTGCCAGTTGCGGCAGGTACTGGTTGCGCTGCTCCTCTGTACCGTCAAGCAAAATGCCGATTGAGCCAATGCCGTTGTTGGTGCCGATGTAGGAACGGAAAGCCGGTGAGGTGCGACCCAACTCGAAGGCGATGTTTACCTCTTCCTCCATAGTCACGCCCAGGCCGCCATAGGCTTCCGGAATCGTTAACCCGAACAGGCCCATCTCGCGCATCTGATCGACGATGTCCTTAGGGATCGCATCCGTTTCAGCCACCTCGTTTTCCCGAGGAATCAGTACCTCACCGACGAACTGGCGAAGAGAATCCAGCAGAATCTGCAGGGTTTCGGTATCACGGATCATGTGCGCTCCTCTGGGCCCGGAAGTGGGCCGATGTAGTACGGTGCACCGTCACCCTGAAGGGTTACCGAGCGGCGGCGCCGATGTTGTTAACCATGTTGATCAGGCGAGGCCCGATATCGTCAGTGAGCTTGTCCCGTGGAAGCTGGAAGCTCGGTCCACCGCAGTTGAAGGTCAGTAACCCGAACTGCGGGTGTAACAGCGGCACGGCGACTGAGTTGACGTCGCGGTGCCACTCGCCGATCGATAGGCAAAAGCCGTAATCGGTGTAATCGCGAAACGCGCGATCCAGGCCCTTGCGGATCACCGGCCACTGTGCTGCTTCGCGTTGGCGCATGTGGTCGAGGAGAAACTCTCGCTCGCTCTCTGGCATCGCCGCCAGGCATGCGCGTCCCGCCGAGCTTTGCGCCAGTGGCAAGTAGCTGCCGATCTGCCGCCGCATCGTGGTATTGCCTTGGCCCTGAACGACGTCCAGGTAAACCATCTGCAGGCGATCCCGGGCCGCCATTGCCACTGCGGCTTGAGCGTGATTGGCCAGCTCTTCCATCAGCGGGTGCGCCACCGAGCGAATCGACAGATTCGACAGCATGGCGTAGCCGAACCCCAGCACACCGACATCCAGCTGGTACTTGCCCGAGTGCACCTCACGCTTGAGGCAGCCAAGGCGCATCAGGGTGTTGGTCAAGCGCGTCACGGTCGGCTTGGGTAGCCCGGTCATCCGCGCCAGTTCCTGATTGCCCAGCACGTTGTCGCGCGGGGTAAAGCACCGCATCAGCTCCAGCCCACGTGCCAGCGCAGTCACGAACTGGCCGCTGGTTTCGTCCTCACTCGACGCACTGGCCGGGTCGAGCATGCCCATCTTCAGTAAAGCGATTTCATCCGCTCCAGTGCTGCTCTCAGCCTTCTGCTGATCCGCTTTGTTGCGTGCCATGGTAGAACCTCATTTTTGGAAATTGCAAGCAAATAAAAGTACGTTTCGTCAGGCGAAATTATATTTGAGCCGAGATGAAATGCAAAACGCTCATTTTTAGATAGATAATATATTGATTAATAAAGAAATAATAAAATAGTTCAGATTTCTGATTTACATGAATTCGCGACCCTACCTATGATATCTCGTAAATACGAAATGCAATTTCGTATAGCGAAACGTGTTTAGAGGTGGGTATGAGTCACGAACCTGAATCTGTAGTGAACCTGGAAATTCGAGAAGACGGCGTTGCCGTCGTACGCATCGACCGGCCAGAAGCCAAGAACGCGCTCAATAGCGCGGTGCGTGAACAACTCGCCGAGCACTTTCGGGCACTGGCTCGCAATGGGCAGGTGCGGGCGATTGTACTTACCGGCGGTGACACCTGTTTTGTGGCCGGAGCCGATATCCGCGAGTTTGCCCAAGCGCGCCCGATTGAAATGTACCTGCGCCATACCGAGCTGCTGTGGGAAGCCATCTCCCGCTGCCCCAAGCCGGTCATCGCTGCAGTGAATGGTTTCGCCCTTGGCGGCGGCTGTGAGCTGGCCATGCACTGCGACATCATCGTCGCCGGCGAGTCGGCGCGCTTTGGCCAGCCAGAAGTCAAACTCGGCCTGATGCCGGGCGCCGGCGGTACTCAGCGTCTGATCCGCGCGGTCGGCAAGTTCCAGGCAATGCGCATTGCCCTTACCGGGTGCTTGGTCTCGGCCCAGCAAGCCTTGGCCATGGGCATGCTGAGTGAAGTGGTGGGCGACGAGCAGACCATTGTCCGTGCACTAGAGCTGGCCACTGAAATCGCCGCCTTGCCGCCGCTAGCCGTCGCGCAGATCAAAGAAGTGATGCTGGCCGGTGCTGACCTGCCGCTGGAGAGCGCGCTGGTGTTGGAGCGCAAGGCCTTCCAATTGCTATTCGATTCGAGCGACCAGAAAGAGGGCGCTCAAGCCTTCCTGGAAAAACGCAAAGCGATCTTCTCAGGAGAATGAGCGATGACACGTGAAATTAACCGGATGGCGGTTGTTGGCGCCGGAGTCATGGGTACAGGTATTGCTCAGATCGCCGCTCAGGCGGGCATTCGCGTCACGCTGTTTGATAGTCGCGAAGGCGCTGCGCAGGGCGCCCGCGAAAGCTTGAAAGGCACGTTGGACAAGCTGGTCGACAAAGGCAAGATTGCCAACGCCGATGCGCTGGCCACGCTCTCCCGCGTGCAAGTGGCGAGCGCCCTTACGGAACTGAGCGACGTCGACCTGGTAGTGGAAGCCATTATCGAGCGCCTCGACGCCAAGCAGGGCTTGCTCGCCGAGTTGGAAGCCGTGGTTGCCGATGACTGCATTCTGGCTACCAACACCTCATCGCTCTCCGTCACCAGCATTGCTCGCAATTGCCGACTTCCCCAACGCATCGCTGGCTTTCATTTTTTTAACCCTGTGCCGCTGATGAAAGTGGTGGAAGTCATCGATGGTCTGGCGACTGACCCGCAGGTAGGCGACAGCCTCCGAGCCCTGGCTGCCCGCATGGGGCATAGGGGTATTCGGGCGAAGGACACACCAGGGTTCATCATCAATCACGCCGGCCGTGCATATAGCACTGAGGCTTTGCAAATTCTCAAGGAAGGCGTAGCCGAACCCGCCGAGGTAGACCGTATCCTGCGCGAGGGTCTGGGTTTTCGCATGGGGCCCTTGGAGCTGTTTGATCTGACGGCTCTTGATGTTTCCCATCCAGTCATTGAGTCGATCTACAACCAGTTCTACCAGGAACCGCGGTATCGGCCTGCAGCGCTAACACGCCAGATGCTGGATGCCGGCTACGTCGGGCGCAAGGTCGGGCGTGGGTTTTACCGATACGCCGACGGCCAGATGATCGATCCACCCGCCGCACAGGCAGTACCTGCGCTGGAAGCATTTCCGCCGGTTTGGCTTGGCACTGAAAACCCCGAGGATCGTGCACGTTTCACCGAGCTTCTTCAGCAGGTGGGCGCGCGGGTCGAAGAGGGCACGGTCCCAAGCAGCGAGGCCCTGTGTTTGCTGGCACCTTACGGTCTGGATGCCACCGGCGCCGTCGGCCTGTTTGGCACCGATCCTGAGCGCACGGTGTGCATCGACCCGCTGCTGGATATCGCCCGCTACCGCACGCTGATGCTAAATCCCGCTACCCATGCCGACATGCGCGATGCCGCCCATGCGCTGTTGGGCCGCGATGGCGTGGGCGTCAGTGTGATCAATGACAGTGTCGGCTTTGTGGCCCAAAGGGTACTGGCCATGATCGTCAACCTGGCGGGCGATATCGTTCAGCAGCGTATCGCCAGTGTCGATGACCTGGATGAAGGCGTGCGCCGTGGTCTTGGTTATCCGCAAGGTCCGCTGGCCTGGGGCGATAGTGTCGGGCCCAAGCGTTTGCTCACCACTCTTGAACGCATGACCGAACTGACGGGCGATCCCCGTTATCGGCCGGGTCCCTGGCTGCGGCGACGGGCCGCCTTGGGCCTTTCATTGCGTCACAACGAACCACTCCCGACTGAACCTCAACGCTAGGATTTTCCCATGCTCGACGCCTACATCTTCGCGGGACTGCGCACGCCATTTGGCCGCCACGGCGGCGCACTCGCTTCGGTACGCCCAGACGACCTCGCCGCCCATGTGATCCACGAATTGCTCGCTCGCCACGCCATCCCTGGCGAAGCCATCGAGGACGTGATTCTGGGCAATACCAACCAGGCAGGGGAGGACAGCCGCAACATCGCGCGTCACGCCGCACTGCTTGCAGGCTTGCCCGTGACCGTACCTGGGCAGACAGTTAACCGCCTGTGCGCCAGTGGTCTGGCGGCGGTGATCGATGCCGCCCGCGCAGTGACCTGTAACGAAGGCGAACTGTTTGTCGCCGGCGGGGTGGAGAGTATGTCCCGTGCACCCTTTGTCATGGCTAAAGCAGAAGCGGCCTATAGCCGCGAACTGACGGTGTTCGACAGTACCATTGGCGCCCGTTTTCCCAACCCGAAGATCGTCGCCGAGTTTGGCAACGACAGCATGCCGCAAACGGGCGATAACGTGGCTCAGGAGTACGGCATCTCCCGTGCTGAGGCCGACGTCTTTGCTGCCGGCTCTCAGGCCCGTTATGAAGCCGCACGTAGCGCAGGTTTCTTTCAGGAAGAACTGCTCGCGGTCAGCGTGCCCACCGGGCGCAAGACGCCACCCAATGTGGTGGAGCAGGACGAGCACCCGCGCCCGCAATCGGACCTGATCGCTTTGGCTCGCCTGAATCCTCTCTCCGAAGGTGGTGTGGTTACCGCCGGCAACGCATCAGGCGTCAACGATGGCGCGGCGGCATTGCTGATTGGCTCGGCCGCGGCGGGCGAACGGCACGGCTTGGTTCCGATGGCGCGCATTCTGTCGGCCGCCGCCGTGGGTGTGGCCCCGCGCATTATGGGCGTCGGCCCGGTGGAGGCTATTCATAAGGCATTGGCTCGCGCGCAGCTCAGCCTGGCGGATATGGACATTATCGAGATCAACGAAGCGTTCGCCAGCCAGGTGCTGGGCTGCCTGAAAGGTCTGGGTGTTGCGTTCAACGACCCGCGGGTAAACCCACACGGTGGCGCCATCGCCGTCGGCCACCCATTAGGTGCATCCGGTGCGCGCCTGGCCCTGAGCACCGCTCGCGCGCTGCAACAGAGCGGCAAACGCTACGCTGTGGTGAGCCTATGCATCGGCGTGGGCCAAGGCCTCGCCATGGTGATGGAGCGTGTGTAAGTGCGCGCAAGCAAAGGTGAAATGAAATGGGTGCTTTGACTGGGTATCGCGTGCTCGACTTGAGCCGCATTCTGGCTGGTCCCTGGTGCGGCCAAACTCTGGCCGATCTGGGTGCCGAAGTGATCAAAATCGAACGGCCGGGCGCGGGTGATGACACCCGTGGCTGGGGGCCGCCATGGATGAAGGGGCAGAACGCCGAGTCCACCGGCGAGGCTTCTTATTACCAGTCCACCAATCGCGGCAAGTTGTCGGTGGCGCTAAACATCGCCAGCCCCGAGGGGCAGGAAATGGTGCGGGCCCTGGCTACCAGTTGCGACGTACTGATCGAGAACTACAAGGCCGGTTCCTTGGCCAAGTACGGGCTGGATTACGCTAGCCTCGCTGCGCTCAATCCACGCCTGGTGTATTGCTCGGTGACGGGTTTCGGCCAGACCGGGCCGCGCGCCGCAGAACCGGGTTACGACTTCATCATTCAGGGTATGGGTGGAATGATGAGCATCACCGGCGAGCGCGACGATCTGCCCGGTGGCGGCCCGCAAAAGGTAGGCGTTGCCTTCGCGGACCTGATGACCGGCCTGTACTCGACGGTGGCTATCCAAGCTGCGCTGCTCAGCCGAGAAAAGACCGGGCTTGGTCAACATATCGATATGGCGTTGCTGGATGTTCAGGTCGCCACACTGTGCAACCAGAGCCAGAACTATCTGGCTTCCGGCAAGCCGCCCGGGCGTTATGGCAACGCCCACGCCAACATTGTGCCGTACCAGGTGTTTCGCGCCAGTGATCGCGACTTCATCATTGCCTGCGGCAACGACTCACAGTTCGTCGCACTGTGCGACGCCATCGGCCTGCCAGAGCTGCCGAAAGATCCGCGTTTCGCGCGCAACGCCGACCGAGTCAGCAACCGCGAGGAGATCGTTGCCATCCTGTCGCGTCACTTTCTCGGAGGGCTCGCCGATGAGTGGGTAGGGCGCATTCACCCGCAGGGCGTACCGGTAGGGGCCATCAACAGCATTGCCCAGGCGCTGGACGAACCACAGATACTGGCGCGCAACATGCTGGTCAACATTCCCCATCCCTTGAAAGCCGACTTCGTCACGGTCGGCAGTCCGATCAAGTTGTCTCGCACACCGGTCGAGTACCTGCGCCCCGCGCCGATGCTGGGTGAGCATACCGATGAGGTGCTCAAGCGCCAGTTGGGTCTCGATGATGAGCGCCTGGCCGAGTTGAAGGCACAAGGCATCATCGAACAGCTTGGTGAACGCTGAACCTGCCATGCCCCGGCCAGCCAGCTTGCCGGGGCAATTTTTCCCATGGAGCCTTTATGAAAGTCCTCGTAGCGATCAAGCGTGTGGTCGATTACAACGTCAAGGTTCGCGTCAAGGCGGACAACAGCGGCGTCGATCTCGCCAACGTTAAGATGTCGATGAACCCCTTCTGCGAAATCGCCGTGGAAGAAGCCGTACGCCTGAAAGAGAAGGGCGTTGCCAGTGAAATCGTCGTGGTGTCGATCGGCCCGACGGCGGCGCAAGAGCAGCTGCGTACTGCTTTGGCCCTCGGTGCCGACCGCGCCATCCTGGTCGAGGCTGTCAAGGAAGAGGGTGCTGACGAGCTGAACTCCCTGGCCGTGGCCAAGCTGCTCAAGGCCGTGGTCGACAAGGAGCAGCCGCAGCTGGTGATCCTCGGCAAGCAGGCCATCGACAGCGACAACAACCAGACCGGCCAGATGCTCGGCGCGCTGACCGGCTTCGGCCAAGGCACCTTCGCCTCCAAGGTCGAAGTGGCGGGCGACAAGGTCAACGTGACCCGCGAGATCGACGGCGGCCTGCAGACCGTGGCGTTGAACCTGCCGGCGATCGTCACCACCGACCTGCGTCTGAACGAGCCGCGCTACGCCTCCTTGCCGAACATCATGAAGGCCAAGAAGAAGCCGCTGGAGGTGCTCACCCCGGACGCCCTGGGCGTTGCCACCGCGTCCACCGTGAAGACCCTGAAAGTCGAAGCGCCGGCTGCCCGCCAGGCCGGCATCAAGGTCAAGTCGGTGGCGGAACTGGTCGAGAAACTGAAGAACGAGGCGAAGGTAATCTAAATGACTATCCTGGTTATCGCTGAACACACCAATGCCGCCCTGGCGCCGGCCACTCTCAACACCGTGGCCGCTGCGCAGAAGATCGGTGGCGACATCCACCTCCTGGTTGCCGGTGCCGCCTGTGGCGCCGCCGCCGAAGCGGCTGCCAAGCTCGCCGGCGTGGCCAAGGTGCTGGTGGCCGACAACGCCGCCTTCGCCCATCAGCTGCCGGAAAACGTTGCGCCGCTGGTAGCTGCTCTTGTTCAAGAAGCAGGGGGCAAGGGTTACAGCCACATCCTCGCCGCCGCCACCAGCAACGGCAAGAACATCCTGCCGCGCGTCGCCGCCCAGCTGGACGTCGACCAGATCTCCGAAATCATCGCCGTGGAAAGCGCCGACACTTTCAAGCGGCCGATCTACGCCGGTAACGCCATCGCCACCGTGCAGTCTTCGGCGGCGGTGAAGGTGATCACCGTGCGTGCCACCGGTTTCGATCCGGTGGCCGGCGAAGGCGGCAGTGCTGTCGTGGAAGCCGTGGCCGTTGGCGGCGACGCCGGCATCTCGGCCTTCGTCTTTGAGGCGCTGGCCAAGTCCGATCGTCCGGAACTGACCGCGGCCAAGATCGTCGTCTCCGGCGGTCGCGGCATGCAGAACGGCGACAACTTCAAGCACCTGTATGCCCTGGCCGACAAGCTCGGCGCCGCCGTCGGTGCTTCGCGCGCTGCGGTCGACGCCGGTTTCGTGCCCAACGACATGCAGGTTGGCCAGACCGGCAAGATCGTCGCGCCGCAGCTGTACATCGCCGTCGGCATCAGCGGTGCCATCCAGCACCTGGCCGGGATGAAAGACTCCAAGGTCATCGTGGCAATCAACAAGGACGAAGAGGCGCCGATTTTTCAGGTGGCGGATTACGGTCTAGTGGGTGACTTGTTCGAGGTCGTGCCGCAGTTGCAGCAAGTGATCTGAAGCCCTAAAGGAATGTGTTGCAATACCTATAGAATTGTGCTATGCGTGCATACTCAAGTGGCGTGCGGGTTTCAGGGCTAATGCATTTGAAACATAGAGTTGACGTGCGGGAAAGACAATTTTTTGACTTACACGTTATGCGGTAAGTCTGATGCTTGAGCGTTTGAGCTTAGGCATTCTGGTTGTTTTCGTTATTCTTTGTACCCGGTTTTGTACCCGGTTTTGACTTCTTGTAGCATGTAGTGCTGGTTGCTGGCTTAGGGTGGTTGTGCCGAGATTGAATCGGCCTCGAGCCCGTCATTGAGTGCTTTGCTTGTAGTCCTACTGGCTTGAAACGTTTAAGCGCTATGTTGTCTGTCTGGCTATCACGCTGAGTGTAGGTGTTGTTAGGTGACTCGCTCGCTAATAACGCTCTCTCGGAAAGAGATGTAAGCCATAGCGTCATTGAGGTCTTTTATTCTGACTTGGACAGCCTGAGAGATTTTCTCATCGCTTTCCGCTGGAGGAGTTTCGTCTGGGTGGGCCATCTTCCAGAGAGCAAGAAGCTTCAGGTATGACAAAAGAGAGTGCGCTCAGCAGCAAGTGGTCGCCCGCCTGAAGTACTTATGATCATGACTCCACTCATTACAAAAACAAGAGAAGAGCCATGGCCGGAAACATCAAAAAACAGGTCGATAGTATCGACTACAGCACCGTCGCGGTTCCGGAAGAACACCGCATGAGCAAAGGCTCACTGACGATGGCTTGGTGGGCCATCTGCAGTGCTATGTTTTGGCTGGTGGTGTCCGCCACCCTGGCAATGAGCTTTGGTACGATGAATGCCATAATCGGCTTACTCTTGTCGGTCGTAACTTATGCGGCCATCAACGGGGTCATTGCCCGCTACGCCATTAAGACCGGATTATCGGTCGCACTCTTCTCCCGGGTGCTATTCGGACGCGCCGGCGCAGCACTGGCCACCCTGATTTTCTTCGCCACGGCGATCTACTACAGCGTGTTTGAAGGCTCGGTGATCGCCATTGCTATCCAACACTACGTGTCCGACATCACGCTCAATCAAGCCTGCCTAATAGTGGTGCTATACAGCGTGCCACTGGTGTTCGGTAGCGTGCAGACCTGGCTGGATAAGTTCAATGGCGTGCTGCTGCCGCTCTACCTGATTGGTCTGATTGCCGTAGTAGCGATGGCCGTCGGTGAATACGGCTACAGTTCTGCCTGGTTGGAAATGGGGCCTGAGAGCGGGCCAGTAAGTAATGGCTGGTGGGACTGTTTCACCTATTTCATGGGAGTGTGGATTCTCATGATGTACACCTGGGACTACGCACGCTTCGGTCGTAAGCAGGACGCCAGCTACCACGCTAAATTTAACTTCGGCCTACCATTCTATATCTTCACCTTTCTTATTAACGGTCTGGTCGGCATCTTTCTCGCCGCCACCATTCCCACAGAGGGCGGCCTGTCTGAGGTCTCGGTGGTGCTGGCCATTGTCGAGCTGATGGGTATCTGGGGGTTGTTGTTCGTTTGGGTCAGCCAGACCCGTATCAATACCGCAAATTTCTTCATGGCCGCTAGCAACATGCATGCGTTCTTCGGCCGTTTTGGCTTGGCGGCTGTGCCTTATATGGCATGGGCCGTAGTAGTTGGCATCGTGGTCTACACAATGATGTTGCTCAATGTGTTCAGCTACATTCTGCAAGCCCTGGCATACCAGAGCATCTTTGTAGTGGCTTGGGTAGCGATCGCTTTGGCGCATATTTTCTCGCCGAAATATACCCAGCTGTTCGAGGGCAATATTGAATTCGCTCTCGAACGAGTCAACGCCTTCAACCCGTGCGGCTTGATCGCCTGGTTCTTTGCCGCTGGCCTGGGGATAGTGCTGCTGAATTTCGGCGGAGCAACGCTGGCGACCTTCTCAGCGCCGGTGACCTTTGTCTGCGCGTTCGCCAGCTACTGGCTGCTACTCAACAGCGCCAAACGCAGCTGGTTTGTCCGCACCAGCTGCAGCTGAAACCAATATCGGCGCCCACCGGGCCGATGTATTCGGCTCCGGCAACTTGCTGCAGCTACCAAACCCGATCCAAAACTAAGCCGCAACACCGCAGCGGCTTAGTGCTGCGTAGCTGAAAAAAAGACTAACAATGCTAAGAGCCAATTCATGAAAATGATCAACCTGCACCCACAAGCAACTCTCATATTACTTCCATTGTTGGCATCGCTCGCGCTACCCGCAGGTGCGGTGGCTATCAATGACAACTTGGACATTGGCGGCGCCGTGCGTGCGCGTATCGACTACGACCCCGACCGGGATATCGAGAAGCTGAGTTTCGATACTGCCTTTCTCACCGCTACCTACAACTCCGATAGTTGGATCGGCGCGGCTAAATACCGTTTCTATGGCGACGCTTACCCTTTCGACTATACCGACAAGATCGGTGACATCGCCTTCGCCGAATATGCATGGATCGGCTACAAGTTCGATGAGTCGCGTCAGATTCAGGTGGGACTAAACAAGATTCCGTTCGGCCTGCTGCCCTATGCCGGCAGCACTTTCTTCTTGACCTTGGGCAGCGTGATCGGCCTGGAAGACATTGCGAACCTTGGTGTTAAATACATCCAGCAGCAGGATGACTGGAACTTCCAACTCGCTTACTACCTAAGCCCGGCTGATCAGGGTCAAGGTACAAGCCGCGGCGGGCGGACCTATGCAACCAGTGTTGCTACGGCAGATGACTACGTCGTCGACGGCAGCGATAACCACGAGCGCGACATCTTAGTCGGGCGTCTGGCCCGCAACCTAAAGCTTGGGAGCTGGCAGTCGGAGATCGGCGCCTCGGCATTGACCTCGACGCTGCAGAACCAGGACAGTCGTGATAGCGGCCGCCGAAATGCCCTAGCAGTCCACTACTCGGGCAAGAATGGCCCCTGGGGCGTGCAACTGCAAGCCACTCGCCAGGACATGAGCCCGGAGAATCCCGGCAGAGACAAGCTGGTTAGCTTCGGCAGCTTCGACGGCACCTTTAACGTTGCCGCCAAGGGTAACCTCTATGTAGCCGACCTCAGCTATGACATTCCTGGCTCACTCGGGTGGCTCTCTGGTGTCAAGGTTTACGGTAACTACAGCCTGTTCGACAAGGATGAGTCCAGCTTCGAGGATTCCCAGCGCTTCATCCTTGGCACATCTTTCTCGCTGAAAGACCTATGGATCGCCGTCGAGTGGTTGCACGGCAAGCACGATCCCTACATCGGTGGCGGTAGCTACACCCAGAGCCTGGGCGCCGGCGGTAGCGAACGCTGGGAAAACCAGTTGTATACCAATATCGGTTACTACTTCTGAGGCAATAAGCGCCCCTAGCAACCACTCACGCTCCTATTTTCGCCAGCCATGTGCTGGCGTTTTTTTATGGTGCGCCAGGCATGGCGCGTAGCGCCGTGACTGGCGCTGTCGGGTTCACTGTGGTGGTGAGCCTGGCGACTTGGAGGTGAAAGTCCTCTACACACCCGGCAAGGGGAAGTGTTAGCTGAAGGCAAGGGTGTCGCGGGCGACTGCGAATCTGAAGGAAGCCCGAGACAAAATGCTGGCCTGACGAACAGGAAGCGGATGAGGCGGCGCAGCGGGGTGAGGTGGCCATAATCGCCAAAGCCCGATACTTGCACGGAACGCTGCGACGTAGATCCGACAGGCATAAGCAGGAAGGTCGCGCGAATTACCCTGGGAGATCTGTACGCTTGCCATTGTGCTACCGATTGTCGAGAGGCGACGGGATGGGCGTGCAGAAGTCAGCCGAGGCCGTAGTAAGTGGCGGTCAACCACGCCATCAAGGGCCGAACAGGTCATGCCGCCAGTAGGCGTCAGCGTCTCGTCGATAACCGAAATGCAGAAATTTCTCCAAGAGAAGACTGTCACCCCGAGTCCCGGCCAGAGGCCGAGGATGACGCCTGACAGCGCAGAGGTATCGGCGGCGTCGGTGACGTGGATGAACGCGGAGCCGGACACGCTGATGGAGCGGGTGCTTGCGCCGCTCAATCTCAAGCGTGCGTATCAGCGCGTGGTCAGCAACAAGGGGGCGCCGGGTGCCGATGGCATGACGGTCGCCGACTTGGCAGGCTACGTGAAACAGTATTGGCCCATCCTGAAGGTCAGGCTGCTGGCAGGTGAATACCATCCCCAGGCAGTGCGGGCGGTCGAAATTCCCAAACCGCAGGGCGGTATGCGGCAACTGGGCATTCCCAGTGTCGTGGATCGCCTGATCCAGCAAGCCCTGCTGCAACAGCTCACGCCGATCTTCGATCCGCTGTTCTCGGACTATAGCTACGGCTTCCGTCCGGGCAGAAGCGCTCACCAGGCTGTCGAGATGGCCCGCACCCATGTGGCGGCGGGTCATAGGTGTTGCGTGGAACTCGATCTGGAGAAGTTCTTTGATCGGGTCAACCACGACATCCTGATGTTCTGTGTTGAGCGCCATGTCGAAGACAAACAGGTGCTCAGACTCATCCGCCGTTACCTCGAAGCGGGCGTCATGTCGGGCGGGGTTGTCAGCCATCGGCAGGAGGGGGCGCCGCAAGGCGGCCCGCTTTCGCCGCTGCTGTCGAACATCCTGCTCGATGAACTCGACCGTGAGTTGGAGCGGCGAGGCCATCGCTTCGTGCGCTATGCCGATGACGCGAACATTTATGTCCGTAGTCCGCGTGCTGGCGAACGAGTGCTGGCCAGTGTCGAGCGGTTCCTGAATCACCGTCTGAAACTGAGACTGAATCGGGACAAGAGTCGCGTGGCTGGGTCGTGGAAATGCGACTACCTGGGGTATGGGATGAGTTGGCACTCGCAGCCTAGACTGCGAGTGGCAACCATGAGCCTGCGCCGTGTGCGCGACCGTCTCAGGGAACTGCTGCGAGGGGTGCGGGGCCACAAGATGGCGAATGTCATCGAGCGGGTAAACCCGGTGCTGCGAGGCTGGGCAGGCTACTTCAAGCTCAGCCAGAGCAAGCGTCCACTGGAAGAGCTGGATGGCTGGGTCAGGCACAAACTTCGCTGTGTCATCTGGCGGCAATGGAAGCAGCCCTCTACGAGGGCGCGCAACCTGATGCGCCTGGGATTGAGCGAGGAGCGTGCCTGCAAGTCGGCCTTCAATGGCCGAGGCCCGTGGTGGAACTCAGGAGCGCCGCATATGAATCAGGCGCTGCCGAAGAAGCTATGGGACAGACTTTGACTGGTCTCGATACTGGATACGATCAATCGGCTTAACCGCATGGCCTGAACCGCCGTGTACGGAACCGTACGCACGGTGGTGTGGGAGGACGGCGGCCGTGAGGCCGCCTCCTACCCGATCGCAGCGTTCCGGCCTCCCGGCATTAGATCTTGAGTAGATGCACCAGTAGAAACAGTTCACTTCAGGCCAAAAAACGGTGCGCTTGAAGACAAGCCAGCCGCTAGGCCCGCGCGTAGATTAGCGATGTGGGCAAGACATCCGTCACGCCTCCCCAGACAAAAACAAGATTTGTGGTGACCCATGAACACAGTAGACCCGATCACCCTGGCAGTCGTGCGCGGTGCGCTCGAAACAGCCCAGCGAGAAATGACCCTGACGCTGGAAAAGACCAGTCGCTCGAGCGTGTTCAACCTCGCCCACGACTATTCCAACGCACTCTTCGATCACCTCCCGGAAATGATCCTGCAAGGCCAGGACATTCCTATTCATCTCGGTTCGCTTATCCCAGCGATGAAATGCGTTGCTGGCTTCTTCGGTGATGAGATTGCCGAGGGCGATGTTATTTATCATAACGATCCAGCCTACATGGGCAGTCATATCCTCGACTGCTGCATGTACAAACCGGTGTTCTATAAGGGCGAGCTGGTGTTCTGGACGGTCTGCAAGGGCCACCTGACCGATATTGGCGGCCCGGTACCGGCCGGCTACAACCCGGACGCAAAAGAAATCTACGCAGAGGGCCTGCGCATCCCGCCTGTCAAGTTGTGGGCCCAGGGCCAGCGCCGGGAAGACGTAATCAACCTGCTGCTGACCAACATGCGCGCCCGCGCCTATCAAGAAGGCGATCTGAATGCCCAGTACGGTGCTTGCAGCGTGGGCGAGCGTCACCTGATCGAGTTGCTCGATCGCTATGGCGTCGACCAGGTCCGAGCGTGCATTACCGAGCTGAAAGATATGGCAGACCGTCATATGCGCGCATTGTTGCGTGATGTGCCAGACGGTTTCTACAGCGGCACTGCCATTCTCGAAGACTCCGGTCATGGTCTGGGAGAATTGTCGATCACTGCCCAGGTGGAAATTCGCGGCGACGAGGCGCACGTTCTGATAGAGAGCCCGCCGCAGGTGCCTTACTTCATCAACTCCTACGCGGGCAATTCGATCTCCGGGGTTTACCTCGGACTGATGATGTTCGCCCAGGTGCCACCGCCCTACAATGAAGGCCTCTATCGCTGCGTGAGTGTAGACCTTGGCCCGTCCGGTACTCTGTGCAACGCCCAGGAGCCGGCACCGCACGTCAACTGCACCACTACTCCGATGGAAACCCTCGCCGATGCCGTGCGTCTGGCCCTTGAACAGGCGGCTCCGGAGCGTGTGACCGCCTCCTGGGGGCATGCCAGCGGGATCAATATCGCTGGGCACGACCCACGCAACAACAACGATGAATATGTGACCATGGTGCTGGCCTCGGTCATCTCCGGCGCTGGCGCTAACAAGGCTATGGATGGTTGGCCTGCTTGCGGCCCGCTGTGCTGCTTCGGCGCGCTGATGTCCGGCGATATCGAACTGCTTGAGTACTCCTATCCGGTACTGATACACCGCTACAGCCTGATGACCGACAGTGGTGGCGCCGGTGAATTCCGCGGTGGCTCTGGTACTCGCCTGGAGCTCGAGCCGCTGAAGCACGCCATGACCGTGGTCGGTTTCGGTGAGGGCCGGCAGCTGCCTACCGCCGGTGCGGCAGGGGCGAAGAATGTTCTGCTCGAGCCCAAGCTCGGCCGCTTGATCCATAGACATGTCGACGGTGAGGAAGACCATTACATCCAGAACACTCTGCTGACCGCACAACCAGGTGAGCGCGTAATCAACGTCAACCCGGGCGGTGGTGGCTATGGCGACCCACTACGTCGTCCGCTGGCCACGGTTCTAGCCGATGTGCGCAACGGCTTGGTCTCGATTGACGGCGCGCGCCTTGAATACGGCGTAGTGATTGACGGCAACGGCCAACTCGATGAAGCCGCAACCCACGCACACCGAGCCGCGCACTGAGCACAGCCCCTTTGAGCAATGCAGAGAATTCGAAAATGAGCAAACAACAATATCGCCTGGGCATCGATGCCGGCGGCACCTTCACTGATTTCATCCTCGCCGACCATCAGGGCAACGTGCAGTTGTTCAAGGCGCCGTCCACCCCACATGACGGCACCCTGGCCATACGCAACGGTCTGGCGCAAATCGCCGATGCCCTCGGCCGTACACCAGCCGAGATCATTGCCGACTGCGATCTGTGCATCAACGGGACGACTGTGGCGCTCAACGCACTGATCGAAAAGACCGGGGTCAAGGTGGGCCTGCTGTGTACCGATGGCCATGAAGACAGCCTGGAAATTCGCCTTGGCCACAAAGAAGATGGCCATCGCTATGACGCCACTTATCCACCGGCGCATATGTTAGTGCCGCGCCACCTGCGCCGTCCAATCGGCGGGCGTATTATCAGTGACGGCAGCGAGTTCAGCCCGCTAGACGAGGCGGCGATTCATGCCGCCATCGACTACTTCCGCGAACAACAGGTGCAGGCGGTGGCGATCTCCTTCGTCTGGTCGGTGCGCAACCCTAGTCACGAGCAGCGCGCTATGGCTATGGTGCGTGCGGCTTTACCTGACGTATTTGTCTGCAGCGGCCACGAGGTGTTCCCGCAGATTCGCGAATACACACGCACCTCGACAACCGTGGTCAACGCCTACCTTAGCCCAGTGATGGGTCGTTATATCGAACGCATCGACGCGCTGTTCGAGGAGCTGGGCGCGCAGCAGCCTACCCGCTATTTCCAGTCCAACGGAGGTCTGGCTCCTGGCGTGGTAATGCGTGAGCGGGCGGTCAACGCGATCAACTCCGGTCCGGCATCTGCCCCGCAAGCCGGCTTGTGCGTGGCCCAGCCATTCGGTATCGACAACGTAATCACCGTCGATATGGGTGGTACCTCGTTCGACATCACTCTTAGCAAAGGCGGTCGCACCAACTTCAGCAAAGACAGCGACTTCCTCCGTTACCGTATCGGCGTGCCAATGATTCAGGTGGAAACCCTTGGCGCCGGCGGTGGCTCGATCGCCCACCTTGACGACTTCGGCATGCTCCAGGTCGGTCCACGCAGTGCCGGGGCTAACCCCGGGCCTGTGTGTTATGGAAAGGGTGGGGTCGAGCCGACTGTAACCGATGCTAACCTGGCGCTCGGTTATCTGGCTGATGGTGCACTGCTCGGTGGCAGCATCCGTCTAAATCGACAAGCCGCGATCGATGCGATCCGCAGTAAAATTGCCGAACCGCTGGGTATCAGTGTCGAGCGCGCGGCCGTCGGTATCATTACCCTGGTTAACCTGAACATGGTTAGTGGTATCCGCCGCGTGTCCATTGAGCGTGGTTATGATCCCCGTGACTTCGCCCTGATCGGTGCCGGTGGTGCAGCGGGCATGCACGTGATGCGACTAGCTGAGGAAATCGGCAGCAAGGTTGTGCTGATTCCCAAGGTGGCTTCGGGGCTGTGCGCCTTCGGCCAGATTCTCTCTGACATCCGCTATGATCAGCTGACTACTTTGCCGATGCGTTTGGATGACGAGTTCGTCGATTTGGAGCAACTAAACCAGGCCCTGCAGCAGTTACGCGAGCGTGGTATGACGAACCTGCGAGACGATGGTTTCGGTGGTGACAATCGTATTGAATGCCAGTACAGCCTGGAGATTCGTTACCTCGGACAGATCCACGAGTGCAGCGTCGAACTGAGCTGCGACCGGCTCGACCGTAGCAGCCTGGCGGCCCTGCGCGAATCCTTCCACCAGCGGCACAAGGCGCTGTTTTCCTTCAGTGAGCCTAACAGCCCGGTCGAACTAGTTAATCTAGAGTGCTCGGTGATCGCGCGGTTACAGCGTCCACCAATGCCTGAACTTGCAACCCCGCTCAAGGCAACGGCCGCGATTCCGGCTGGTCATCGTCCGATGCTGTTCAATGCGCAAGACGATTGGCAGGACACGCCTGTGTACAACGGCGACCGCATAGAAGTAGGGCAGATTATTCAAGGTCCCTGTGTGATTGAGGAAGCGACCACAAACATCGTTGTTCCACCGGGCTGGCGGGTCAGTCTGGATCCCTCGGCCACATATGAACTGACTCCCGGTCATTGACCGTCAGGGATTTTTAACAAAGGATTGTGTAACAACGGCACCGACGGCATTCACCGTTGGTGCCGCCCTCATAATAACTACAAATTGAGGACCTTTCATGACAGATCAATTGTCTACGCGGTATTGGCCTGAGGGAGAAAGGCAATCGCGTTGGGCCGAAGCCATCGGCAATACATATTTTCCATTGTCGTTGGAGTTCAATTCCAGCGCCATTTTCCAAGGCAGCCTGAAAATTTGGAAAACGGGCAGTACGCCGTTGGCGTTATCGCGCCTGCGCTCCAGTCAGCTAGGCTATTCGCGCAGCGAGAGCCAGGTTAGCGAAGATACTGAACCCTGTTACCTTGTAACAGTGCCGCGCCTTACCGAAGTACACTTCGAGCAAGACGGTCGTGAGCTCCATTGTAAGCCAGGTGGGTTCATCTTCGAGCGAGGCGATGCGCCTTATCGTTTTCACTACTCCTGCGACAACGACCTTTGGGTATTCAAGCTGCCTGAGCGCGCGCTACATGGACAGATACGTGGAGCCGAGCGCTACACCCGTTTCTGTTTCGAGGCTCGGCGTGGATTGGGACGAATTTTTGTTGATCAACTGGCGATGTGTGCCGCGCGCTTCGACGAATGCGATGCGGATGCCCGTCATATGCTGCTGGAACAGGTGCTTTCGACGTTGTTAATGGCTCTGCGCCAAGATGAGCGCGTCCTTAATAGTGAGAGTTCGAGTCTAGCTGCCCTGCATTTGCAGCGTATCGAGCACTACATCGACCGAAACTTGTGTTCAGCTGAACTAAACCCGCAGCATATTGCTCAGGCCTGCGGCTTATCGGTTCGCTATTTGCATAAATTATTTTTCAGTACGCCCTACAGTCTCGGTGAATGGATTCGCCTGAAACGATTGGAGGCTGTATATCAACGCCTACGTGATCCCCACTGCCACCTATCAATCGGTGAGCTGGCATATCGTTGGGGGTTCAGTGATCAGGCACAATTTTCCCGGCATTTTCGCCAGCACTTTAGTTGTACTGCCAGTGAAGCCCGAGCCGTTTCGTTAAAGCCGTAGCCGGTTACTTTATTGTCAATGTGCTCTGGGGGATTAGAAGTCACTCGGCGTAGCTCCCCATAAAGGCTCCACGCCTTTTCACCGTTGCGGGAGTACCAGTTATATATCGGCGTCTGATATTCCATACGGGCGCTAACTTGGGTAAGCCTTTGTCGTCTGCATTGGCAAACTCATGCGTAGCTGGT
Organism: Pseudomonas sp. PSB11; assembly: GCF_014596605.1. NCBI lineage: Bacteria > Pseudomonadati > Pseudomonadota > Gammaproteobacteria > Pseudomonadales > Pseudomonadaceae > Pseudomonas > Pseudomonas sp. PSB11. The sequence continues at coordinate 161,441 of NZ_NOIO01000004.1, forward strand.
GTTGCTGATCAAGCCAAGCTTATTGTTTTAGGTTCACGCGAGCGGGCTGAGAGCGGCGCAGGCTTCACAAGCGTAAGACGGAACCATGCTAGGTGCAAAGCTATGGTGTTGGGTAGTAATTGCTTCAGGTCTGTCCTGCAAAAAACATGCTGAAATTCCGCAGGCACCCCCTCTAAGGGCGAGACACGGTAACTATCCCATGATTTCAGGGGCGGACTGGGATGCTCTCAGGTTGCTGTTGCGCATGATCCCTTCGATGATCGGTACTGGTGTCATCAGATGAGCCTGCATCATGGCGCTTGCTCGCGTTGCGTCACGGGCAAGGATAGCTTCTACCAGTTCGCTGTGCTCTTGACGTTTCAGGGACAAGGCCTCCTCGGATAGCACCGTGCGCCGCAGCCACAGCTGGCGATAGCGCTCGGCCTGATCGAACAGATAGGCGCGCGCCTGCAGCAGGTGTCTAGACCCACAGCCGGAGGCTATAGCTGTATGGAAGGCCTTGTGTCGGGCATCCCATATTTCCAGCATCTGCTCCTGGGTCTTGACCTCCATTACCTTGGCCAATGTATGCGAATAGGCCAACACCTGGGCCTCCCAGGCGTCATCGCCGCGTTCGATGGCGAGCTTAAGTACCAGCGCTTCGAGATTGGCCCGTGCGTCATAGATGTCCTGCATTTCGCTCAGCGACATAGGAGCGACGCGGTAGCCACGCTGACTGATAGCTACTACCAGATTTTCCGCAATCAGATGCGATAGCGCTTCACGCAGAGGGCCTACGCCTAGGTCGTAGCGCTCCTTAAGCGCAGTCATTCGCAGTTTTTCTCCGGGCTTGAACATGCCCTGAATTATGTCCCGCTTGAGCCACTCATAGCCGCTGACTGCTGAGTTTTGGCGGGGGGCGAGCGTATCCATAAACCATGCTCCTCAACGGGTTTTATCCATCATACGCAACTGCAGAAATATTTACTAAGTGGAGATGCAGTTGCCGAGTGTCGCTATTTTATAAAAGCGTAGACATTTTTATAAAATAGCTATATTTTTAGTCCGGCTGTTCTGGTAAATCTCGGGGCGGCGTACAGACAATTTTTTCGTCAGGACTCTGCCATGAATGCCTTTACCCAGCTCAAAGATCTTGTGATGCCGCTACCGACCGCCGTTAAGGGGTTTTCTCTTTCACCCTCCGCTCAGTCGCCCCGTTTGTTCGAGCTGACCTTCACTAAGGCGACGATAGAGGCTTTCTGTGTAGCAGTGGCCGAGTGGCCGGTGCAGGCGCTGGAATACAAGTCCTTCTTGCGATTTCGCTTCGCCAAAATTCTTGACGATCTCTGCGGTAACAGCCTGCGCCCGGTGCTACTCAACGCCCTAATGGATCGTGCCACCGGAGGGCTGTTAATCAAGCAGGAGGCCCTGAATGATGTGGCACAAGCTGATGATATGGTCAAATTCTCGACTGCTGTGGCCCACCTGCTGGGGCGGTCGAACTTTGATGCGATGAGCGGCCAGTTCTACGCACGCTTCGTGGTCGAGAACGTCGATAATTCGGACAGCTACCTGCGCCAACCTCACCGGGTAATGGAGTTGCACAACGATGGTACTTTCGTCGATCAGATCACCGACTACGTGCTGATGATGAAGATCGATGAGCAGAATATCGAAGGTGGCAACTCGCTGATCCTGCATCTGGACGACTGGGAGGATCGCCATGCTTTCTTCCATCATCCGCTAGCACGGCGCGTCATGCGCTGGACCGCGCCGCCGAGTAAAAGGGTCGATACGGACGTGTTCCATTCGATCTTTGATGTCGACGCCGAAGGGCGGCCGACTATTCGCTATATCGATCAATTTGTTCAGCCCAAAGACTTCGACGAGGGCAACTGGCTGACCGACCTGTCTATCTCCCTGGAGGGCAGTAAACAGAAGCTTTCCGTGCCGGTGCCAGTTGGCTGCTTCCTGCTGATTAATAACCTGTATTGGCTGCATGGCCGCGATCGTTTCACCCCTCACCCTGGGCTGCGCCGTGAACTGATGCGCCAGCGCGGTTACTTCAGTTACCCCAAACTCGGCCATCAGCAAGGCCAATAATTGCCATTAATTGAACAGGGGCTGCGCGGTTTAGCCCTTGTCGTTTGTCCACGGGGCAAAACAGATCGAGTAGAGGTGATAGCGGTGTACGATTTTGTGATCATCGGGGGCGGCATTATCGGCATGTCGACTGCCATGCAATTAATCAAGGCCTACCCAGAGTCGAAAATCTTGTTGCTCGAGAAAGAGTCCGGGCCAGCTAAGCATCAGACGGGGCACAATAGCGGGGTCATCCACGCCGGCGTCTACTACACGCCGGGTAGCTTGAAGGCGAAGTTCTGCCTGGAAGGCAACCGTGCTACCAAATCGTTCTGTAACGAGCACGGCATTATCTACGATGAGTGCGGTAAGTTGCTGGTCGCCACCAATGAGGTGGAAATGCAGCGCATGCGCGCGCTTTGGGAGCGCACTGCAGCCAATGGTCTGGAGCGCGAGTGGCTGTCTGCGGAGCAACTGAAGGAACGCGAACCGAACATCACCGGAATCGGCGGGATCTTCGTGCCCTCCAGTGGTATCGTTAACTATGCCGAGGTCACCGCTGCCATGGCTCGCGAGTTCCAGAGGCACGGTGGCGAGATTCGCTACGACAGCGAAGTCATCGGCCTGGAAGAGCGCGCCACGGAGATGCGGGTTAAAACCCAGCATGAAGAAGTCATTGCACGCTTTTTGGTGACCTGCTCGGGTCTGATGGCCGACCGCATTGTATGTCTACTGGGCTTAGATCCTGGCTTTAGCATTTGCCCGTTCCGTGGCGAATACTATTTGCTGCCTGAGCAGCACAACCGGATCGTCAATCACCTGATCTACCCGATTCCCGATCCCTCCATGCCGTTCCTCGGCGTGCACCTGACGCGAATGATCGACGGCAGTGTGACAGTCGGTCCCAATGCTGTGCTGGCACTCAAGCGTGAGGGCTATCGCAAGCGTGACATATCTTTGTCCGACACGTTCGCAATGCTCACCAATCCGGGCATTCTTAAAGTGCTCAAGGACAATCTGCGGCCCGGCCTGATCGAGATGAAAAACTCGCTGTTCAAGCGTGGTTATCTACAGCAAGTACGCAAGTACTGCCCCAGCTTAACGCTGCAGGATCTCAAGCCTTACCCGGCCGGCGTCCGCGCCCAAGCGGTTTCAGCGGACGGCAAGTTGATCGAGGACTTCCTGTTCCGCAATACCCGCCGTAGCGTCAACGTCTGCAATGCACCATCGCCGGCGGCTACCTCTGCAATTCCCATAGGCGCCTACATCATCAAGCAGATTGATGCACAGCTGCAGGGGCTACCCAGGTTTGTAAAAAACCAACATCCCGCATGAGGCAGTGCGGGGCGAATTCGGCAGTGCACTGGAACGAACAAGACTGTGCGCAAGACGACAAGCCCCGCACCGGCTCAGTCTAATAGGCTATCGGCTAGTGCACTTAACGTCCCCGAGCCAAGTCATCGTTACTGAACTCGTTACCGAATTGAAGTGTGTGATTGTGATCAAAAGCCGGATGCCTACTTATAAGGCTACTCCCAGAAACCATGCTTGTTAGTCATATTGAGAGCGCCCCATGAACCAGTCAGTATCCTCGCTGCCAGAAAAAGACATTCAGTATCAACTGCACCCCTACACCAATGCTCGCCTTCATCAGGAGCTTGGCCCGCTGATCATCGAGCGCGGGGAGGGTATCTATGTTTATGACGATCAGGGCAAGGGTTATATCGAGGCGATGGCTGGGTTGTGGAGCGCCGCGCTTGGCTTTAGCAATCAACGTCTGATCAAGGCAGCTGAGCAGCAATTCAACACCCTGCCGTTTTATCACCTGTTCAGTCACAAATCGCATCGCCCGAGTATCGAGTTAGCCGAAAAGCTGATCGAGATGGCGCCGGTGCCTATGAGTAAGGTGTTCTTCACCAACTCCGGTTCCGAGGCTAACGATACTGTAGTGAAGATGGTCTGGTACCTCAATAACGCTCTAGGCAAACCAGCCAAGAAGAAGTTCATCAGTCGGGTCAACGGCTACCACGGCATCACCGTCGCCAGCGCAAGCTTGACTGGCCTTCCAGGCAACCAGCGCGGTTTCGACCTGCCGCTTCCAGGCTTCCTGCATGTCGGCTGCCCGCACCATTATCGTTTCGCCCTTGCCGGTGAAAGTGAAGAGCATTTCGCTGACCGCCTTGCCGTCGAGCTCGAGCAGAAGATTCTCGCCGAAGGCCCGGAGACTATCGCAGCGTTCATTGGCGAGCCATTGATGGGCGCTGGCGGTGTCATAGTGCCGCCTCGTACCTACTGGGAGAAGATCCAGAAAGTTTGCCGTAAGTACGACATCCTGGTTATCGCCGATGAGGTAATCTGTGGATTTGGGCGTACCGGGCAGATGTTTGGCAGCCAGACCTTTGGTATCCAGCCGGACATCATGGTGTTATCCAAGCAACTGTCATCTTCTTATCAGCCGATAGCGGCGATTCTGATCAATGCCCCAGTATTTGAGGGCATCGCTGATCAGAGCCAAGCGCTTGGCGCGCTTGGGCATGGGTTCACCGGCAGCGGTCATCCGGTAGCTACTGCCGTGGCCTTGGAGAACCTGAAGATTATTGAAGAGGAGAGCCTGGTCGAGCATGCGGCGCAAATGGGCCAGTTGTTGCGCAGCGGCCTACAGCATTTCATCGATCATCCCTTGGTGGGCGAAATTCGCGGTTGTGGACTGATCGCTGCGGTAGAACTAGTTGGCGATCGCGTGAGCAAGGCGCCGTATCAGGCGCTAGGCACCCTCGGACGCTACATGGCCGGCAGAGCCCAGGAACACGGCATGATTACTCGCGCCATGGGTGATGCCGTGGCCTTCTGCCCGCCGTTAATCGTCAACGAACAGGAAGTCGGAATGATTGTAGAGCGCTTTGCCAGGGCGCTGGACGACACCACTCAGTGGGTTGGTTAGATCAATCCGGGGGAGGAGAGAATTGCTTTTATGTGGCTCTCCTCGGCTTAAATTCATAGCTTGGAAAATAGCTGAGCAGCACTGAATGCAGTCTGCGAAGGAGCACGCCATGCAACTCAAAGATACCCAATTGTTCCGCCAACAGGCTTATATCGACGGAACCTGGTTGGACGCGGACAGCGGCCAGACCATTCAGGTCACCAATCCGGCCACCAACGAAGTTATGGGTAGTGTGCCGAAGATGGGGGCAGCGGAAACCCGTCGAGCCATCGAAGCAGCAGATCATGCCCTGCCAGCCTGGCGTGCACTGACAGCTAAAGACCGCGCCAACAAACTGCGCCGCTGGTTTGAACTGATGATTGAAAACCAGGACGACCTGGGTCGTCTCATGACCATGGAGCAAGGTAAGCCACTTGCCGAAGCCAAGGGCGAAATTGCTTTCGCGGCGTCCTTCCTTGAGTGGTTCGCCGAAGAAGCCAAGCGCGTGTATGGCGACGTAATTCCCGGCCACCAACCGGACAAACGCCTGATCGTGATCAAACAGCCCATCGGCGTAACGGCAGCGATTACACCCTGGAACTTCCCGGCAGCCATGATCACCCGTAAAGCCGGCCCGGCCCTGGCCGCCGGTTGTACCATGGTGCTCAAGCCAGCGTCGCAAACGCCTTATTCGGCGCTGGCGTTGGCAGTGCTGGCCGAGCGTGCCGGGATCCCCAAAGGCGTGTTCAGTGTAATCACTGGCAGTGCTGGCGAAGTCGGCAGCGAACTGACTAGCAACCCGATCGTGCGCAAGTTGAGCTTTACTGGCTCCACCGAAATTGGTCGCCAGCTAATGGCCGAATGTGCCAAGGACATTAAAAAGGTGTCGCTAGAACTGGGCGGAAACGCGCCGTTCATCGTATTCGATGATGCCGACCTTGATAAGGCAGTGGAAGGCGCACTGATCTCCAAATACCGCAACAATGGCCAGACCTGCGTGTGCGCCAACCGCCTGTATATCCAAGACGGCGTATACGATGCCTTCGCCGAGAAGCTGAAAATCGCGGTAGCTAAGTTGCAGATTGGTAACGGTTTGGACGAAGGTATCACCACCGGCCCTCTGATCGATGCCAAGGCGGTGGCCAAGGTCCAGGAGCACATTGCCGACGCCATTAGCAAGGGTGCCAAGCTACTCGCTGGTGGTAAGCCGCACGCCCTCGGTGGCACTTTCTTCGAGCCGAGCATCCTCATTGACGTACCGAATAACGCCGCCGTAGCCAAGGAAGAAACCTTCGGTCCGCTGGCGCCGCTGTTCCGTTTTAAGGACGAGGCCGACGTGATCGCGATGTCCAATGACACCGAGTTCGGCCTGGCCTCGTACTTCTATGCCCGCGATATGGGGCGCGTGTTCCGTGTGGCCGAAGCCCTAGAATACGGTATGGTCGGCGTCAATACTGGGCTGATCTCCAATGAAGTTGCGCCTTTCGGTGGTATCAAGGCATCCGGCCTGGGTCGCGAAGGATCCAAGTACGGCATTGAGGATTACCTGGAGATCAAGTACCTCTGCCTGGGTGGTATCTAAGAGCCCGGCGAATAGGCACGTGATTCTCGCTCAGGCCCCACTTGGCGAGCATCATTAATCTTGGCCCGGTCTATAAAACCCGGGCATGCTACATCGGTTGTGGCGCAGACAAAGATTGACGCGGGCTATTTCTACGTCACCGTCTACTTCTCACGGCTGTTGCCGCGCAACCAGAGTCTGGAGGCCTGTATCCGCGTCGACAGCGCCCCCTGTTCGAGCTAGGTGCCTAACATTTCTAACGATTGAGCGTTGCGCGGAGTCCTACACCTAGGCTCTGCGCCTTTTTAATCCCGCCGCGCTAGATTAGGCGAAGTAATGCTGCCTTCACAGCCAGTCCTGCTGGTATGGATAAAGGTGATATCCATCACCTATGCCATGTTAGGGGCGACGGTGAACTCTCTCTAAGATGGTTTGGTGCGATGATTTAAGGCGCCCCAGCGACCGTTGATTGCATCCAATGTGCTCATTAGCTTTTCTGTTCGAGCTGGCTGTTCCTGTGCGAATAGATCCTGTGTGTACTCATCACGCTTACACAGGTCTAGCAGCAACACTTGGGCTTTGGCATAGCTGAAACCCTCTCGTTACAGCCTTTTGATTCCCTCCTGTGCCGCTGCAATGATCAAACGCGTGTCATCGGTCGGGTAGGGCAGTTGGCAAAGCAGGCCGTTGGCGTACTTACCATCATTGAATTCGCTCGGTCGCAATCAGGCGAGCATTCGGGGCTTGGATCACGATCCCTCCAGTCGTAATAGCCACTGGCAGAAATCTTCAAGCAGAGGCACATAAGGTCGTAAGAACTGCGTAGCTGGTGACCCCGTCTTCCGTGCCATGAAAGTTGACCTGACCAACCGCTATCCGTCAGTCGGTGAGGCGAAGCAACTTCCTTTATGGCATGGTGCCACAGTCCCTTATTACGGAACGTGTAGTACCCGCATTGATTTCGTAGGGCGAGCAGCAGTGCCGCGTGATGAAGTGAAAGGCTTGGTCGCTTGCCCGACCTTCTACACGTAGGATCGCTATGGCATGTCCATGTCCTGTCAGCAACAGCAACAGCAACAGCAACAGCAATTGCTTATGGCTTGGGATCGACAGTATCCTTCCACCTGCAGCAACTGACCCACATCATGATTCTCGCCCTGGTCGCTCTCAGCCTCGACCTGTTGGTGGGCGTGACCGGCATGGTCAGCCTGGCCCAGGCGGCCTTCTTCGGCATCGCCGGCTACAGCCTGGTGTTGTTCGCCCCGGAGTTCGAGGCGGTGAACTTCTGGCTGGCGCTGCTGCTGTGCCTGGGCGTCAGCGCCGCAGCTGCGCTGCTGATGGGCCTGCTGATCATCCGCACCTCGGGCATCTTCTTCATCATGGCGACCATCGCCTTCTCGCAGATGCTCTATTACCTGTTCCACGACTCGGCCTTCGCCGGCGGCTCGGACGGCATCTACCTGTTCCTCAAGCCCGAGGTGGCCATCGCCGGGGTGCATCTGCTCGACCTGGAGAACCCGCGCAGCCTGTTCTACCTGGTGCTCGGCTCCCTGGTGCTGGTCTATCTGCTGCTGCGCACCTTCCTGCGCGCGCCGTTCGGCCGGGTGCTGCTGGGCATCAAGCACAACGAGGAACGGGTCCGTTCCATGGGCTACAACCCGCTGTTCTACAAGCTGGCGGCCTTCGTCATTGCCGGCACCATCGCCGGCTACGCCGGCATGCTCTCGGCCACCCAATACGGTTTCGTCAGCCCCGACCAGGTCGGCTGGCAGCTCTCGGCCCACGCCCTGGTGATGGTCATCCTCGGTGGCATGGGCAGCCTGTTCGGCGCCATCTTCGGCGCCTTCGCCTTCGAGGGCCTGCACCATCTGTTCGCCGGCCTGACCCCGCACTGGGAGCTGCCCATGGGGCTGGTGGTCATCGCCATGGTTCTGTTGCTGCCGCGCGGTCTCGCCGGGTTGCTGCTGCAGCTCTGCGACCGGCGCACAGCCACGGCCTGCGACGCAAGTACGGTATCCACCCCCGACGCGATGAAGAAGGAGGCCGGCGTATGACCGCCCATGTTCTAGAAACCCGCGGACTGAGCAAGGCCTTCGGCGGCCTGCGTGCGGTCAACGACATTTCCCTGAGCGTGGCGCCCTGCGAGGTACACGCGATCATCGGCCCCAACGGCGCCGGCAAGAGCACCATGGTCAATCTGCTGTCCGGCCATCTTCAGCCCAGCGCCGGGCAGATCCTCTTTCACGGCCGCGACATCACCGGCTTGGCGCCCAACCGGGTGTCGCACCTGGGCATCGGCCGCAGCTTCCAGCGCACCAACATCTTTCCCAGCTTCACCTGCCTGGAAAACTGCTGGCTGGCGGCGCAGTCGCGGCTGAAGAACTCCTTTCGTTTCTTCCGCCGCTGCGAGGCCTATGTCGAGGTACGCGAGCGCGCCGAACGGGCGCTGGAGCTTTGCGGCCTGGCCGCCCACCGCGACACCCTGGCCGATGCCCTGAGTTATGGCGAGCAACGCCAACTGGAGATCGGCATGGTACTGGCCACCGAGCCGAGCTTCCTGCTGCTCGACGAACCCATGGCCGGCATGGGCAAGGACGAATCGGCGCGGGTGGTCGAACTGCTCGCCAGACTGTCGCAGCAGTACGCCATGGTCCTGGTCGAGCACGACATGGATGCGGTGTTCAGCATCGCCCACCGTCTCACCGTGATGGTCAACGGCGAGCTGCTGGCCAGTGGCCCGCTGGACCAGGTGCGCAACGATCCGGCGGTACAGCAGGCCTATCTGGGCGACGGCGAGGAGCAATTCTGATGAGCGCACAAGCCCTGGTGCAGGCCACCGGCCTGCACACCTATTACGGCAACAGTCATGTGCTGCATGGCGTCGACCTGCAGATCCAGCCGGGCGAGACCCTGGCGCTGATGGGCCGCAACGGCATGGGCAAGAGCACCACCATTCGCTCGTTGCTCGGCCTGACGCCGGCGCGCCGCGGCGAGGTGCTGATCCGCGGCGAGCGCTGCAGCGGCCGCGCCACCCACCAGATCATCCGCCGCGGTATCGGCTATGTGCCAGAGGGCCGCGGCATGTTCCCCAACCTGAGCGTGCGCGAGAGCCTGATCATGGCCGCCCGCCCGGGCCTGGACGGGCGCCGCGACTGGAACCTGGAGCGGGTGCTGGCGACCTTCCCGCGCCTGGCCGAGCGCTTCTCCCACCTGAGCGGCAACCTTTCCGGCGGCGAGCAGCAGATGGTCGCCATCGGCCGCGCGTTGCTGACCAACCCCGAACTGATGATCCTCGACGAGGCCACCGAGGGCCTGGCGCCCTTGATCCGCAAGGAGATCTGGGACGTGATCCGCCTGATCAAGGCCAGCGGTATCGCCACTCTGGTGGTGGACAAGAACGTCAACGTGCTGCTCGACCTGACCGACCGCAGCATGATCATGGTCAAGGGACGGGTGGTGTTCGACGGGCCCAGCGTCGAGCTGAAGTGCCAGCCGCAGATCCTCCAGGAACATATTGGCCTGTGACGCCGGGGAGACTGACGATGAACGAGAAGACCGACGCCCCTGCCCGAAACTGGCAGAAGCCGCTGGCGGCGTTGCTGCAAGCGACGGCGGCGCTGGCCGCAGCCGGCCTGCTGCTGTTGGACAGCGGCCTGCACGGCCCACTGGCGGCCCTGGCGCTGGCCGGCGTCGCCCTGGCCGGCCTGCTCTACCACAGGTTGCCGCCGATCCTGGTCGAGTTGCCGCCACCAGCGCCAGCGCCAGCGCCGCCACCGGCGCCTGAGCCTGAACCGCCGGTGCTGCTGGCGGCGCCTGCTCCCGAGCCGCCTTCCGACCCTGGCCTGCCGCTACGCGCACCCCTGGCGAAGTTGCTCGAGAGCATCCTGCGCACCGAGCAGGACATGCTCTTCGCCACTGAACTGGCGCGCGCGGGCGGAGAAAAGGTGCAGTTCAGCGCCGCCAGCATCCAGGCCTGCGAGGCGGCGATCCGCGAGCTGGCCGGCTACATGGGCACCATCGATCAGGTATTCGACGAACTGTCGCAACAGTCGATGCGCATCGGCGCCATCGTCGGCAGCATCCAGGACATCGCCAAGCAGACCAACCTGCTGGCGCTCAACGCGGCCATCGAGGCGGCCCGCGCCGGTGAGCATGGCCGCGGCTTCGCCGTAGTCGCCGACGAAGTGCGTCACCTGGCCCAGCGCGCCAACGAGTCCAGCGGCGAGATCCAGCAGATCGCCGGCAGCCTGCAGAAGTCGGCGCAGGAGGCGCGGACGGGAGTCGAACACATCGGCCAGTCCACCAGCACCGGCCTGGAGAAGTCCGCCGCGGCCCTGGGCGCCATGGCAGAGATGCGTGCCGGCGCCGCGGTGCGGCTGGAGACGGTCGAGCGCATCGTTCGGCGCCTGAATGAGCAGCGCACCTTGACCCAGGACATGGTCGAGCTGCTGGGTTAGCGGGCTATCGCTGAAGTGGGCACCTTGCGACCCCATCGTTGTGACGCAGTCTTCGTCAGCCGATTCGACTGGCTGTGGAATCACGATCTGCAGCAAGACCTGAACTTGGCCTACAGCCGTTTAGGCTGGAAAGCGGCCCTGGCCGCATGACTCCGCCATTGCCGTGGACGTGATGCCTTCTCGCCTGGAGTTGGCTCGCAGGGTGGGCACAACGCCCATCTTCAATAGCCGGGTAGCAGATCCGGCTACGCGTAGTCGCGCAATCACTGACGCAGCTGCGCAGCGCAGTCCCATTCTGCGTATGCCCGGAGCTGCCGACTGAATGCGGTCGCGTCACACAATTTTCCTACTGTCTAAAAGGTCTAGAAATGAGTGCACAACTGGTAATCGACAATATCAAGCTGGACGCTACCGGAGGCAAGACGATCCAACGGCTTGACCCTGTGTCCGCCAAACTGGTCAGCACTGCGGCTGCCTGCACCCTGGAAGACGCAAAACGGCTCGCGGCCTCATCCGAGCGAGCATTCCGCAAATGGTCCAAGACCGGACCGACCGAGCGGCGTCGTCTCCTGCTCGCAGCAGCGGATGTCCTCGAGGCCAAGATGTCGGAATTCTGCCGGATCATGGCTGAGGAAATTGGCGCATCGCAGCTCTGGGCGCAGTTCAACGTAGGTGCATCGGCGAATCTGCTGCGCGAGGCTGCAGCGCTCACTACTCAAATCAAGGGTGAGACGATTCCAACCGATAAGCTTGGCGCTTTCTCGTTGACGCTTCGCCAGCCGGTGGGCACCGTGCTGAGCATTGTGCCGTGGAATGGGCCGGTGATCCTGGGGGCTCGCGCTATCGCGTATCCGCTGGCGTGCGGCAATACCGTGATCTTCAAAGGCTCGGAAAACAGTCCTCGCACTCATGCCCTTGTGGCCGATGCCTTCATTGAGGCAGGCCTGCCGGCGGGTGTGCTCAATTTCCTGATTACCGCGCCCGAAGACGCATCGGCTGTCACCGAAGCGTTGGTGGCCCACGATACCGTGCGCCGGGTCAACTTCACGGGCTCCACCAAGGTCGGCCGCATGATCGCCGAAACCTGTGCGTCCCATCTCAAGCGCTGTTTGTTGGAGTTGGGTGGCAAGGCTCCTTTCGTAGTGCTGGAGGATGCCGATATCGACGGCGCAGTGAATGCCGCAGTATTCGGCTCGTTCCTGTATCAAGGGCAAATCTGCATGTCGACCGAGCGTTTCGTGGTCGATCAGCGTGTTGCCGACGAATTCGTGAGTAAGTTTTCCGAGCGAATCGGCAAACTGGAGCTTGGCGACCCCACCGCATCTCCGACCTGCGTAGTCGGACCGGTCATCGCCCAGGGCTCGGTAAAGCGGATCAACCATCTGATCGAAGATGCGCTCGGCAAAGGGGCTGTCATCGCCGCGGGCGGTATCGCCGACAGTGCCTTGATGCAGCCCACGCTAGTCGACCGCGTGACCAAGGACATGGAAATCTACGACGAGGAAACCTTTGGTCCTATTACCACGATCGTTCGTGTCGACGGGGCAGAGGAGGCGTTGGAAGTGGCCAATGACACGGCTTATGGCCTCTCATCTGCAATTTTCAGCGCCAATGTCTCCAAAGCGCTTGAGCTGGCAAGTCGGTTGGATGCAGGTTGTGTCCACATCAACGGCGCCACCGTACAAAACGAAGCGCAGGCCCCCTATGGTGGTATGAAGCAGAGTGGATACGGCCGTTTCGATGGAAGCGCTGTGATTGACGAGTTCACAGAAATCAAGTGGGTCACTGTTGAGCCATCTGATCAGCCTTATCCCTTCTGATGTTTCGGGGCCGGCGGAGCAAGTGGATTCGCCGGTTCACGCGCGTTCGCATCATTTCTCCCAGATGATCGTAAAACGCTCGGATCCACGGCCAAGCGCGTCTTGCCGCGAAAGTGTTGCACGCGTGATAACAAATTGTAGCGGTGCGCGGTCGCCGGCTTTGTGTACGAGCAGGAAAAACGCGCGCTGATCTGACAATCGCCGTGGCCGCAGCTGTTGGCTTCAATGGCTGCTGTGGCGAGTAGTGACAAAGCGGTTGAGCAAGCGGTGCACCATGAACACGACGAACAGGGTCAACAGCACCGAGACACACACCGAACTCAGCCGGTAGAGGGTCGCAAATATGATGTCGTGGCTGGGCGTAAGCGACTGGCCGAACAGGATGGCCAGGGTGGTCAAAGCGCCGAAGCCGACGCCGGGCACCCCCTTTTCCAGCATGTGCCAGCGCGCGCAGACCATGGCGGCGATCCATAGCAGCAGGGCGACCAGCGGCAGTAGGTCGTGGTGATCATAGAGCAGCAGCATGATCAGCAGGGCAATCACGCAGCCGAGCAGGGTGCCATGCGCACGGGTACGGCCGGCGAAGCGTGAGCCGTTCCAGTGCATGGGAAACAACAGCAGGATGCTGGCGACCTGAGCCGACAGCGAGTCCTGCAGATCCAGGCACTGGAATACGCTGAACGACAGCGTCGCCACCGTTGCCCCGAGCAGTGCCTCGTGGCGCCGACTGGCGCGGTCTTTGGGCGGCGGCGTGCGTGCGGGGCGCGGCTCGCAGTCGGGAAACAGGTAGAACATCAGCACGGCGATCGCTGCGGCCAGCACGATGGCCAGGCCATTGCTCCCAAGCATGGCGATGACGTCGGTGTGCGGGTAGCTGGCGAAGTTCAGCTGGATCGACAGAAATACTGCGCCGAGGGCGCCGAACAGGAAGTTCGGGCCGCTGGCCATCAGCGCGAAACGGTAGAGAAACAGCAAGAACACCAGCGGAATCATCAGCAGCGGTCGGCCGCCGAACAGACCGTAGAGCAACGCGACCTCCAGGCTGACGACCAGTCCCTGGGTGAAGAACTGGCGCATCAGGTGGGCAGTCAGGCGCGGCACCAGGCCGAGCAGTAGCATCGGATAGACGCAGAAGAAGGCACCGTACTGCAGGTCGAACAGCTTGCACAGGACAAAGGCCAGACTGCCGCCAGTGGCGATGCGCAGACACTGGCGCAGGTCGTTCTTGCCCAGTGACAAACGGGGCGCTGTGGCCCTTTCGGCAAGTGTGTGTGCCGCCGCGGAGGGTTCAGTAGACATAGTGCAACCAACTGATCAGGCGGATCTGCAGCGTAGCGGCGAGGTTCACCAGCGGGTTGTCGAAGGGCTTCAGCTGAACCGTGGCCTTAGCCCCGGTGGGCAGCAGGAACGGCAGCTCTTCATCGAGTGCCAGGTGCACGCGTTGTCGTTGCGCGTCGCGAACCCAGCGCTCGGATTGCGCGGGCGTTGCCAGCTCGCCGTTGGCATCGATCTGGCCTTCCCGGACTCCGGCGTCGAAATGACTGACCCGGGCGCTGAACAGCTCGCCTGGACGGGCGTCGAATACGACCACGGCTGGGGTGTCGACGCCGATGTAGCGCAGGGACTTCTCGCGGAAGTCGGCGATGATGTCCAGGCGGTCCTCGACCAGAGCGGCCACCGGCGTTCCTGCCGCGACGAAGGTGCCGGGGGTGAGCTGCAGGTTGCTGAGCACGCCGCCACGTTCGGCGCGAACCTCGCTGTAGTCCCGCTGCAGGTGCGCCCGGAGCAGTGCATTGCGGGCTTGGCGTAGCCGTAGATTGGCACCGTCGGCGCCGCCGCGACGGGCCTGCAGTTCACGGACTCTGGCCTGCGCCGTACGCAGTTGGGCCTGGGCCATCAGATGCTGCGCTTCGGCCGCATCGTAGGCCTGGCGCGAGACATGCTGGCGTTCGAGCAGGCGCGACAGGCGTAGGGCCTGAGCGCCCGACTCGTTCGACTTGGCTTGGGCCGCGCTGACCTCGGCACGGGCGGCGGCCAGCAGGGCATCGAGTTCAGTGTTGTCCTGGTGTGCCTGTTCGAGCGCCAACTCGGCCCGCTGCACCTCCAGCTCGAATGGCTGCGGATCGAGGCGAAACAGTAACTGGCCAGGTTGTACGTACTGGTTATTGCTCACCGCCAGCTCACTGACCTGGCCTGCGACCCGCGGCGCGACCTTCAGTACCGGTCGGGTCAACTGCGCCTGTGGTGTCAACGGCATGCTCAGGTCGGCGGTTAGGAAGTAGATGAAGCAACAGGCTAGGGCCGAGATAGCGATTTGAACCCAGCGGGCAAATCGTTGATCGGGAGTCATGAATACCTCGGTTAAGCAAAGCGTCGGGGGACGGGCGCACGCTGGAAAGTCCGGGCCGGCCCGCGAAGGCGGCAGTATATTTCCCATGCTTTCATGCAAAAATAGCCGTCTTATGCAAAGAACACTTACTAAATAGGTAACAGTCAGATGGATGTTTTTCAGGCAATGCGGGTGTTTACTCGCGTGGTGGACGCGGGCACCTTCACGGCTGCTGCACAGACGCTGGGCTTGTCCACCGCGCAGGTGTCGCGGCAGGTGTCCGAACTCGAAAGTCATCTGCAGGCACGCCTACTGCAACGTACCACCCGCCGGCTGGGGCTGACCGAGGTAGGCAGCCGTTACCTGGAGCGCTGTCGGCATATTCTCAGCGAGCTGGAAGACGCTGGCGCCGAGGCCGGTGGTGCCTACCTGATGCCCAGGGGGCGCCTGCGGGTGCACGCGATCACCGGTTTGGGCACCCATCTACTTGCACCCTTGGCCGCCCGCTATAGCGAGCTCTACCCGGAAGTGAACCTTGAGCTGACGCTCTCCCAGCGCCACCCTGACCTGCTCGAGGAGGGGCAGGATGTGGTCATTACTCTGGCCCGGGAGTTGCCCGACTCCGAACTGGTCGCTCAACTGCTCGGCACTACCTACAGCGTGGTCTGTGCGGCGCCGAGCTACCTGGGGCAGCACGGTATTCCGATGACTCTCGACGAGCTGAGCCAGCATCGCTGCCTGCGCCTGCTCGACCCGGTTTTTGGCGACAGCTGGACCTTTACCGACAACGGCGTCGAGCGGGCGATCCGTCTGGGAGAAACATTTCAGGTCAACGTCGCCGAGGCGATGGCCCAGGCGGCAGGAGAGGGTATGGGTATTTGCGTACTGCCGGACCTGATAGCGGCCAAGGCCTTCGCACAGGGCCGACTGGTACGCCTGCTGGCCGAACATCGCCTGCACGAGCGGGGTATCTATGCGCTGTACCCGTCGCGGCGCTTTCTCGATGCCAAGGTGAGAACCTGGGTGGAGTTCCTCAAGGAGCAATTACCCCTGGTATTCCGCGGTAATCGAACCCTGGTGGAAAACCCCACCTATTGGGCGTGACCCTGGGAGCAAACCGGTGTGGCCAGGGTTGATGCCCTGTCGCTTAGCGCTCTTCGATTATTACGCTAAAGGCAAAACTACCTTGCCTGGAGTTCGCTGTTTCTTGCCGGAACCACTCCTTAAGCTGATGCTCATCGAGTCATTACGAGGTGCAGCATGAAAGCAAGATACTGGATGATCGGCGTGACACTTGTCGCTCAGTGGGCAGTCGCCGACGATGCGCAGCCATACCATTATGGCCAGGCCATGGATGTCGCCAGGGTCATTTCGATCGAGATGCCTCAGGGCTGTGAGGTGGGCGAGGCGACCATGGTCTATGAGGATTCACACGGCGAGATCCATACCCTGGTGTATCTGCGCCAGGGCGAGAGCTGCGTGTATTGAGTCCGTCGCAGGACTCGGCAGTCAGCCCGATCCCTCATGGCAGGCAATGGGCTGTCAGGCACTTCGGGCGCCGTCAGTCCGCAAATAGCTCGAACATCAGTTGCCTGAGCCAGCGGTTGGCGGAGTCTCGGTGATACTTGGCGTGCCAGAACAGGTTGATATCGATTTCCGGTAGCTGCACGGGGTGGGGCAGGGCCACCAAACCGAAGGGCTGGACGCAGCACTCGGCAAAGCGCTCGGGTACCGTGGCCAGCAGATCGGTGCGCTGGAGAATATGGCCCACAGCGACGAAGTGCGGCACTTCGAGACGGATGTCCCGCTCTATCCCCAGACGCGCCATGTGTGCGTCCACTTCGCCGTGGCCGGTGGTGGCGGCGATGACCCGCACATGACCGTGAGCGCAGAAGCGCTCCAGCGTGAGCGGCTCGCTGGTGACGGGGTGGTCCTTGCGACACATGCATACGTAACGATGATGGAACAGACGGCGAGTGAAGAAGCCTGCCTGCAGGTGTGGCAGCAGGCCTACGGCGAGGTCGACGGTGCCGCTCTGCAGCGCCTCGATCAGGGATACGGAGGTGTTGCGCACGGTACTGATGCGGCAGCCTGGTGCCAGGCGGGAGAGGGCATCCATCAGGCGCGGGGTGAAGTAGATTTCACCGATATCGGTCATCGCGATGGTGAAGGTGCGTTCGCTGGTTAGCGGGTCGAAACTGTCTTGGCGACTCAGCGCCTCGCGCAGGGTATGGATGGCCAGCGACACTGGCTCAGCAAGTTGCTGGGCGTAGGGGGTAGGCTCCATACCCTGATAGGTACGCACGAACAGGTCGTCCTGCAGGGCTGTACGCAGGCGCCTGAGGGCGTTGCTCACGGTGGGCTGGGTCAGACCCAGGCTTTCCGCGGCGGTGGAGACGCGGCGGTCGATCAGCAACTGGTTGAACACCACTAGCAGGTTCAGATCCAGGTCGCGCAGGTCCATGGTCTGCCTCATAGGTTGGTAGGAATATTCAGGTTTGAAATAGTTTGTATGCAGGCTGCGGTATTTATCAATATTTCTCGTGCGCCCATGATGACTTCACTCCAACAACAACATCATGGGTACAAACATGATCACCAAGCCTGCCCTGCGTATCGGCATCATCGGCGGCGGTATTTCCGGCGTCGCCCTGGCACTGGATCTGTGCCGCCATTCCCATCTCGACGTCCAGCTCTTCGAATCCGCACCGGCCTTCGGTGAGGTGGGAGCGGGCGTTTCCTTCGGTGCTAACGCGGTGCGAGCCATTGCCGGTCTCGGCATTGCAGAGCCTTACGCCCAGGTTGCCGATCGCACCCCCGAGCCCTGGCAGGACGTGTGGTTCGAATGGCGCCGCAGCGTCGACGCCGGTTACATTGGCGCGAGCGTGGCTCCTGGCGTGGGGCAGTCTTCGGTGCACCGGGCGGATTTCCTCGACGTGCTCGCCAGCCGACTGCCGGAGGGCATTGCCCGATTCAATAAGCGCGCCGTGGGCGTGGAGCAGCACGGCGATGAGGCCTGTGTGCGCTTTACCGACGGTAGTGAATATC
This sequence comes from Pseudomonas sp. PSB11, assembly GCF_014596605.1. NCBI lineage: Bacteria > Pseudomonadati > Pseudomonadota > Gammaproteobacteria > Pseudomonadales > Pseudomonadaceae > Pseudomonas > Pseudomonas sp. PSB11. Next base: position 179,637 of record NZ_NOIO01000004.1, read on the forward strand.
GCGGTGACTTGCTGATCGCCGCCGATGGCATCAAATCGGCTATTCGTGGCCATGTCCTCGAGGGTATCGGGGCCCCGCCCGCCGTGCCGCGCTTCAGTGGTACCTGCGCCTACCGTGGCATGATCGATAGCCTGCACCTGCGCGAGGCCTACCGTGCCGCTGGCGTTGACGAGCACTTGGTGGACGTGCCGCAGATGTACCTGGGCCTGGATGGCCACATCCTTACCTTTCCGGTTAAGCGGGGGCGCATCATCAACGTGGTGGCCTTCGTATCTGACCGCAGTCAGCCCGCGCCCACCTGGCCCGAGAATTCGCCCTGGGTTCGTCAGGCCAGCCAGCGTGAGATGCTCGACGCCTTCGTCGGCTGGGGCGATGCTGCGCGAATCCTGCTGGAGTGCATTCCCTCGCCAACCTACTGGGCTCTGCACGACCTCGCCGAGCTACCTGGTTATGTCCACGGCCGTGTGGCGCTGATCGGCGATGCCGCCCACGCGATGCTGCCGCACCAGGGCGCCGGGGCAGGGCAGGGGCTCGAGGACGCCTACTTCCTCGCCCGCCTGCTGGGAGATGTTCAGGTGAGTCGCGGCAACCTCGATGAGTTGCTGGCTGCCTACGACGCCTTGCGCCGCCCGCGTGCCTGCCGCGTGCAGCGTACCTCCTGGGAAGCCGGTGAACTTTACGAACTGCGTGACCCGGCAGTGGGTGATGACAAACAGGCGCTGGGAGCTACCTTGGCTAGCCGCTTCGACTGGTTGTGGAACCACGACCTCGACGCTGACGTGCGAGATGCCCGCGCTCGACTAGGTTGGACAGCCCTGAGCCACTGCGCCTAGTTGCGCGTCGTTCTACCGGAATCGGCCTCGATGCCGGTTCCGGCTCTATAACAATGACAAGAAGAGCTATGCCATGCGTGATATCGACGTTTCCGCCCTGCTTGACGGGGCCCGCTTCAATACCTTTCACGGGCGCGTGCTGTTCTGGTGCGCGCTGATCATTATCTTCGATGGCTATGATCTGGTTATCTACGGCGTGGTGCTGCCGTCGCTGATGCAAGCCTGGAACCTCTCTGCGCTGCAGGCCGGTCTGCTAGGCAGCTGCGCATTGGTGGGCATGATGCTCGGTGCACTGTTCTTCGGCCCACTGTCGGACCGGATCGGGCGCCGCAAGACCATCATGACCTGTGTGGTCCTGTTCAGCGGTTTTACCGTGATCAACGGATTCGCGCGCACTCCCGAGGAGTTTGCCATTTGCCGCTTTTTCGCCGGGCTTGGTATCGGTGGGGTGATGCCCAATGTGGTGGCGCTGATGAACGAGTACGCGCCGAAGAAAATCCGCAGCACCCTGGTGGCGATCATGTTCAGCGGTTACTCGGTGGGGGGCATGCTCTCTGCGGGTCTGGGCATGGCGTTGATGCCCAGCTGGGGCTGGCAATCGGTGTTCTTCGTGGCGGTTGTACCGCTGCTGGTGCTGCCGTTGCTGGTGCGCCAGCTGCCGGAGTCGTTGAACTTCCTGCTGCGCCAGGGGGAGGTCGAACGCGCCAAAGAGCTGCTGGCCAGGGCAGAGCCCGACTACGTGCCCAAAATGCACGACCGGCTCAATCTGGCAAAGGGGCAGGCGGGCAAGGTGGCCATCTCCCAGTTGTTCCAGGATGGTCGCGCACTGAAAACGCTGATGCTCTGGGTGGCCTTCTTCTGCTGCCTGCTGATGGTCTACGCCCTGAGTTCCTGGCTGCCGAAGCTTATGAACGCTGCCGGCTACGGCCTCAACTCCAGCCTGGCGTTCCTGCTGGTGCTGAACTTCGGCGCCATCTTCGGGGCAATCGGCGGCGGCTGGCTGGGAGATCGCATAGGCCTGGGTCGGGTACTCCTGGCGTTCTTCGCCACCGGTGCGCTGTCGCTGAGTCTATTGGCGCTGAAGTCACCGCTGCCGGTGCTCTACCTGCTGATCGGCGTGGCCGGGGCCTGCACTATCGGTACGCAGATCCTCGCCAATGCCTGCGCCGTGCAATTTTACCCCGCGCATATCCGCTCCACTGGTCTGGGCTGGGCGATGGGAATTGGCCGTATTGGCGCCATCATCGGCCCGTTGCTGGGCGGAGCTTTGCACGCCGCGCAACTGCCGTTGCAGGCGAGCTTTCTGGCGTTCGCGCTGCCGGGGCTGGTGGGCGCCGCCGCCATTATGGGTTTTCTCTGGCACCGGCCGGGTCAGGTCTGCACGCTGATGGAGAAACCTCTGGAATCGACTGCCGGCTGATCCACTGCTATCAGGAACTGAGCACCGCACCCATGTCGGGTGTGGTGCTCTGGTTGACCGCTCGCAACCGGCATATGGAACCACCATGGTCTCGGCTGCTATAGATGCCGATCCGCTGTGCGTAGTCGGATCCTAGGCTAGGCGTTGGATCATGAGAAAGCCTTGAGACTCGAAGCGGCTGCCAACTCGATGGTTAGCAGGTGCTGAGGCGCCGGTCATCACATCCATACTTTTCAATGAACGTGACGGTTGCGCTGCACGTAGCCGTACTGACAGATCTTGAGCAGATTAGCCGGATCATAATCAGGACGCCCCGTACGATGAGACCGGGCCTTGTCGAACCCCAACGCCTGAAGATCGCAGCCTGCGAAATGGGTGGGTGAAGTCCTGCACGGGATTATCAAAGCACAGAGAGTCATCGCTGCCGGCCACCAGTTCTTCACTGCCGCGAACATCGAGAGGCTGGTACATCTCGGAGCCAAGTACAGCACGAAGGCTGCAATGATCGACGATCTTCGAGACGGTCGCTGAAGACCAGTAAGACCAAGACCTCAGCGATTTCGGACGCATCTCCCGTGATGACTTTTTCAATGACGACGGAAGCGCGACCTCCTGATTTCTTGCTGGCGCAGAAACGCGCCAGCAAGCAGATGGCATGTCCGCGAGTCGAGGTCGAGCATGCGCTGGTTGCATAACTCACCCATCACCTGAGCCAAGGAAAATTTTCTCGTTCTCAAGCTATGCGCGATGGCTAAACAAGTGTGTGTTTAATGGGCGTCTAACGTCTGATTGGAAGGCTTTTCACCGAGTGTGCCCGTTGTTCGTCCAGCGAGTTGTAGTACGTATTTTGGGTAGTGCTGAGACTATTGTGACGAAGGTCAGCCTGGAGGTCCTTCATCTCTCGATATGGTGCATCAAAGGTTGCGGAGGTGTGGCGTAACCAATGCAGTGAAGCTGAACGCAACTGGTCTATTTCGTCATCGCTCCAGCCTTCCTCAGCCATACGCCCCATAGCGCGATCAAATAGCCCTTGGAGCAGCAGGCGAATATGTCGATCAGATAGCCCACCACGCCCCTTCAGGGAACTGATCAACGGTGTTTTCTCGTGGGCAGATGGCTGGGGGGAGAGCTGTAAATGCTGGCGATAGCGTATCAGGTAGTTCTGGATGTATTCGTCGCGGATGCTGATCTTGGCGGCCTTGTTGCCTTTGCCCACCACATGAAACCACCAGTTGCCCATGCTATCGCGGCGGATGTCGCCCATGGTAGGCGTCCAGTTGTCACGCCCGACCAGATCGGAGACTCGCAGGTACATGGAGAACAGAGTCGCAACGATGAACAGAGTGCGTTCGTGTGTCGGGTCGGTCGCGGCCATCTGCTCGGCAGTCTCGATCACGTAGCTCCACTGCAGCGGAGTCAGGGAACGTGACGCCACATCCAAGGTGTTGCGTTGCTTGTAGATGGATTTCTGTTTTACCGCCCGGAAGGGGTTCACCTCGGTGAGACCCTCATCAATCGCGTGTTGGAAGAAGCTGCCGCAGACTGCGAATACCTGAGCCACCGATCCCTGGGACAAGCGGTAGGGACGGGAGGGAAGGGCGGCAACGGCCTCTTCGGCAATCTTGCGTTCGCGCTTGGCCACAGTGTGACTGAAAGGTCGCCATTGCAAATTGACGATGTAGGTGTCCGTGTCGAGCTTCTTGCGACCACCCACGCGCAGGAAGCGGGACTTTACGACCGGACCTATCCAGTCGGCGGGCGGGTTGAGGCAGAACTCCATGAAGGCCTCGGCGTCCCGGCGACGCAGTTCAACAAGGGGCTTGACAGCCACCAGTAGGGACCAGAGCAGCAGCCGCTCGACGTGGGTTCGATAGGAGTTGAACGTGGCTTCGTTGCCGGCGTAGGACTTCAGAAATCCCCGAACGGCGCGATAGCCCTCGACGGCCTGGAGCTCATCGGCACAACCATGGAGGAAGTCCCGAACCGCTGGAAGCTCGCCATTGAGGTGAAGAAAGTTGAGTTCGTGGAAGCGATCAAAGGTCTCGAAAAGCGGCTGGGGATGCTGCGACATGAAGTGGTTCAACCTGGGCGAATGCGTCTATATCGGTCTTTCAGCGTAGTATAGAGCAATATCCGGGTCTGGTGATTATCGGATATTGCTTAGATTTCTCCGATCAATCCTCGCTGTCCTTCTTAAAATCTGTAACCCCATGATCCTTACAAATAATACGTTTAATAACATGCAGTTACGATTGGAGTCGGATTTTTAAATGGGAGAAATGAGTCTGCCGGGCGTCCCGCCAGAGAAGCTTATAGGCCAGGAATTTAAGCTAGCGGGGAACGCTCTATCAACCATAATACCTTCCATAGGTATAAGCCAAGCTGAAAATGCCTAGATATTTCTGCAACTCGGCAGGGCGGAAGCTTTGCGCACGAATCTTTGCGCCGCTTTCTTTCAAAAAACGCATACTGCCACCAAGCAGGATATTCCAGTGCTCACCGCCTTTGTCTGTAGAAGTAATGCTTGCATGAGCTTTCATAAGCGCTTCTTTAACAATGCTTCGTATTTGTCGCACGGAAAGACCGGGGCGCCCGTGACTAGCCTCCAAGATAGGGATTTCTTCGTTCTGCTCTGGGAACGGGGGTAGTCCTCGGCTTTTTCGATAGCGTCTCAAGTAGGGCAGGAACTCTGGAGTGACTTCAACTTTCCTTAGCAGCCGACCTGGCGCCTCTAGTATCAACCACCATCTGGCATCGTCTAGAACAAAGCAATTCATGCATGGGCAGTAGTTATCAGCATTTGCAAGGTCTGCAGCATGCAAACACATAAGAGTCGTTGCTGCTATTATAAAAAGAGCACGCTCACCAGCAGGATCACCCAGCGCATGAAATTCTAGCGCTTGCAGAACCTGACCTAATTGCTCGGAAGTTAAATATCGTTCCACAGGGTAAGTAGCGCGCATTCCTCTTCCATAGAAAGTTCGTGATGATATAGCTGGATTTATCGCTATCACATCTTCCTCGCAGAGAAAACCATAAAATGAACTACAAACGCTACGAATGAAACGCAAGGTTTCCACTTTAGGGCTGCGCGCCCCTACATCTTTAGATGCTCGAATATTGAAAGGCCGCCATGATTCATTGAAAACCGAATTACCATCGACTTGAGCGAATCTAGCGGTTGTAGAAAATCCAACCCAATTTGAAGGTGGCATCTTGCAAAAAGTAATAAAATTCGTAAACGTCTCTTTATCTAGTGTCAGTACAGTTTTTTCGGCGACAATCCAGCTCCATAGGAGCAAACGTTCAACGAATGTTCGGTAATTATTAAAGGTTCCAAGCGGGTGACTATGATATGCAAGAAAGCGGATAGCGCATTTTAAGTCCGTTTCTACATCAAGATTAGCGGAGAGACTACTGAGGAAGGCTTCGATGCAGGGGTAGCGAGCGTAGTACAGCCCGAGATCGAGAGACATACTTTCGGGACCAGCAAGGACAGGCCGAGGGTCTATGACTTTTGACATTGACGATCCCATTGGTCTAAAAGGAAGTCACGAGTACTCTTGAAAAATAGCACAGTATTTAGTCTTCTTTTTAGGCTTTTTAAACAGGCAAAAGCCTCATCAGGATTCTCCTTTTTTAACCGTTAACGAGGGGGGGCAAGGGAAACCTTGACAGCGGAGAATGCTGCATCTCACTGATATCTTGGTATTTTTTTTAATCAGTCATTTTCTACTTTTTCATCAGGCGTCACATAATCAGCGCATGAACATATCTGACATAACATATGATTTAACATAATATACATTATGCGTACTGTTATATACGCACGTGTGAGCGTGTAGTGGTCAGATTTGAAGCCTGGCTCACAACCTCTTCGACTCCAGATCGGAATCCGATAGCTGCTCCTGCGACGGCATTGCGTAACACACGATGAACAGATCTTTGCAGCCCAGTTCGCGATACCAGTCCACCACGTCATCAATCAGCTCGTCCAGGATCCCGATCAAGATGTCGTCGGAACCTTTCGCGGCACTTTTCTCGTATCGATAACGCGCCTTGGTGAAAACGTCGCGATATTTCTCGATCCAATGCTCTCGACGATCAAGCCGAACTCGTTGCCGGATCGGTTCAGAGATCGCATAAAATAGCGTCAGCAGATCGTGCTTATTTGGGTATCTGCGGTTAGTCGGAACTCTCTCTGCTGTTTTCAAATACGCGTGTGCAGCCTCAAGCGCATCGTCGTCCAGTTTGTAGGTTTCATTGACCTGGCCAAGCTTGTCATCCGGCTTTGATATGAAGCTTTTCAGGAGGATTTCCCTGCCGATTGCAGCATTAATCTGGGCAATGTCCAGCATGTCATGACCACGCCTAAGTTTTATTGCAGCATTCAAATAACGGTAAGCGCTCTCAACCATCCATGGCGTCAGAATCTGCGGCATCAGGCTTACTCCCGATTGAAATTTTCAACCAGAGCTTAACTCGAACGGATCTCGTGCGTTTAATGTTGAGATGAACTCGCCCCTTCAGCTGCCCGCTCCGTTATGACCAAAAAGAATAACTAAACTAAATGTCTGTTTAGTTGAGTTACTAATAGCCGATTTAAGCATCAGTGATGTAAAACCGCCCTCCTCTAAGGCTAGACAATACGCTGGGAATATAAAACTGGATTCAGACACCGCTTTTAGCCTCTGAAAATCTCGAATGGTTCAATCCTCAATACCTTGCGGATGCCCAGGTAACTGGAAAACCCGGCGATGAGAAGGACCAGGCCAAAAGCCAAACCCAGATTCCAGAAGGTAATAATCGCCGCGTAATTGGGTAAATACGTCCGTACAAGGGCAATCATCAGGGTGACCAGGCCGATGCCCAATCCATAGCCGGTCATGGCCGTGAACAGCGCCATGAACAGGATCATGTACACCAGCTCTCGCCTTTTGGCACCGATTGCCCGAAGGGCAGCGAATTTGTCCAGGTTTTCCAGGATAAAACTGTAGAACGTTTGACCGGAAATCGATAAGCCGACCAGAAAGCTGATGGCCGTCATCATCAGGATGTTGGTGCCCACCCCGGTCTGATAAATGTAGTAATTGGCGATGCGCTGGTTGAATTCAGCCCGGGTCATCGCGATGTAGCCTAACTGCGCGACTTGTTGCTTGATGGCCGCCTCAGCCCGCTTGCTCCTGGGCTTGAGCAAAATGTAAGACACCGTGAAACGGGTGGTGGGTATGTATTCGATGGCGCGCCGGTAGGTGGTGTAGAGCGTCGGCACGCCAGTTAATCCGCCGACCAGAACCTTGGCAATGCCGACGATGGTGCCGCGGTGGTCATTGAGTTCAAAGGTGGTGCCGATGCGGGGGTTGCCCAACTTCGCAAACTCGGCATCGTGAACCATGATGAAGGCGTTTTCGGCGTAAATATCCTCGATGACCCCCTGCTCCAGCTCCGGGCGGCCGAGCAGGCTCGTATCGTCCAGCCCGATCACGCTGACCCCCTGGTAAGTGCCGTCGTTGAGCCGCACCTGTGCACTACCGATGAAAATCGGCACCGCGTATTCCACTTGCTTCATGCTGCGCACCGCATCGAGCAGGTAGTCAGGCAGTGGGGTGACGATGGTAGGTGTGTTCACCGCCGGATCGATGATCCACATCGGTGCCCCGATGTTGGTCACCGTTGAATAAGCACGGTTCAGGATACCGGCGAACATGGCAGTCATTTGCATCATCAGGAACACCGAAAAGGTGATGCCCACCAGCAGAGCGGAAAACTTGGCGCGATCATTGACCAGGAGCTTGTACCCGATGCGCAGCAGGCCGGCGTATTTCATGGCGCTGGCCTGCCGCCGCCCGCATCCGCGCGGTTCCACCAACCGCCGCCCAGGGCAATGAACAGGGCCACGGTGTCCTGATAACGCTGGGCCAGCGCCTGCAAATAGGCAATGTTGACCTGATGCAGCTGCACGTCGGCCACTAACAGATCCAGATAAGTCACCAGTCCCGAGCGATAGTTGGCCTGCAATAATCTCAAGGCCTCTTGCGCCGAGGCCTGCGCTTCAGCCTGCTTTTGCAGTGCCACTGCATCGAACTCCAGCGCTTTAAGCACATCGGCCACCTGCGCGAACGATTCCAGCACCACTTGCCGGTAATTGGCTGATGCTTGCTGGTAGGCGTCGATGGCGGCCTTGCGGCCAAACCACAGGCGACCGCCCTGGAACAATGGGATGTCGACCGCGTGACCGATGCTCCAGAGTCGTCCACCGTCGGCGAACAGCGAATGGGCGGAAGAGCCGGCCGTACCGTAGGTACCGGTGAGGCTGAAACTGGGGAACATCGCCGCCGTGGCCACCCCGATGGCAGCGCTCGCCTGGTGTAATTGCGCTTCGGCAGCCAGGATGTCCGGGCGCTGGCGAACCAGCATGGAAGGCAGGCTGACAGGCAAATCTTCGGGCAGCATGAGCTCCGACAATCGGATCTGCGGGAGTTCGACCTGGCTCGGTGCGACGCCTTCGAGCGTGGCCAGCAAATGCTCGGCCTGGCTAACTTTTTGTTTCAGGGCTGGCAATTGGGCCTGGTTGGCGGCAATCAGGCTTTTCAGGCTGAGAGTCGCCGAGTACGGCACCGTACCGCCACGCACTTGTGCTTCGGTGGAACGAAGCTGCTGAAGTTGCAGGTCGATGAGTTGCTCCGTGGCTTCAATCTGCGCGGCATAGGCGGCGCGGGCGATTGCGGCATTGACCACATTGGCTGTCAGGGTCAGGTAAGTCGCCTGCATCAACCAGGTCTGCTGATCGACCTGTGCTTGCAGCCCTTCGACGGTACGCCGCGCGCCGCCAAACAGGTCGAGGGTATAACTGATCGTGCCGCTCAATGTCAGCAGGTTAAAGATCGAATCGGTTGTCGTCAGCCCCTGCCGGACGGCACTGTTACGCTGGCGACTGGCCTCGAAGCGAGCATCCAGCCACGGGTAGAACACCCCATTGCCGGCCATGAGCAGGTGCTGGCTCTGCCGCAGACTGGCCTGCGCGGCTTGCAACGTCATGTTTTGGGCAATCGCCTGCTGCACAAGGGCATCCAGCGACGGGTTGCGAAAAAGTCGCCACCAGTACGCCGAGACATCGGCACCGGCACTGAAGCGTTGCGTCTGGCCCTGTGCCGCCACGGTATTTGGCAAGGCATCGCGCACATAGCCCTGTTGCGTGGGCGCTGAGGGGCGGGAAAAATCCGGCCCGACGGTGCAGGCACTGGTCAGCAATAACAGGCACAGGAGGCGTCCGCAGGCGGCCCATAGGCAACCGCGGCGTGGCCTGGTCATTGCTCTTTCTGACCTATGAAGACATCGACCAACTGCCCTGGATACACCATGGACAGGTCTTTTTTTTCAAAGCGAAAAACAACCGCCAGTACCCTCAGGTCGACTTTCTCCTGACGGTGATTGGACAGCTCTATTTTCGGCGTTACGTAGGGTTGCACCCGCACGAACTCGAGCGGCACGCGGATATCCGTGCCATGGACCAGCATCTGCGCCCGTATGCGCTCGGGCGGGGGTAAACGGGCAATCAGGATCTCGTCGACGTAACAGCGCACCGCCAGGTAATCCTGTTTGCCACTCATCACTATCAGCGGGCTGAACGCCTGGGTATACACGTTGTAGGCGCCCTGGGGAGAAACATAGCTGCCCACCGAACTGTTGACGGCCAGAACCACCCCGTCCGTGGGTGCCTTTATCACGTACTGCGCCAACGTCGCCGCCTGCGACTTTAACGCGGCTTGAGCCTGGGCCATCTGATTTTTCGCGGTGTCGAGGCTGTCTTTGCTGATGGACTTCGGATCAATGGCGTAGGACGCCAGCCGTTTGTTGTACTGGTCCCGAGCGGTGGTCAAATTGGCCTGCGCCAATTCGAAATTGGCCTTGGGGACAGCGTCGTCCAGGGTCGCCAACGGCATACCGCGGCTGACCGCTTGCCCCTCGTACACCATCAACTGAGTCACAGGCCCGGCCACCTGCGGGTAGATCACGATATTGTTACCACCGGGCTGCTCGCTTTCGATAATCCCGTTGGCATAAATGGCGGTGTCGTAGGTGCTACTCGCCGGCGCGAATGTTGGCGGCAGCGTGTGCGGTGTACGACCGAACAGGTATGCGGCAACCAAACCGCCCAGCACACCGAGCACCGCCAGCATGAACAGCAGCGGTTTTTTCACGGCGAAGTTCGCTTGGGCTCGGCGATGCGGCCATCTTCCATGCAGATGATGCGATCGGCGTATTCATTGATCCGCGTGTCATGCGTGACAATCAGAATGCATCGTTGCTGATTGAGGATATGAGCCTTGACGAAGGCAATGATCATCTTGCCGGTATCGCCATCAAGGGACGCGGTGGGCTCATCCAGAATCAGGATCGGCGGTTTGCCGACAATGGCACGCGCGATGGCAACTCGCTGTTGTTCACCGCCGGAAAGCTTGACCGGCAGGATATCCGCGCGATCCTTGAGGCCAACGATCTCAAGGCTCGCCCTCGCCTGTGCGATGGCATCGTTCCAGTCGTAATGCTGGAGAATCAACGGAATGGCGACATTCTCGGCAGCGGTCAACCGGGTGAACAGGTGATAATCCTGAAACACAAAGCCGATGTCGTTCAGGCGCAGTTGCGCCAACTGTTCGCTGTCCAGGCTCCAGATATCCTGGCCATTGATCGTCACCGTGCCGGCATCCGGGCGCAAGATTCCGCTAATCATGCTCAGCAGCGTGGTTTTGCCGCTGCCCGAAGGTCCGACGATAAACACCATCTCACCGTATTGAACAACCAGCGCCACATCATCGACGGCCTTCATGCGCGCACTCCCCTCGCCAAACCATTTACTCAGCCCGCGTGACACGATGGCTGGATGATCCGCAGGAGTAACCATGGCGGTGCTCATCATCTCTCCTGCCATACGGGCGAATACAAAAGCGCGTTATGGGGATCAATCGGCACGTGCAAGTTCGATGTCGCAATACTCCGGCACTGACACCGACAACCCAATTGCGGGCTGATGATATGTCGACGCAGTCGTTCACATGATCGCCGCGTGGAGCAGCCCCCTCCCCTACATCCAGTTTCTACAAAGGCCCAATACGCGCGCCTGTAACGCCGCTTCTATACCGCCAGAATGCTGCACGGCGCCTGGTACAGGATGTGCTCGGTGGTGCTGCCCAATAACTTGCCCAGACCATGGGACTGGACTTTGCCCATGACGATCACATCCATTTGATGGTCGTGGCTAAACTCATTCAAGACTGCGATCGGGTGTCCTTCTATGAAATGTCGGCGATCGGACGGCACGCCGAACTGGTCGGCCAGCGCCAGAAAGGCTTTTTTCAGATCCCTGCCGAGCGCCTTGGTCAGTTCAGCAAGGGTAAGGCCGTCATAGTCCGCCAGGTACGCTGCCGAGATGGTGCAGGCGTACAGCAGATGCAGCTCGGCATCGCACTGCAGGGCAAGGCTACTTGCCTGCTGGATGATCCGTTCGTTCAACGTGTTGTCGGCGGGCGTGGTATCGGTGACCTCGACAGCAGCCACCACTTTGCGTGGTAACACGTGCCGGCTGCTTCCCACCAGATACACCGGCACTTGGCAATGGCGCAGCAGTTGCCAATCCAGCGGGGTGAAGATTGCCCGTTTGAATGCCGACTCGTGCCGGATTTGCTTGATCAGCAGATCAGGTTGCATGTCGGTCACATAATCGATGATGTCCTTTTCCATATCTTCAGCCCACGTCAGTTGCGTGGTCACTGTAATCCCCCTGCCATGCAACGGGGTGGTCTGCTCATTGAGCCAGTCGCGATGGGGTCGCAGGCAATCCTCACGAAGCTGTAACCTGTCGCGCTCCTCAAGCATCCACAACCCTTTTATAGCGGGAACAAGTGCCAGGATATGCAGACTGGCGCCGCTGGCCCTGGCCAGCGCCATCGCATGTTGTGCCGGGTATTGGCGCAGCGTCGGATCGATTATCAGCAACAAGCGTTGATACTGGCTCATGACAGGTCCTCCAGTCAGATGAAAGTCCTACATTGACGAGTGCACGAGCGCAGGTCCGCGCCCCGTCCCAGGCATCCAGCCCTTCCAGTTACTCAGCATTCAGACAGTCGCTCATGTATTTCTGCGCCCATGAGCCAACCCCGCCACTTTTTTTGATTTTGAAAGTCTGCCCTGCTTGCGACTTGATCTACATCAAGTCAGCGATCCCTTGTTCCAGCTGAATCGAATGGCCGGGTGATGTTGTCTAACGCTGACATAAGCTTTGATCCCGTTCTGTATGCCTGTCCCCGACACCGCGCAGAAACGACTTCAGCGCTGATAGCGACCGAGTGTTGAGCACGTTATGGGGTTCCAGCCAGGCTCGACGTGCCTGCGCGACCCCGAAACGCAACTGGGAAAAATCAGCCGTGCGATGCGCATCCGAATTGATGCTGATCAGCACGCCTTGATCCTTGGCGATTTGGCATTGCAGATCGAACAGGTCCATGCGCTGCGGCTGCGAATTGAGCTCCAGACAGCAGCCTCGCTCAGCGGCAGCCTTGATGATGGCGAGGAGGTCCAGGTTCAGCGGCTCGCGCTCATTGATCAACCGACACAGTGGGTGCGCCAGGATCGTGAAATAGCGATGTTCGATAGCCCTGAGCAGGCGCCGGGTTTGCTGGCGTCGAGTCAAATTGAAATGACTGTGGACGGCACCCACCACGAGGTCCAGGCGCCCCAGAATATCGTCTGGCAGATCCAGGCGACCGTCTTCGAGAATGTCGACCTCGACACCCTTGAGCAAGGTCATGCCCTGCAACCGGCCATTGAGCACATCGATCTGGTCGATCTGCTGCAGCAACCGGTCGCCGTCCAGACCATGGGCCACCCTGAGGGAATGGGAGTGATCGGTGATTGCCAGGTATTGCAAGCCCGCGGCCTGCGCCGCAAGCGCCATATCTTCCAGGCTGTTGCCGCCATCCGACTCACGGGTATGGGCATGCAAGTCACCTTTGAGATCGCTTGATTCGATCAGTCTGGGCAAGCGATTGGCCAGCGCCGCTTCGATTTCACCGCGATTCTCGCGAAGCTCCGGCACTATCCAGGGCAGGTCCAGCGCCCGATAAACGTCGACTTCAGTGCCGCTGGTCAGGCGTCGGTTTTCCTTGAATACCCCGTATTCACTGAGTTTGAGCCCCTTCTTCTGTGCCCTTTGGCGAATCGCGATGTTGTGCGCCTTGCTGCCAGTAAAGTACACCAGGGCCGCGCCATAGACCGCAGGTTCAATGACCCGTAGATCCACTTGCAGGCCTGTTCCCAGGAGAACGCTGGCACGCGTTGGCCCTTGAACCAGCACGGTGGCTACATCCGGGTACTTGATGAACTGCGCGGCAACCTTCACGCCAGGTGCGGCAGCAACGAGGATGTCGATATCGCCGACTGTGTCGCGCATGCGTCGCAGGCTTCCGGCCACGGTCGCTTGCTCGACACCCGGGATCTGCTCCAGATAACGCGCCAGCCGCTCTGCCAATGGCTCGACATGGGCGAGCGGTAAACGCCGGTCCTTGCCGATTCCTTTCTGCGCGGCACTCAATAGCCGGGCCTCCAACTTTTCCCCAAAGCCTGGAAGATGGCGAATGCGCCCCTTTTCAGCGGCCAGACATAACTGTTGTACGGTTTCGATTCCAAGATCGTGATAGAGGTGCCGGACCCGCTTCGGACCCAAACCGGCGATAGATAGCAATTGGGCCAACCCCTTTGGCAAGGTGGCGCGCAACCGTGAGTGCAATGCGCAATCGCCGGTGGTGACGATTTCATTGATCTTGCCGGCCAGGTCAACACCGATCCCGGACAGTTTGGGCAGTGGTTCGCCACGCGCGATGATCTTCGCCAGATCGACGGTCAACGCCCTCAGGGTTCGCGAAGCGTTGCGGTAAGCCCGAATCCGGAAAGGGTTGGCATCCTCCAACTCGAGCAGGTCGGCAATATCATCGAAAATCGAGGCAATCTCGTCATTCGCGGTGCCCTGGCCGAGCGATGAAGGCGCCAGGGTGAGCAATGGCGCGTGTGGTGATCCGTCCGGCCGCGGCATGGGGAAATCCCGCTGTTATGGGCATCGATGCCAACAGCATTGCCGATCCCGATGTCTGCTCCTTGATGTAGATCAGATGCGCCCAACGAACGGTCCCGACGACCGGATAGCCGAAGAGGCCGGGCAGTGCTTCCCAGGGGCGATCGTCCTGCCCAGCCCGTGGGCGTCGCAAGTCAGCCTATCCAGCAAACCTGCGGCTCCTTGTGCGTGACGGGCATTGGCGTGGACTTCGGATGGCCGATGATGATCGGTGCCACCGGCACCCACTCTGTGGGCAAACCAAGGGCATTCTTTCCCTGGGGCGTGTTGAGAAAACCCTGGGCAAAACCGATCCAGCAGCTCCCCAGCCCTTGAGCATAGGCAGCGAGCATCAGATTCTCGGCAGCCAGTGAACAGTCTTCAACGATCCACTGGCCGGGGGCGTTTGCCGAAATCAGGATAAGCACAGGCGCATGATAGAAAATCTGGAAACTGTCATCGTTGAGCAACGATAAAAAGTGCCCGGAGTGCAATCCTGAAGGCAAGGCCTCGAGCATGTAAGCCTTGGCTTCGCGCGAAATCCGATCGAGCAATGCCTGGTCACGTAATACCGTGAACGTCCAGGGCTGTTGATTGACTGCGCTGGGCGCCTGAATCGCGGCATTGATCAAACGGCCTATGAGCGCTTTATCAACAGCTTCAGTCGTGTACTCGCGCGTAGAGCGACGGCCGTAAATCGCCTCATCGATATTCATGGGTGCAAACCTCAAGAAGTTTGTTCATAACGTCGTCCAGCCAATGGGGTGGGCTGTTGATTTACATCAAGTCTGCGCACTCGTTTCGTCCGATGGCGTGCGGCCCTGCGAATGGCCTCGCAACGCTGGAAATTGATCTGCATCAAATTGACGAAGCGTGCTGATCGCACACTGAGCGTGGATTGTTTTCTTCCCAATGGCCGAGGAGAACCACGATGGATAAGTATCAGCAGAGCCACAAAGACAAGTTGTTCAAAGCCTCTACCCATGATCCTTATTGCTCGCAGCGGGTTGAAGGCTCAGCCATTTGTTCGCAGTGTGGTGCGGTGTATCACGCCGGGAACTGGACCTGGAGTCGTCCTGAAAATACCGTGGTGCATGGAGCCAAAGACACTACCTGCCCGGCTTGTCGACGCGTCGCGGACGACATGCCTGCGGGCACCCTCACCTTGTCGGGCAGCTTCTTGCAAAAGCATCGAGATGAAATCATTCACCTGATGGAACATACGGAAAAGGCGGAGAAAGCCGAGCATGCCCTGGAGCGCATCATCAAACTGTCGGACTCCGCGGATGACCTGATCGTGACCACGACCGGCATCCATCTGGCGAATCGCTTGAGTCATGCGCTGGAAAGTGCTTTCAAAGGGAAATCCGATTACCGGTACGGTGCGGATCAGTATGGCGTGAGCATCCACTGGACGCGCGACGCGTAGGGCCGAATGCGTAAGTTTTCCGAGGAAAAAACGCGCCAGTAAAAAATACCGGTGAGCCTTGGCAGGCGTGGATGCGACCATTCAGCCCGCCGCCCCACGCTCAATCGCAACGTTGTTCCAGGCCTGGGCAACGCAGGCTCAACGAAAACTGGCGCGCGAAGGCCTTGGTGGCGCCGTATACGTGGTCACGGCTTTGGCCGGGGTCAACCTGATGGCCGGTTTCATCCAGCCCAGCAGTGCTTGATCAACCTGGGGCGATTTCCCAGGCCATGTGCCGCAACAGGCCTCGGCGGTGGCGCAACAGGCCTCGGCGGTGGCGCAACTGCGCGACCACCTCACCGGGCCAGGCGGCGAACGCAGGCACGATTTGCAGTATGTCACTCAAGCGTCAGGCGCTTGGCCAGTTCGGCGTCTGGCTTCCACAGGGCGTTGATACAGGCCTCTCCGTCTTCCTCCGTTACAGGCTCGAGTGACTGCGGATCCAGTAGGTGGCTGTCGACCAGCGCAATGCGCACGACGCCGTTTTTGTTGAGCAGTGTTTGTGCCTGACACTCGCACAAGGATCGCGATAGGGCTTCGATGGGAGGCTCTATCTCGGCTTTTTCCAGCTCGATCTCGAAACGCGCGGAGCAAGAGCTCACCAATTCCCTCAATGTATGGGCAGCAAAGTGATACGCCATGAAATAACCCGTCGGCAATGCCAGCGAGATCAACAGCAGGTAGGTTGCGTCACGTTTCCAGAGCCTTTTGCCGGGCCGACGCAGGTTTCCTATTGTCGCTCCCCTGCTCCGCCACCAACCTTGCACCGCGTGAATCCCGATCAGCTTGTTGATGTTCATGACCAAGTGCCCTTACCCATGTGTCATTAAGAGCATGGGGCCGCTAACGGAATGCCAATTGATTTAGGTCAACTTGGCTGCACCCGCCTATTCACGTATTGCAATTTATGTTTTTGCCCACTTCTGGCTCTTCAATCGCAAAAGCAGCTTGCGCAGCTCGATGAACCAGAACAAAGAACTGGCCACTACAAGACAAAGTCCCCACTGGCCAAACGTCAATGCACTTGTACCGAACGCCTTGTTGAGCGGTGGCGAGTGCACTACTGCAATCTGCAGGACTACAGCCAGGACAATCGCCCCCCAAAGCCATCGATTGTCGAACAGTCTCCTGAATGCACTGGTTGACTCGGAACGCGCACTCAATGCGTTAAACAACTGCGCCAATACCAGGACCGTGAAACCGCCAGTGCGTGCCTCAACCAGCGAGGCATCACCCGGTATCATCCCCCCCGGCAGCAACCAGTCGATCGTGAATAAACTCGCCAATGCCATGACCAGCCCCACCTCGATTACACCGATCCACATGCGTG
The DNA here is from genome assembly GCF_014596605.1 of Pseudomonas sp. PSB11. Taxonomy (NCBI): domain Bacteria; kingdom Pseudomonadati; phylum Pseudomonadota; class Gammaproteobacteria; order Pseudomonadales; family Pseudomonadaceae; genus Pseudomonas; species Pseudomonas sp. PSB11. Next base: position 196,794 of record NZ_NOIO01000004.1, read on the forward strand.
TGTCGATGATTCGGTCCCAAGGTTTGCGTGGGCTGCGTGTCATGACATCCTCGCCGTGCGGATCAAGGCCCATGGCGATGGCGGGCGCTGCATCGGTGATCAGGTTGATCCACAGGATCTGCGTGGCCAGCAGCGGCAGGATGATCACGCCCCTCTCATCAACCAGGCCGATGACACCGGCACCCACGACGCCGAGAAACACCGTCAGCACTTCTCCCATATTGGATGACAGCAAGTAACGAAGGAACTTGCGGATATTGTCCAGAATGCCGCGTCCTTCACGAATGGCCAGCACAATGGTCGCGAAGTTATCGTCAGCCAGAATCATTTTCGCCGCCTGTCTGCTCACCTCCGTTCCCGTGATGCCCATCGCAATGCCGATATCGGCTGACTTCAGGGCCGGTGCATCATTGACACCGTCCCCCGTCATCGCCACCACATGCCCCTGCCCCTGTAGCGCATCGACGATTCTCAGCTTATGCGAGGCAGCCGTGCGTGCGTAAACGCAGGTCGACTTGACCGCCTCGGCCAAGGCCGCGTCGTCCAACTTGTCCAGGTCGGCCCCGGTCAACGCGCTGCCACCGGCCGGGATAATGCCCAGGTCCTCGGCGATGCGCGCAGCCGTTCGGGGGTGGTCACCCGTGATCATAATGATGCGGATGCCTGCCCGACGGGCCTCGACAATGGCTGGCGCGACCTCCTCCCGCGGTGGGTCACTGATACCGACCGTACCGATAAACACAAGCGCGGTTTCAAGGGGTTGACCGGTCGTGACATCTTCACTGGCTGTCAAGGGACGGTAAGCCACGGAGAGCGTGCGCAATGCCGCGCCCGATAACTCATTCACATGGGCCACCGCCCTGGCACGCAGGTCGTCGGTGAGTGGCACGACATCCATGCCGACTTGTACGTGCGTGCAATGTTGAAGGAGCACATCGGGCGCCCCCTTGCTGAACAGCAGTCGCTGATCGTTGTGCTCATGATCGATGACCACCGCCGACATCATTTTTCGATCAGAGGTAAAGGGTATTTCAGCCACACGCTCGAAGCCATTGGTACTGTGCACGGGAGCATCAAGCTTGCGCTGTGCCACTAGAAAGGCTCCCTCGGTCGGGTCGCCATGAATGACCCAGCTGCCATCTTCGCGTTGCGTCAGCCTGGCGTTGCCAGCGAGGCTTCCACCACGCAACAGCAGCACATTTTCGTTATGCACCGGGCCTTTGCTCGTGGGCATGCCCAGGTAATCAATCTGCCCATTGGGCGCGTAGCCGACTCCACTGACCCGCCCTTTACCAGATGCTGTCATGGTTTGCTGGATGGTCATTTCGGAGCGGGTCAGCGTACCAGTCTTGTCGGTACAGATAACCGATGCAGCCCCCAGGGTCTCCACTGACGACAGGCACTTGATGATGGCTTTGTTGCGGGCCATGCGCAGCATGCCGAAGCCGAGCACCAGTGACAGAATGGCGGGCAGCCCCTCTGGCACCGCAGCCACTGCCAGGGATACGCCCAGCAACAGCACGCTAAGCACATCATCGACAGTGTCAACTGGAATGAGTATCAGCACGGCCACCACAACAACCATGGTGATTAGCAGAACCGCAATGCCGAGCATCCGCCCTATGGCGCGCACTTCCTTCTGCAGAGGCGTCACCTCTTCGGGTGTGACCTCCAACAAATGTGCGATCGCCCCCACTTCAGTCGCCATGCCGATAGCCGTGACCACCCCGACTCCAGAACCCTGGGCGATGGCGGAGCCTTTGAACACCATGTTGGAGCGCTCCGCCAACGGTACTTCAGTGCCTGGGTACGCGGTGTTTTTCGAAACCGCCTCACTCTCTCCAGTCAACGACGCCTCCAGTACCCGCAAGGCATTGGCCTGGACAAGGCGAGCATCGGCTCCTACCGAATCGCCTTCGGATAACACCAACAGATCACCGACCACCAACTGGTGACTGGGAATACGTTCCATGGCCCCGTCGCGGATGACTGACGAAGAGCTCTGGGTCAGGTTGGCCAATGCAGCAACTGCGCGCTGTGACCGGGTTTCCTGGAAAAACCCGAGGAGTGCATTAGCCAACACAATGAGCGTGATGACCAACGCATCGACAGGCCAATCGCGACCGTCCATCAGCCACCAGCTAGCCAGGTTGATGACCAGGGCGACGAGCAGCAGATACACCAACGGGTCCTGAAACTGCCGTAGAAAATACTGCCAGGCAGGCTTGACCGGTTGGGCCCGTAACTCATTGGGTCCGTCACGACTCAGGCGCGCCTGGACTTGCGCACTGGACAAACCCACACCGATGTCAGTGTCCAGCTCGCGGACAATCGTCTCGACGTCCTTGAGGTATGGCGAAGCGATACTGTTGCGGCCGGGCTCAAGCGCGCTACTCATTTCATCTCCTTGACAACGGAGTGTGCGTCGTTACTCGACCAATGGCGCGGGCTGAGCTGGCGTGATCCAGGCAAGTCCAGAGCCCGCACCGCGCTTACACCTTTTCGCCCTGTCAGCCGCTCATTGCCTGGCCCCGAGTGTCGCCATGTACTGCGCGACCGACTGGGCATCCACCTGAGACAGCGCATGATCCACCTGCTGCATCGGAGCCCCGTGGGGACGCTGCACACTTTGCTGAAGCCGCAGGATCTGGCGAGCCATGTACATCGCATGCTGACCCGCCACCCGTGGAACCTGCCCATTGCCCCGCCCATCCGCACCATGGCAGCTGCTGCATGCGGCGACGCCCGCCTGCGGCAAGCCCTGGCGGAAGATCGATTCACCGCGCGCATCCGGCGTATCGGCTTGCGCCTTCATGGCACTCTGGCTCGAAAAATAGTCGGCCAGTTCAACAATCTGAGTCCCGGTCAAATGGGTCAATCCGCCCATGTAGCGATTACCGGGTACTTCGGTGTGGCCATGCTGTGTGAAGTCGGTCAGCTGTGAGGTCAAATAGTCCTTTTGCTGGCCAGCCAGCTTTGGAACCAGGGGCGAGACAGACTCCCCCGTCAGCCCGTGGCACAACGAACACAGATTGTCGGCCATGGCGATCGCGGACATCGGTGCCGTTTCTGGCGCCCCGCCTTCGTTGGACCCGGTGCAGCCCATGAGCGTGGCCAGGCCAATGGCCAGGAGGGTGGGTGACCGGTTGTCAGTACGCTGCATGCCCTTGACGTTCATGACCTGTACCCCTGAAGTGCGCTTTCAACTATTTTCGCCCGGCGATCGCACCTGCAATTGACAAACCTCAATCAATCCTGCGGAGCGCGTTGCAGCAATGGTGCTCCCCACCTGCTTCATCGAGCGCATGGGCTACGTCTGGCTCGAGGGCCCGTCGGCGCTCGACTGGCGCCTTTGTCCCAGGTAGGCGATGAGCTTGTCCAGGGTATCCACCTGGCGATAATCGGCTTCGGGAATGGCGACACCCAGGCTGCGATTCAGCGCCTCGATGAAACGCAGCCAATCCATGGAGTCCAGGTCCACCTCTTCACGCAATAACCGATCAGTGTGCAGCTGTTCGACTTCGACTTCCGGGGCGATGCCTTTCAATGCGCGCAGCACCTCATTGCGGAGCACTTGCGAATTCATGTGCGCCTCCTCAAAGAGCCTGCGGTGTTTGCAAGAGACGACGCACTTCACTAAGGAAACGCGCCCCATAATGACCATCGCTGACCCGATGATCGGCAGACAAACTGCCAATGACGGTGGGCACGACGCACAGTTGGCCCTCCCTCACCCAAGGCCGTTCGCTGATACGCCCGAAGCCGACCAAGGCAACCTGGGGCGGGTAGATTACCCCCAGCACGCTGTCCACCCCCTGATCGCCGAGTTGCGTCACGGTAATCCCGGCACCGCCCAACTCAGAGCTGCGCAAGGAGCCGCTGCGCGCCCGTTCCACCAGGCTGGCCAGTTCACTCATCAGGTGGGTCAGGGTCGCATCCGCCACTTGATGCAGCACCGGGGCGACCAGGCCGCCCTGGCGCAAGTTTATGGCCACGCCAAGGTCGATATCGCGTGCCGGCTTGAAGGCGTTGTCCTGCCAGACACCATTGAGTTGGGGATAGTCACGCAACGCCAGTGCCACCGCTTTGAGCAACAAGACATTAGGCAACAGGCGTTCTTGCAGCGTGCTTTGTGCGTTGTGCTCCTGCAACCAGCCCATGGCCTTGTCCAAAGCGATGGTTTCGCTCAGGTAATAGTGGGGGATCTCGCGTTTGGATCGACTCATGACGGCGGCGATGGTCTGGCGCATGGCCTGTTCATGATCGGGTTCATGCGTCAGGTGGGCGGCCACTTCGACATCTTCCAGGGTGATAGCGCCTTGCGCCCCGTGGCCTTTCAATTGATCAACATCGAGTCCCAACTCGACAGCGCGCCGACGCGCCGCAGGAGAAATACGTGGGCGGCGACCCGACAGGTCTTGCGCCTCGTTCACCAGGGGCGCTTCTGGCGATGTCCGCCTTACGCTTTGCGGATCCTCCCCTGGCTCCAGCAACAGTGCGATGGGTGTACCGACAGGTATCTTGGTACCGATGTCGACCAGCAGTTGCAGGACGGTGCTTTCATGCAAGCACTCCACGTCGATGGCCGCCTTGGCCGTATCGACGACGGCAATCACCTGCCCAGGGTTAACCTTATCACCAGGTTGTATTTTCCATTCCAGTAGCGTGCCTTCATCCATGTCGGCACCCAGCGACGGCAGTTTGAACTCGATCATGGATGACTCTCCAGATTCAACCCGGCAGCCGGCAGGCTGCAGCAATCAGGTTTTTTTTCCTTGGCACAGTTCGTGAGCGGCGGTGATGATCGACGCCACTTGGGGCAGCGCCGCCTCCTCCAGATGCCGTGGATAAGGGATTGGCACTTCGGCGCTGCACACCCGCGCCGGGGGCGCATCGAGCTCGTAAAAGCCTTGCTCGACGATCCGGGTGATGATTTCCGCCGACAGACTACCGCTGCACCATCCCTCATCGACTACCAGGGCACGGTGGGTCTTGCAGACAGAAGCCAGGAGCGTTGCGTCATCCAGGGGGCGCAGGACCCGCAGGTCAATGACTTCGCACTCGATGCCCTCCCCGGCCAGTTCCTCGGCGGCCGCCAGGGCCTTGCCCAACGAGCCGCCATACGTGATCAGGGTCAGATCGCTGCCGGCCCGGCGAACTTTGGCGCGACGGATGTCCATGGTTGCCCATTCGCCGGCATCGCCTTCCAGGTTGTACAGCTGCGCATGTTCGAATATCAGCACCGGGTCGGGGTCGAGCAGCGCGGGCCAGAGCATGCCGCGTGCATCTTCGACGGTCGCCGGCGTCAGGATCTTCAATCCCGGAATATGGGCGAACCAGCCTTCGAGGCTGTGTGAGTGTTGGGCAGCCAGCTGACGACCAGCCCCGGTCGCCATGCGCACAACCAAGGGCACCGAGAATTGCCCGCCTGACATATGCCTCAGGGTCGCCGCGGTATTCATCAGGGGGTCGAGAGCGAGCAGGCTGAAATTCACCGTCATGATTTCGACGATTGGCCGCATGCCTGCCAACGCCGCGCCGATACCGGCCCCGACGAAACCCAGTTCGGACAGTGGCGCGTCGCGGATACGCTCGGGGCCGAAGGCTTCCAGCAATCCAAGGGACACCGCATAACTGCCGCCATAACGCCCCACGTCTTCGCCCATCAGGAACACCCGCGGGTCCCGCTGCAGGGCGTCACGCAACGCTTCGCGCAGCGCTTCGCGATAGGTCATGGACAGGCTCATGGCGCAGGCTCCGGCGCAGGTCCCGACGTATAGACATCGCGGGACAAATCCTCGATCGGCTCCCATGTGCCTTTTTCGGCGAAGGCGATGGCGTCTTCGACCTCGGCGTCGACCTGGGCCAGGATCGCCAGAAAACCCGGTTCATCCAGCAGCCCTTCAGCCTTGAGTCGCGTGCTGTAGGTGTGGATGGGACCTCGGGTTTTCCATTGTTCGACTTCTTCCCGGGAGCGATACAACTGCGGATCGAACATCGAGTGGGCCCGAAATCGATAGGTCCGAAACTCCAGGAAAAAGGGCCCCTGCCCTGCGCGGATGTGTTCAACCGCGTCACGGGCGGCTTCATGCACCGCGATCACGTCCATGCCATCGACCGTCCTGGCCTGGACCTTGTATGCCGAAGCTTTCGCACACAGGTCGGTCTGGGATTGCGAACGCTCCAGCGCCGTGCCCATGGCATAGAGGTTGTTTTCACAGCAGAACAGCACGGGCAGGCGCCACAATGCGGCAAGGTTGATAGACTCGTGAAAGGCCCCTTCCGCCATCGCCCCTTCGCCAAAAAAACAGACGCACAGACGGGTTCCACCTTGCATGTGTTCCGCGAGCGCCAGCCCAACCGTCAATGGCAAGCCACCGGCGACGATGGCATTGCCGCCGAAGAATCGTGTACGGGCATCGAACAGGTGCATCGAGCCACCACGGCCTCGCGAGCATCCTTGCTGCCGCCCGAACATCTCGGCCATGATCGCCTTCATGGAAACACCCTTGATCAACGCATGACCATGTTCGCGGTACGTGGCGACGACCGCATCGTCAACGGCCAGGGCATGCAGAACGCCGACCGCCACCGCCTCTTCACCGATGTACAGGTGCAAAAAGCCGCGAATCCGACTTTCCCCGTACAGCTCGCCGGCACGTTCTTCGAGACGGCGGATGCGTACCATGTCCCGCAGCAGATCCAGTTTGGTCTCCCGGGGCAGCGACACGGGCGTCATGACGGATTCTCCAGGGCGGATGTATCGCCTTCAGGCAGGCCCAACTCGCGGGCCTTGAGCAGACGCCGCATGAGTTTGCCGCTACGGGTGTGAGGCAGCGTGTCGACGAACGCCAGCTCCTTGGGGGCGACCACGGCCCCCAGGTGCTTGCGCGCGTGACCGAGCAATTCATCGTGCAGGGCCTGGCTGGCGGTGAACCCACTCTTGAGGGAGACGAAGGCCTTTACCGTTTCGCCCAGCAACGGATTGGGCTTGCCGATCACGGCGGCCTCAGCGACCGCCGGATGCTCCATCAGCGAGCTTTCGACTTCGAACGGACCGATCAGGTGCCCGGCGGACTTGATCACATCGTCGCTGCGTCCAATGAACCAGTAATAGCCATCGGCATCACGACGAGCCAGATCGCCGCTCAGGTACCAGCCGCCGACAAAGCAGCGCCGATAACGCTCCTCCTGTCCCAGGTAACTGCGAAACATCGCGGGCCAGGGTTGCTTCAGCGCCAGTTCGCCCACTTCATCGCTGCCCAAAAATTGCAAGGTATCGTCGGCGTTGCGCAGGACAACGGCCGCCTCGACGCCCGGCAGTGGCTTGCCCATGGAGCCGGGCTTGATGTCCATCGCGACCGTGTTGGCAATCATGATGCCGCCGGTTTCGGTCTGCCACCAATTATCGTGGATTGCCAACCCCAGTACGTCCTTACCCCACCACACTGCCTCGGGATTGAGGGGTTCGCCGACACTGGCAATAAACCGCAGGCAGGGAAAACGATGGTTGTGCGCCAGCGCGGCACCGGCTTTCATCAGCAAACGGATGGCGGTGGGTGCCGTATACCAGACCGATACCTGTTGTTCTTCGAGAATGCCGTACCAGCGCTCGGCGTCGAATTCGAAGCCCTCGACCACGCAGGTCACGCCCAGCAGCAACGGCGCAATGATGCCGTATGAAGTGCCCGTGACCCAGCCCGGATCGGCGGTGCACCAGTAGATATCCCCGGGGTGCAAGTCCAGCGCATATTTTCCGGTGACCAGGTGGGTCAGTGCTGCGCCATGAACATGCAAGACCCCTTTGGGGGTGCCTGTCGTACCGCTGGTGAAATGCAAAAGTGCCGGGCTGTCAGCGGTTGTGCGGGCGATGCTGAAATGGCCATCGGCTTCGGCCAGCAACTGATGCAGGTTTAACGCACCCTCCAAGGGCGCAACATCCTCGGCATTTTCGTTGTACACCAACACATGCTTCAGGGTTGGCAGACGATCACGGATGGTCGATATCTTGCGTCGATACAGGGCGTCACTGGTGAGCAACACGCAGGCTTCGCCAAGACACAGACGCGTTTCAAGGGGTTGCGGGCCGAAGGCGCAAAACAGCGGCGATACCACGCAGCCGGCCTTCATTGCGCCGAGCACGCCCAGGAACAATTCCAGGCCGCGGCCACACAGCACGAACACTCGCGCTCCGGGAGTCACGCCCAGGCTCTTGAGCACGTTGGCAAATCGGTTGGTCAGCACGCTCAGCTCGGCGTAGCTGACATCGCGGTGCCCGCCGTTGCGATCAAGAATGCGCAATGCCGTGTGCGGTCCAAGGTCTCCCAGTGCATGACGATCCACGGCTTCATAAGCTAGGTTCAAACCACCGCCGGGCAGCCCCGACAGCCCACACATTTGTGCTGCCCAGGAAAAGTGCTCACGGGCTTGCACGCTGTCGACCCAGTTCGGCGCTACAGGCAAGTCATCGAGCGTTTTTTTGATGATCCTGGAACGCATGGTTGGGCCTCTTGTACTCAACAGCATCAGTAACCCTGCCTACCGTTTTCAAGGAGTAGACAGCCAATACGCTGCAGAAGTGGCTGTGGCGCAATGCCCAGAAAACCTGTCTGTGCTAGGCGCCGACTGCACAACCGGGTTTGATTTAACTTGCTCCGCCCAATTGTTCCTGGCGTTGATAAATATCAAGTGGAACGGGACTAGCCTTGTTCATTGTCGAAAAGACCCTGGACGGCTTGCGGCCGACAAGGCAAGAACCCGTAACGGGCAAAATGCATGACTGCCTCGCACTCCAGCCCGCCTGGCCGGGAAGACCGACTGTCTGCTCTCACCCTGAAATTGACAAAAATCAATGCTGGCGCAAGGAATCAGCATCCCAATACAGACGTGAAATCGGTAGACAGGCAGCTCGTGTTCTGCCCAGCCCCTCTCAATTGAGTCAGACAATGGAGCAAGCATGCACTTCCTGGCCTTGGCAGTGGACTATGACGGGACCATTGCCGAAAACGGCAGCGTTCCACCGCAGGTCTGCGCAGCGCTCGGCAAGCTGAAAAAAAGCGGGCGCAAGCTTGTGCTGATTTCAGGCCGGGAGTTGCAAGCGCTCAAGCATCATTTTCCACACCTGGATCTGTTTGACCGGGTCGTTGCGGAAAACGGCGCGATCTTGTACGACCCGAGCACAGACACCGAGGAGCTTATTGCAGACCCCGCTTCGACCGAGCTGGTTGGCCACCTGCGCGACAAGGGTGTCACGCCTTTGTCGATCGGTCGTTCGGTCATCGCCACCTGGCAGCCGTTTGAAAATGCGGTGGTCAGCAGCATTCGAGAGCTCGGCCTTGAACTGCAGATAACGTTCAACAAGGATGCGATCATGATCTTGCCAACCGGCGTGAACAAGGCGTCTGGCCTTGTTGCAGCCTTGCGCGAGTTGGGCATATGCGAGCTGAACGTGGTCGGCGTGGGCGATGCGGAAAACGACCACTCCTTTCTATCGATCTGCGGCTGTGCCGCGGCGGTGAACAATGCCATAGCGTCGATCAAGTCCAGCGCTGACCTGTGCCTGACTCATGATCATGGCCAAGGTGTCTGCGAACTGGTCGACATGCTGCTGGAAAAAGACGCGGCGCTGGTTTGCGTCGAACGCATTGGCGTCCAGTTGGGCCAGTCCACCCATGGCCGCAAGCTCTGGCTGCCTGCGGAATCGGTGATGTTGGTGGTTGGCAATTCGGGTGCCGGTAAATCCAGCTACATCACTTGGCTAACAGAACGAATGGTGCAGGCTCATCAGGGATTTTGCATCATCGATCCTGAGGGAGACTATCTGACGCTGGAGGATGCGGTGACGATCGGCGGCCTGACCGCCCCCCCGACGACAGAAGAGTCGGTGCATTACCTTCTACAGGCTCAGCTCAATGTGGTGGTCAACGCCCTTGCCCTGGATCCCGCAGCGCGCGTGCAGCTGTTTGGCGAACTGCTGCCCTTTATCCAGAATTTGCGCAGCGCTTCCGGCCGGCCTTACTGGCTGATCGTCGACGAAGCGCATTACATGCTTCCCCACTGCGCAGGTTGGCCGCCGGGTTTTCTCGGGGACATTGGCGCAATCATCGTTGCCCTGGACTTCGATCAGGTCTGTCCGGCACTGCTTGAGGGGGTAGACGTACTGGTGACACTCGGCAGCACCGCCCGGGAACTGGTCGAACAGTTCGCCAAACGCATGCAGCGCCCGAGCCCTGGGTTTCCAGAACGCTCGCCAGGCCTCGAAAATGCCTGCCTTTGGAATGTGCACGAAGGCGACGAGGTATTCCTGCTCGATCAGGTGCAGCCTCATCAAAAGCACCACCGGCACAGCGGCAAGTACGTCGCGGGGGATGTGGGTGCATGGCGATCCTTCCACTTTCCTGCGCTTGGCCAAAGTGCCTCTAACCTGACTGAGTTTTTGTCCTGTTCAACGCGACTTGAAGAGCCCGCCCTTCGCGAACATATCAATGTCGGGGATTTTTCCAATTGGTTTCGCAAAGTGATCCGGGACGATGTGCTTGCCAATAAGACCCACCTGATCGAGACGGACACCAGCCTGGCACCCGGGCAGGCCATGGAACAGATCAGGCGACTTGTACAGTTACGCTATCACCTCTGAATCGTCACTTAGGCGTCGCCTTTTCGATCATTCGGCTGGTACGGGCATTGGCTTCGTCGGCGGTCCGTTGTGCCTGACGTGCCACTTCCATCGCCAGTTCCGCCTTGAGGTGCGCCTCATCGGCCCTCAATCGCGCCATTGCGGCGTTGTTTTCAGCATATTCCAGCCGGGCATCCAGTTCCTTGGCCTGCTTGTTACTGCATCCGGCAGTCGTGGCTAGAAGAATACCGAGGCAAACAACAGGCAAGCGCTTGTCCATGATCTTCTCCAAGTAAGTCCCGGCTGCAAAGGCCAGTCAAACGCAGTATCCAACGCCACTGCAGGCTTTCTCTGACATTTATCAAAAAACCGGCTGGCCAATGGCAGAGCGGGCGACTGCGGCCTTTTTGATTTAACTCAATGTCCTGGTGCCGCTCAGGCGTAAAAAAAGACATGGGCTTTGGCAGCCCATGTACTTCAGTCATGCGGGAGAGGACAGGATCATGAGCGACATAACCTTGCGCAATACCATTTTGGATGAGCTTGATTTTCAACCCGATATCGACGCCGCCCACATTGGCGTGAGCGTGGACAATGGCGTTGTCACACTCTCCGGTCACGTGAAAAGCTATGCCCAGAAAGTCAGTGCCGAACGGGCGGTCAAAGCGATCAAAGGCGTGCGTGCCGTGGCTGAGGAAATACAGGTCCGGCTGGAAAAAGGCGCAGGTACGGCCGATGACACCATCGCCAATCGTGCCGTCAACATTATCTCGTGGCGCTCCGATACGCCCGAAGGCGACGTCAAGGTCGTCGTGCAAAAAGGCTGGGTAACCCTGGAAGGCCAGGTGGACTGGCAATATCAAAAGGAACTCGCCGAAAGCGCGGTGCGCAAATTGTCGGGTGTTGTGGGCGTGGACAATCGCATCACCCTGCGCCCGAGAGTCAAAGTCGTCGATATCCAGCAAAGTATCGAAGAAGCCCTCAAGCGCAACGCTGAAGTCGACGCCAAGGGCATACGTATCAAGGTCGAAGGCAGTGTCGTGAAACTGGAAGGCAAAGTGCACTTCTGGCGCGAGCGTGAAATCGCCGAACGAGCCGCCTGGTCGGTGCCGGGAGTCACCAAGGTGGAAGATCAATTGCTGATCGCCTGAATGATCGCCCCGGTTAACCCCAGGTTACCCGGGGCGATCCAATGAACATGCGTGGCGGACTCACCTTGATCGCCTCACTCGTGCCTGATCCAGATCAAATCCGGGAGCGGCCAACGGCGTAGAAAAGAATTGAAACGCGCAGGTTTTACTACGCATCAAGAGAATGTTGGATGGAGGGCCGCACGATGCTCGCTTCCAAGAGCCCCGATGATTGGCATGACTGGGACTACGCCCGTGGAAAATCCCGGATTGATGTACTCAGCAACGGTCGTGCGGTGTTGATCCGGCATGTCGCGCAAGCAGATCGAGCTTATGAATGCGCCCTTGTCCGGCAGTTGGCGCCGGCGTCCCGGCACGGGTTTTTACTCGGGCAACAGCACGAAGCTCGCAAGGGCCAAGGCTGCATAGCGCTGGTCCACGAAAATGGCCGTTTGAGCGCAATCGGCGCCAGTCGTTATGCCGCCATGGGTCAATACCAGTGCGAATGCGCGCTGACCGTCGCCGCTGCCTGGAAACGCCTGGGCCTGGGAACGTTATTGATGGAGCACTTGATCGACGCCGCCCGCAGTAACGGCGTCCACCTGTTGTACTCGGTTGGCGCCTCCAGCAACGCGCCCCTGCGCGACCTGGCCAGATGCCTTGGTTTTGAAGCCCACGACGACCCCTTCGACCCCCAACAGGTCATTCACCGCCTGTACCTGTAAACCCGTGCAATGTTTTCGGGGCGCTTGAGCCTCTGGTACGACCCGAGCGCCATGCCGCCACCAGCAGCCTACCTTTCGGAGGATGGCGTTCATGAACTCTCATACGCAATCATTGCTGGAACAACTTTACGGCCAGCAACATCACGATGACACGTCGCACATAGCGCCGGTGTTGCATCGCTACGCCGAACCGTTGCCGGACCTGGATTCCCCCGCTTTTGGCGACCTGTTTGACCGCTACGCCGACGCGCGGGTGGTGATGATCGGCGAGGCGAGCCATGGAACCCGGGAATTCTATCGAACCCGGGCTGCGATTACCCAACGGCTGATCGAGCGGCACGGCTTCAATATTGTCGCGGTGGAAGCCGACTGGCCGGACGCCGGCCATGTCGACCAGTATGTCCGGGGATTGGCGCACACGGCGTGGAAGCGCCACATTTTCAGCCGCTTCCCCACCTGGATGTGGCGCAACAGCGAGGTGAAGGCTTTCACCCACTGGCTGCATCAGTTCAACCATCAGCAAGCGCCTGAACATCGCGTCGAGTTTCGCGGCCTGGATGTCTACAGCTTGCGTAATTCCATTCATGAAGTACTGAGCTATCTGGATCGGGTTGACCCGCGCCTGGCCCAGGAAGCACGTCGGCGCTATGGCTGCCTGACCCCATGGCAGGATGACCCTGCGCTGTATGGCCATTTTGTCGAGCGTGCCGGTGTAATGCCCTGTGAACAGCCGGTGATCGATCAGCTCAACGCCATGCTGGCTGAACAACTGGCCGGGCTCATCCGCAACGACGAAGCTTTCTTCAATGCAACGCAGAATGCCCGGGTAGTGATGGCGGCCGAGCAGTATTACCGCGCGATCTATCGGGGCTCGACAGCGTCCTGGAACCTGCGTGACCGGCACATGTTCGATACGTTGCGCGCGTTACTCGAACACCGGGGCTCGCAAGCGAAGGCCGTGGTCTGGGCCCACAACTCCCATATCGGCAATGCCGGCGCCACGGAAATGGGCTGGAAGGGGCAATTCAACATCGGTCAACTGTGTCGCAGCGCCTTCGGACGCGATGTCGTACTCATCGGCATGGCCACTGACCGCGGCCAGGTGGCGGCCGCTGATGACTGGGACGGCGAGATGTTGATCAAGGACATCCGCCCCTCCCGGCCAGACAGCTGGGAGCATCAGTTCCTCAAGGCGGGCGTTGCAGCGTCGCTGACCGACTGGCGTGACCCGCAGCGCAAAGAGCTGCGCAGCGTCCTGTCCACGTGCTTACTGGGACGGGCCATCGGGGTGATTTACCGTCCCGAAACCGAACGCTTCAGTCACTATTTCGAGTCGATGCTGGCGGAACAGTTCGATGCCATGATCTGGATCGAGCAAACCAGGCCGGTTACCGCGCTGCCGCTGCCGAAAAACCAGCAACTGGAAGCGGAGGACGAAACCTATCCGTTTGGCGTGTGATGTGCTGTCGGAGTACATATCCATTGCTGCGGTACATCGTGGTTAACGGGGCGCCCGCGATCAAAAGCAAAGCGAGGCGGCCTTAAAGCCGACCTGCTTGTGGTGATGCCTGTGTTCCCCCTGTAGGAGCGAGCAAGCTCGCGATGGTCGTCAACGATAACGCGGGGCACCTGTCAGCCCGCGGCGCTCTCAGGTTCATCGTCGGAACACCGCCGGAGCATGCTCGCTCCTAAAGAGGGGCATGCAGGTATTTTTCAAACCAGTCGCCAGCGAGCCTGGCGACTGCCTCCAGCGTGCCAGGCTCTTCAAACAGATGCGTGGCGCGCTCCACGACTTCCAGCCGTTGCTCGCACCGCAGGGTCTGGCTGCTTTGACGATTCAAGGCCAACACCACCGGGTCCTGTGCGCCGACAATCTGCAAGGTCGGCGCCTTGACCCGAGGCAGGGCCGGCCCAGCCAGATCGGTTCGCCCACCCCGACTGACCACTGCCCCTATCACTGGCGCACGCTCGGCGGCGGCCACCAATGCCGCCGCCGCGCCGGTACTGGCACCGAACAGCCCTATGCGCAAAGAACGCAATTGGCGGTCACGCCCTACCCAGTCGATCACATCGATCAACCGCCTGGCCAGCAAAGGAATATTGAAGCGCAACTCCCCGCTGAGATTATCCAGGCGCTGCTCCGGTTCCGTTAGCAAGTCGAACAGCAGCGAAGCCAGGCCCCGATCGGCCAGGACATCGGCCACATATTGATTGCGCGGGCTCGAACGACCACTGCCGCTGCCGTGTACGAAGATGACCAGGGCGCGCGCGTTCGCCGGCAAACGCAAATCGGCGGACAATTCAACGCCCGGAAGGTCCAGTGATCGATATTTAGCTTCAAGCATCGCGATGTTCCGTTCGGGAGGCCCCCGGCAGTTCCCGCTGCCAGGCCCGTTGCATGAGATCGATGACCTCTTCGTCCGAGGTCTGGGAAAAATCCAGGTACCAGTAGCCGATCGACATCATCCACTCAGGGATGAGTGGGCAGATCACTTCGTCCACTTGCATGGACAAATCCTCGACCGTTTCCCGGGGAGCAACCGGTACCGCGACAACGATGCGCTCAGGCGCCTGCATGCGCACCGCATGGATCGCTGCCATCATTGATGAACCTGTCGCCAGGCCGTCGTCGACCAGGATCACCACCTGGTCCTTGAGTTGCGGTGGCGGGCGGTCTCCCCGATACGCCTTTTCACGTCGCGACAGCTCCAACGCTTCCCGGGCGACCACTGCCTCGAAACTGGCTCGATCGATCGGGTGCGCCCGCAGCGCGTCATCATTGAGGATTTGTACACCGCCGCTGGCAATGGCGCCCATGGCGAATTCCGGGTGCGAAGGCACACCGAGCTTGCGCACCAGCATCAGGTCCAGGCGCACATCCAGGGCGGTGGCGACTTCATAAGCCACCGGGACACCGCCACGGGGCAAGGCGAGAATGATCACATCAGGCCTGTTGGCATACTTGAGCAAGGGTTCCACCAGGCGTCGGCCGGCCTCGGCGCGATTGGGCAAGGTGGTTTGTAATGAAGGACTCTGGATCACGGCAACCTCCTGCGGCGCTGACGAATGACGTCTCGTAACCTGTGGCCCTGGCCGGACCGCGCTAAACGGCCAGGATGCTGCACGTCACCTGGTACAGGGTATGTTCGGTGGTGCTGCCCAATAGTTTGTCCAAGCCATGGGACTGGACCCTGCCCATCACAATCACGTCCATCTGTTGCTCATCGGCGAACGCATGCAGCACGGCCACGGGATGGCCCTCGATGAAATGTCGCCGGTCAGCCGGCACGCCATACCGGCCAGCCAGGTCGAGGAAGGATTTTTCATGGCCCTTGCGCAACTGACTGTAGAGGTCCGCGAGCGTCAAGCCCCCGCCGCCCATATCGCCCAGGAACAGCGCAGAAGCGTCGCAGGCATACACCAGGTGCAATTCGGCCTGACACTGGATAGCCAGGCTGGACGCCTGCTGGATGATCCGCTGATTGAGCTCGTCGTCCTGTACCAGGGGATTGGACACATCCACCGCTGCCACGACCTTGCGCGGCAAAGGGTGATCACCTTCGCCAGGCAGGTAGACCGGTATCGGGCAATGACGCAACAGACGCCAGTCCAGCGGGGTAAAAAACCCACGCTTGAGCGCCGGTTCCCGTTGTACCTGCTTGATCAACAGGTCGGGCTGCATTTCTGCGACGTAATCGAGAATGTCTTGCTGCAAGTCGTCGGCCCATTTCGCCTCGGCGGTCACTTCAAGACCCCTGTTGCACAGATGATCGGCCTGGTATTTGAGCCAATTGCGCTGGTCTTGCAGATATTCTTCGCGAGCCTTTTCCCGGTCGCCTTCTTCGAGTAGCGACAACAGCTTCCAGGATGGAATCAAGGCGCCAATGTGCAGGCTGGCACCGCTGGCCTTGGCCAGGGCGGCTGCATGATCAATGGCTTGAGACTGGCGCAGGGCCGGGTTGATGATAAGCAATAACCGTTGATACTGGCTCATGATCGGACTCCACGAAGCTTGCTTTTATGTCGCTGCCCGCCACCACCCATTGCTGTGTTCGCCAGGGGCTCGGACACCTGTGTCATAGACTCAGAATCCTCCGTGGAGGCGACCTTGGCGTTGATTTATATCAAGTGCCTGCGCAAGCAAGCGACTCACACCAGGCCGCTGCCGCCCATGCGCGTCACCCGACCGTCGAATCGGCCGACGTTTGATTTGATCGCGATTGATCAATATCAATCGCGCCAGGGCCAACCGGGCTACATTGACCGAAAACGCACGTGCCCATGGCTCACAGGCAGGAGAAGGCAATGACGATCCTATTGGCAAGTCAGCGGTTGCGCCTGTATGAGCGCAACGAACTCGATGACGTGCTGCAGACGATGGCGCGCCAGGCCGCCACCCTGCTGCCACCGGCGCACGCCGCCCTGATTGGAATCAAGCGCCGCGGTGAGCCCTTGGCTCAACGATTGCGCCAGCACATTGCGCACCAGACCGGCCAACCGGAACTTCCTCTCTACCCTCTTGAGGTCAAGCGCTATGCCGACGACCTGCAAGTGCTGCATCCGTTCACGCAATTGACCGAAAATCCGCTGCTGGCCAAACTGGACCTCGCCAACACCACGTTGCTGGTCGTTGATGATGTGTTGTTCGAAGGCCATTCGCTGCTGCGTACCTGCGCCTATCTGGCACAACTGGGAGCTCGCCGGGTCTACACCGCTGTATTGGTCGACCGGCACATCTGCCAGCAGCCAATCCGGGCCGACATTGTCGGTGTGCATCTGCAAGTTGCCGCCGCTGACATCGTCGAGTGCAACGTGCCGCCCTTCGAACAGGACTTTTGCATAGAGGTCGTGCGCCACGGCGCCGCCCGTTGACGGGAAGACGGCAAGCGCGGGCGGGCCTCAGGGCGGCTGGAGATGAGGAGGCCGGGATGAGCAACGAACAAGACGAAGTGATTGCCTTTCTCTCCCGACCATCCGCCTACGATACGTCCAACCGGCCTGTAGAGCGAATCGAGACCCATGGTTCGGTGATTTTCCTGCATGCCGACCGTGCTTATAAACTCAAGCGTGCAGTGGCGTTTGCCGAGCTGGACTTCCTCAGCCTGCACAGCCGGAAAAAAGCCTGCCGGGCAGAATTGTGGCTCAATCGACGAACAGCGCCGTCGCTGTATTTGCGCGTGAGTTCGATCAACCGCCAGGCCGATGGCCAATTGGTGCTCGACGGCCAGGGACCTGCGGTGGACTGGCTGGTGGTGATGCGCCGCTTTGCTCAGGATGGCCTGTTTGACCGCATGGCCGTCCAGGGGCATCTGACCGAACCGATGATGCAGCAGCTAGGCATCGAGATCGCCCGCTTTCATGCCTGCGCCCGGATCACTCCGTCCTTCGGGCGCATCCCGGACCTGTATGAGGAGATCGAGAAAAACTATCGGGAAATGTCCCGCTATGGCTCTTTTCTCGACAGCGCGAAAGTCATCTCGATTGCCCATGCCTCCAGGACGCTGCTGGCATCTTTGACTGCGTGCCTCGAAGAGCGACGCAGTCAGGGCCGCGTACGCCGCTGCCATGGCGATTTGCGCCTGGCCAATATCTGTCTGTTCGACGGGCAGCCGACCCTGTTCGACGGCATCGAGTTCAGTGAACGGATCGCCTGTATTGACGTGCTGTACGACCTGGCATTCGTGCTGATGGACCTGCAACACCACGGCCTCAACACGCTCGGTGCAGGTCTTTTGGCCACTTACATCAACCACTGCACCTGGAAAGAAGACTGCGAACCCTTGGCGCTGTTCCTTTCCCTGCGTGCCGCTACACGCTGTTTCTCCTTCGCTGGTGCAGCGCAACGTCATGCCGACCCGGCCACGCGCCATGAGAAAAGACAAAAAGCCATCTCGCTGATGCAGCAGGCGCTCGGTTATTTGCACGGTGAAAATCCGCTTCTCAATCACCTGGCGTTAACCGAGACAGCCGCCTATACCTGAATGCGCCCCCAAGCCGGCCTGCTCATTCAGGAAAAGGCGGCTGGGCGGGTGATTCCTTTTCCGGAATATCAGTGATGGTCGCCTCCGTCAGCAACAGAATGCTGGCCACCGATACGGCATTTTCGAGGGCAATACGCACCACTTTGGTCGGATCGATAATGCCGGCTTCGTACATGTCCACGTAACAGTTGGCGGACGCATCGAAACCGACGTTGCCGGGTTCTGCGAGCATGCGCGCAACCACCACGCCCGCGTCCACCGCCGAGTTTTCCGCGATGAGCCTGGCCGGGGCTTCCAGGGCCCGGCGAAGGATTTGCAGACCGGTCCTGACATCCCCCTCACAACGGGCTTCTTCGGCCGCGATCAGCGGGACCGCCTTGAGCAGGGCCAGCCCGCCCCCTGGCACAGTGCCTTCAGCAATCGCCGCGCGAGTCGCCGAGATGGCGTCATCCAGCGCATCCTTGCGTGCCTTCATTTCCGCTTCCGAAGGCGCCCCAACCCGGATCACTGCCACTCCACCAGACAGCCTGGCCAGTCGTTCCTGGAGTTTTTCCCGGTCGTAATCGCTGGTGGTGTGCTCCATTTGCGTGCGAATCTGTTGCAACCGCGCTTCAATCGCCTCCCGCGTACCTGCCCCACCAATCAATGCCGTGCTGTCCTTTTGCACCACAACGCGGTGCGCCCGCCCAAGCTGGCCCAACTCCACTTGCTCCAGCGTGATGCCCAAATCGTTGGAAACCACCGTCGCGCCTGTCAGCACAGCCATGTCCTGAAGCATTTCCTTGCGCCGATCACCAAAACCGGGCGCCTTGATGGCCACGGCTCGCAAGATGCCGCGTATCTGGTTGACCACCAGCGTGGTCAACGCCTCACCTTCGATGTCATCGGCGATCAAGACCAGTGGTTGACCACTTTTGGCAACAAGCTCGAGCAAGGGCAGCAGGTCCTTGAGCGCGCCTATCTTGTGGTCGCAGAGCAGCAAGTAGGCGTCATCGAGTTCTACCTGCATTTTCTCGGCATCGGTGACGAAATACGGCGAGACATAACCGCGGTCAAAACGCATCCCTTCCATCACCTCAACCACCGTTTCGGTGGTCTTGGACTCCTCGACGCTGACCACACCCTCAACACCGACCTTTTCCAATGCATCGGCCACCAACTGACCGATCACAGCATCGTTATGCGCCGACAGCGTGGCGACCTGGGCCTTTTCCTTGGGTGTGCTGACGGGGCGCGCCTGGGCGACGAGTGATTCCACCACCAACGACAAGCCGCGATCCAGGCCACGCTTGAGGTCGATCGCGCTCGCCCCCGCGACGACGTTGCGAATGCCATCGGCCAGGATGGCATGGGCCAGCACCGTCGAGGTACTGGTGCCGTCCCCTACTGCCTCGCCTGTGCGCTCGGCGGCCTGGCGCAGCATTTGCGCGCCCAGGTTTTCCTCGGGGTCTTGCAGGTCAACGCGCTTGGCAATCGTCACACCGTCGTTGCAGACCGTGGGATTGCCCCATTTATTCTGGATCAACACCGATTTGGATTTCGGGCCCAGTGTCACGCGCACGGCGTCCGCCAACTGCGTGGCACCACTGAGGATTTTCTCGCGGGCTGCAGCACGAAAGTCAATTTTACTGTGGGCCATCTGGGTGCACTCCTCGCCATTTGCATCACACATGCATTGAGGAATGCTCATATGGCGTCGCCCGTGTCATGTTGATCTTTATCAACAAAATCACCGGGTCAGTCCGCCCGGCAACCAGGGATGAAGCTAACTGGTGACAACCCCTGTCGACAGGCGCTCGTCACCCTCCTCAGGAAACGGTCTTCGGCGCAGCGGGCTTTCGTGTCCTTGGCTTGCGTTTTGTCGCGGGTGGCTGACGTACTTGGGCCAGTTGCTGCTCCAGTGTTTCGGCACGCGCGTGCTGTGCTGCCGCCCGTTGCTGGGTTTGGCTGAGTTCGGTTTGAATGGACTCCAGCCGCCGCTGCAACTGCTCGATCTGCCGCCCGGCCTCCTTGAAGTGGGCCGTCACGGCTTTGACCTCCTCCCGGGCGCGGTCGACCTCGCGGTGAGCACGATCCTCCACATTGCGTACGTAGCTCTCCTGGGCAACGCGCTCCTGCTCGGCCTTGAGCCGCAACGCCTGCAGATCCTGCTGCAATGCCTGATTCTGTTGCTGAGCATCACCGCGCTCACGCAGCAGAGCTTCGCGCTGTTCCTGCAGGTCCTCGATCTGCGTCTGACGCTGCGCCAGCAGCAACTCGAGATCTGCCAGCCGTGTCTCGACGGCCTGGCGTCCCGCCATCGCCTCCGAGGCCTGCTGACGAAACCGCGCCGCATCCTGCCGCGCCTGCTCCTCTACGGAGGCGACACGTTCGCGTTCGGCAGCTATCACCTGCCGTTGTTCGTCCAGCGCCTGTTCGGCCACGCCCTGTGCCAGGTGAATCGCCTGCTGCCACACCGCAACAAAAGCCTGCGACACCTCGCCCGGCAGTGTCGGCAGTCGAGTCTCGCCGCTCAGCCGCTCGGACAGGCGCGTCCACCATTGATCGAGCAAGCCACCCACCCGCGCCGGACTGCCACGACCCAACTCCAAGCGCACGCGCTCCACCGTCGGTCGCTCGCCACGGCCCAACACCGCGTCCGCCGCAGCAAACACCTCGTTTTCCGGCACCCCTACTGCCATGGTCCACCTCCGGGTATATTAGGTCTGATAATAGAATGTTATCCGACGTTATTTTTCAATCATTGGAATTATCATACGTTGAACGTATTAAATATTACACATCAGTTGACCTTGGTCGCTGAAACCCCGCTAGATCCGCATTTGCTCGCTGTAAACGCACAGGAAGCGGCGGCGGCGTTTATCGCTGCCGGCACGGCGGCGAACACGGTGCGCAGCTACCGCAGCGCCCTCGCCTACTGGTCGGCGTGGTTGCAGTTGCGTTATGGCCAAACCCTGGGCGGCCATGCGCTGCCGGCCGCAGTGGCCATTCAGTTTGTTCTCGATCACTTGGCTCGACCGCTGGAGGGCGGTGGGTGGAGTCATCTGCTGCCGCCGTCGATCGATGCCGCATTGGTGGCGGCAAGGATCAAGGCCAGGATCGGGCCACTGACCTACAACACGGTCTGTCACCGGCTGGCAGTGCTTGGCAAATGGCATCGGCTCAATGACTGGGACAGCCCGACCGAAGTGGCGGCGCTCAAGAGCTTGTTGCGCGAAGCGCGAAAGGCGCAGTCCCGCCAGGGCATCAACGTGCGCAAGAAGACCGCCCTGGTGCTCGAACCCTTGCAGGCACTGCTTGCCACTTGCAACGACGGCCTGTGCGGCGTGCGCGATCGGGCCCTGCTGTTGCTGGCCTGGAGTGGTGGCGGTCGACGGCGCTCTGAAGTGGTGAGCCTGCAGATCGGGGATGTGCGAGCGCTGGATGCCGACACCTGGGTGTATGCCCTGGGCGTCACCAAGACCGACACCGGCGGTACGCGTCGCGAGAAACCGCTGCGTGGCCAGGCGGCGCATGCCCTCGCCGCCTGGCTGGTCGCCGCACCCGCCACCCAAGGGCCGCTGTTTCGCCGGCTATACAAAGGCGGCAAGGTCGGCACCAGCGCATTGTCGACCGATCAGGTGGCGCGGATCGTTAAGCGTCGGGCGAAATTGGCCGGACTCGAGGGGGATTGGGCGGCGCACAGCCTGCGTTCGGGTTTCGTCACGGAAGCTGGACGCCAGGGCGTGCCACTTGGCGAAGTGATGGCAATGACCGAGCACCGTAGCGTCGGCACGGTGATGGGCTATTTCCAGGCAGGATCGCTGCTCAATAGTCGCGCCGCAGCGCTATTGCCGCCCCCGGAATCGACAGATACCGAGGGAAACTGATGCCCTGAGGGTTGGCGCGGCGTATCACGATTGAACGACAGGCACGGTGAACTCAAAAACTGCGCCGCGGGGCACGTTCGCGCTCGCCCACAATCGACCACCGTGTGCTTCGATGATCGAACGGCAGATGGACAACCCCATCCCCAGGCCGGTGGACTTGGTCGTGTAGAAAGGACCGAAAATATGCTCGGCGACCTGTGGGGCAAAGCCTGGCCCGGAATCGCGGACGGCCACCAGCACGCTGCCCGCGTCCGCCTCCCGCGTACTGATCAGCAACTCGCGCACGCTATCGCCGACACCATCCATGGCCTCCGTCGCATTGATGAGCAAGTTCATGAGCACTTGCTGTAACTGGATTCGATCGCCCTGGATGAGCGGCAGGCCGTCTGCAAGCTGGACTTGTACCGAGATGCCGTGCTTGCGTGTTTCGCCACGGGTCAGCTCGATCACTTCCCGGATGGCCTTGTTGATGTCCAGCGGCTCCTTTAGTGGTGGCGCTTTCTTCACCAGTTCACGAATGTGGCTGATCACTTCAGCCGCTCGATTGCCATCGCTGACGATGCGGCTGAGCGCCTGCCGCACCTCTTCCACGTCTGGCGGCTGGACGGACAGCCACCGCAGCGCAGCCTGGGCGTTGGTCACCGTCGCGGCGATCGGCTGCTTGACTTCGTGGGCAATCGAGGCCCCGAGCTGCCCCATCGTGGCGAGACGGTTGGCATGCGCCAACTCTGTCTGTACTTCACGATAGCGCCGCTCGCTTTCCCGCACGCTTTCCTCCGCCTGCTTGCGTTCGGTCAGATCGATGACGAAAGCGACACCATCCTTGTGACTGGCTTCGAACGTCGCAGCGCCGACCATGACAGGCACGCGACTGCCGTCCTTTTTTACGAACTCCTTCTCGAAGGGCTCCGCCCGCCCCGTTTCTTCGATTTCTCGTAGTACGCGTTCGTCGCTCTCGCGCCATTGCGCAGGTGTCATGTCCCTCCAGCGCAGACAACCTGCTTCAAAATCATCACGCGTGTATCCCACCATGCGAAGAAAAGAGTCATTGGCCTCCAGAATGTCACCCTCGATATTCCAGACAACGATCCCGATGATGTTCGCATCGACAAGACGACGGATATTCGCTTCGCGCTCCACGAGCTCCTGGTACAGATGGGCATTTTCCAATGCAATGGCGGCCTGCGAGGCCACCAGCCTCAGTACAGCGATGCGGGCGGGTGTGAACGCACGGGTGGTGAGATTGTTTTCCAGGTAGAGCGCTCCAGTGAGCTTTGCCTGGTTCATCAACGGCAAGCAGAGAATGGAACGAGCACGATGCCGGGCAATGTAAGGGTCGTCAGCAAACGAGGAATCGGCCACCGCATCATCGAGGATGACGCTCTCCCCGGTCCGCAGCACGTAATTCATAACGGACTCCGGCAGCACCGCCGCGGACACAGGCCAGTCTGACAGATGCACGACGACCGTTTCGCAACTGGTCGTTGCCTGCGCATTGATGCGCTGTTCGCCGCCATCCGGGAGAATCAACAGGCCGCGTTCGGCGCCTGCCTGTTCAAGCGCCGTAC
The DNA here is from genome assembly GCF_014596605.1 of Pseudomonas sp. PSB11. Taxonomy (NCBI): domain Bacteria; kingdom Pseudomonadati; phylum Pseudomonadota; class Gammaproteobacteria; order Pseudomonadales; family Pseudomonadaceae; genus Pseudomonas; species Pseudomonas sp. PSB11. Next base: position 220,682 of record NZ_NOIO01000004.1, read on the forward strand.
GCATCACCATCTCGATCAGTTTTTCGAGAACGATGTCACCCGAGACCGCCTGCGACACCTTGATTACGGTCGCCAGGTCAAGGTGCTCGACTGGCGTGGCGATCGTGCCTGTCGGGCCGGGCGCGACCTCTTGCGTTCCAAGGTGCGGATACATCTGCTCGAGTTGCCGCACCTTCCCGTCGGCTCGCCAGCGCAGGTAACAGTACCTGGCGTTTTGCCGATACGTCTCGGCAATGACCTCGAATTCGCGCGCCGCATAAAACTGTGCAGCGCGTTCGTAGGCCAGCGCCTCGATGTGCACAAAGCCGTTGGCGCGCGCCGAGCGGATGGCCAGCTGGTAGAGGCGCATAGCCTCAAGATCACGGTCTTCGATCCGCGCAACTTCCGCGCCCACCAGCGCGGCCCGGTGCTCGAAATTCTCGGGGCAATGTTGCGCCCAGACCTTGTGCTGGTCGTGATGCGTCGCCAGCGCTGCCATGTGTCGTTGTCGCTCGAGGGCTGGCACGCCATCGCAACTGGCGGCGTGGGACAGCGCGCTATAGAAGTGATACTCGGCTTCCTCGAAGAACGAAGCCGTGGTCCAGAGCAGCCCCTGGGCCTTCGTTGCGGCGTCCAGGGCCGTCGAATGGTCGCCGGCGATACAGCGCGCCTGCAATTTACGGATCCAGTACCAACAGGCGGCGATCGCCAGGTCCGGGTTTTCCGAAAAGCGGCGCTCGATGCGATGTTCATCAAACTGGCTGTCATCCAGACAACCGAATTGGGCCGTTAGCCCCCGAAGCGTGCGCATCAGCGCGACTTGCGTCGAGATGATGTCAACGGCAAGGCCGAACCGTGACTTCTCGGCAAACGCCAGGCCTTCTTCGGCTTCGCTGAGTGCCTCGGACAGCGACTCACCGGAAAAAATCAGATTCGAGTTCAGATCGTTACGCGTGTAGGTTGCATATTGGAGGTCACCGACGCGGTTTGCCGCTTCAAAAGCGCGGCGCTGCAGATCACGGCAGGCCCTCACGTGGGTCATCCAGGGCACGACAAAAAGCGCGAAGCAAACAAAGGTTCTTGCCTCGAGGCGTTTCAGCCCGCGCTGCTCGACGAGATCGTAGCCGAGCTGGCCGAAGCGAAAACCGGCCTTGTAGTCGCCAAAATGAGGTCCTGCGATCCTGATGAGGATGGCATAAGCGAAACAGGATGCATCGCAGTTGCCGCGTTCAAGGCTCAGGCTGACCGCCTTGCAGATCGTCAGGGAAGCCAGGTTCTCATCGGTATACAGGGCCGGCGTCCACAGCTTCATCAGGACATCGACGGTGGCCAGAGACGCGGGATCTTCCATCAGCGGCAAATCGATGAGCGCATCGATCGCCCGACTCCCCAGCGCGACCCAGATGCGCTCGTATTCGCGTCGCACCTCTTTGTCTTGCGGGTGGGGTGACCACTCGATTCCGAAATGCCGCAAGCAATCGAGGCCCACACCAATGGCGCGGCTGCTCTGATCGAGCACCAGGCAGACATCCATGTGCAGGCACGCGATGAGGGCTTGTTCGACGGCTGTGGTGGCGTGATTTGACAGCGCCGTCAAGCGCTCGTCCGCGACCGCTAACTCGCCGGTCAAAAATTCGCATTCGGCCCGGTTAAGCTCCAGTGCGAAGATTATTTCGTGCTGGAGCTCCCAACTGTCGTGAGCCAATAGCGCCATGCCGAAATTGAGATAGATCAGCGCCGACGCATAGGCGGTGGAGCCTTTGGCCCGTTTTCCCGCAATAAGGTTGAGCTCGGCGAGCTGGACCCGCTCCGCTTGCTGCGTGATCAGCTCAACGCCGCGATTAAGCTGATTGACGATCTCGAAGATCGCCTCCTCCCGCCTCTCGGCAGGAGTTTGTGCAACGAGCAGGCGACCGATGCGCAAATGGACCTCGGCACGCATTGCTGCCGGGATCAGCGAATAGGCCGCCTCCTGGATACGATCATGAATGAATTTGTAGGCGCCCTCCAGGCGCTCGACCAACTCCTGGCGAACGGCCTCCCAGAGAACCGTATGGACCTGCTTCTGCGAGGTCGCGAGAACGGTCGACAATATCGTGGTCTCGGCGATGTTGCCCAGGCAAGCGAGCTGCTGCAACGCATGCTGTGTTTCGACTGGCAGGCGGGTCAGTTTGCTCACCATCAAATCCACGACGTTGTCCGTGTAACCCTTGGCGCGGATGCGATCAAGGTCCCAGGACCAGCACTTCGCGCCATGATCGAAGTGGAACATGCCCGCTTCGGCAAGCGAATAGAGAAACTGAACCACGAAAAACGGGTTACCGCCGGTCTTCTCGTGCACCAACTGCGCCAGCGGCTCGACGCGAGCGGGCTCAGAGCAGGCTGCATCGGCAATCAGTTGCCCTAGGTCATCACGGGCAAGCCGTGCCAGCGCGATCTCTTCCAACTTGCCGCCAGCGTCCTTGATGGCTTGCAGCTTGCGCATCAACGGATGAGCGGGGCCGACCTCATTGTCTCGGTAGGCACCGATCACCATCAGGTACTGCAGATCCGTCCCCGTCAGCAGATCCTCCAGCAAGTCGAGCGTCGCCGAGTCGAGCCATTGCAGATCATCAAGGAACAGGGCCAGCGGATGTTCGCGCCGGGCGAACACACCGATGAATCGGCGAAGCACCAGTTGGAAACGGCTTTGCGCCTGCTGCGGCTCAAGCTCTGGCACCGGTGGCTGGTCACCCAGGATAAGCTTCAGCTCGGGAATGAGGTCGGCCATGAGCCGGGCATTGGGCTCCAGAGCCCTTAGTAGCGCGACGCGCCAGCTCGCCAGTTCGGTGTCGCTTCTGCCCAGCAGCGGCCGCACCAGGCTCTGAAAAGCCTGTACCAGGGTTGAATAGGGAATGTCACGCTTGTACTGGTCGAATTTGCCGGATGCAAAAATCCCCCTCGGCGGTACCAGTACCTTATGCAACTCATTGACGACCGAGGTTTTTCCGATGCCGGAATAGCCTGAGACCAGTACGAGCTCCGGCGCACCGTTTGTCACCACACGATCAAAGGCCGCGAGCAATGTATCGACCTCGCGCTCCCTGCCATAAAGCCTCTCGGGAATCACCAGCCGGTCAGGTATGTCGTGCTCACCCAGCTCGAAGTCGTCGATCTTGCGATCCCGCTCCCAACCAGTGAGGCAGCGTTGCAGATCGTGCTCAACGCCGGCCGCCGTCTGGTAGCGCTCCTCGGCCGTCTTCGCCAGCAGCTTCATGACTATGCGGGAGAGGAGCGAGGGAATCGGCTTCAACCTCTCGCAGGGCGGCACCGGCGTTCGGGCGATATGGCAATGCACCCATTCCATCGGCTCGACCGCTGAAAACGGCAGCGAGCAGGTGAGCATCTGGTAGAGCACGATTCCGAGCGAATAGAGGTCGCTGCGCGAATCGATGGAGCGATTCATCCGCCCGGTTTGTTCGGGTGCCATGTAGGCAAGGGTGCCAGCAATGGTTTCGGGCGGTTCGGGTGCCTGATGCTCGCGCGGCAGCCGCGAGGCGATACCAAACCCGGTGATCCGCGGCAGTCCGTCCCTGCAATTGACGAGGATATGACTGGGTTTGAGGTCCTTATGGACGAAGCCGCGCTGATGGAGTTGACCCAGCGCTGCCGCGATGCCGACGGCAAAACGTAAGACCTTGCCCACGTCGATGGGCGCGACGAGCATCTGCTCGAGGGGCTCACCGCCCGGGTCCTCCAGCACCAACAGGGTCTGCCCGTCTGCGCGCAGAAGTTCCAGCGGCCGCACCGCCCACGCGCTATCGAGTTCATCCTTGAGCCTGAACTCGTGAGCGAGGCGGTCGAGGCTGGCGGATGACGGATATTCGGCGGCGGGTCGCGCAATCAGTACGTTGTCAGTGCCCCCATTGCCCGGATACTGGCCCCGGCAGAAGAGGCGCTCGCCGTCCTCCCACGAGATTTGACGGCTTAGGTTGTTAACCATGGGCGCTGAAACCTGGTGTAGGGTTTACCTTGCAAATACTCTCCGCTGCCTGGCATGAAGCCAAGAGGTCGGCGCTTTCGCCCGCCAGAACCGCGTTGGAATCAGGATACTTGCCAAGCGTCGAGGTTGCAGTAGTTAGCGTTTTGCCAGATTACACCTGTGCCACCAGAAACGCCTATGGATCAGATAGCCGTTCGCGCGGTTCGCATCTCCTCCCTTTGATACATGCTGGTTTCAGCACCTGAGCGGAAACTGCCTGGAACACCGGCGATGTAACAATAGCCGCGGTCCATCAACCATACAGCAGAATGTCGGTTGATCGAGATGTCGCCGCTTGCTCGATGCCATGCAGTCGTCGTCGGTGGTCGACCACCCGGCGCGGCCGGTCGCTTCCAACGCAAGCGTCGACTGGAACCGCAGCAAAATGCGCCTGCGGTCAGGGCTTTGAGGTGGGGCAACGGGTCGATACAGAGGTCAATCAGCGACTTGATGAACGCCGGGTATCTGCTGTCAAGTTTGGCAAATACCTGAATCGACGCCTTGTTTGCGGTTGATGCTCCAATGTCGGAACTTGCATCAATATGCAGCAGTGCCATGGCACCTCCTTAAAACACGTAGTCGTTAAAACAGTGTCTTTGAGTCATGCACTCAGGTGTCGCAACTTGCCACAGCAAATCACGCTCCGTGCATTCATGATATTCACGGACACTCTCAGATGAACTTCTACATAGGTGCAATTACGATACGCATAGGACGAGTGCACTTATACGAACGTATATGTTGGCTCATCGCAAAACGTTTTATGTTCAGCGCGGCTGGCGGAGGCCGGCTTCGATGCAGCTCAGCAGTTTGTCGGCGTCAAAGGGTTTAGGCAGGCAGGTGATTAGCCCCACGGCACTGGCGTCGACGCACGGGGCTGCTTCGGGGTAAGCGGTGATGAATATGGTGGGAATGTCGAAGCCCTTTGCCACAAGTCTCTGATGCATTTCGACACCATCCATTCCTGGCATCTGGATGTCGGAAAGCAGGCAATGCGTTTCGGCGGGGCCACTGGAGTCTAGAAACGCCAGGGCGTTGCAATAGGATCGGACCTGGTAACCGCTAGACCGCAATAAATTCTCCAGTGCCGTACGTATGGATTCGTCGTCATCGACAATGGCAATCATCGCCGTTATGCAAACCTGGGAACCTTGTTTCATCTGGGCGCTTGTGATGTAACCTGTCATCACTTGAAAATACGCTGTCCTATAAGACGGGAAACTATACCAAGGTATAGCCTGCTGAGACCAACGTGTAATGGGGAGCACCTGTTAAATCATTTATCGCCCAGGTTAACTTGCCCAACCGGCAGAGTATACCCACGTACAGGATCGTCAAACCCAGGGATACTTCGTCTGGACGAAGGTACAAATGACGTCGCGTCATTACCTTACATAAGCTGGCCTCACATTGCTGGTCACCGGCGACACTGCGCCGCTGCCCGTTGTTCGAGTCCACCCAGCCAGGAAACCATGCGACCAGGCGGTGAATATGATGAACAGAAATGACCTGCGCCATGCTGATATCAATCTGCTGGTTATCTTCGAAGCCATGATCCAGGAGCGCAATGTTACCCGTGTCGCAGAGAAGCTGTTTTTGGGGCAGTCAACTATCAGTAGTGCCCTCGGCCGGCTCCGTTCGATGTTCAACGATCCGTTGTTCATTCGCACCGCAGGGGGGATGGAACCGACCGCTCGGGCCGCGGAGATCCATACACAACTTGCTCCAGCCCTCGATGGCATTGCCGTTGCGTTGAGCTGTACCAAGGGGTTCGATCCGCAAATCAGCGACGCGTCATTCCATGTCGGCCTCTCGGACGATGTCGAGTACGCGCTTCTTCCGCGCCTGATCAAACCTCTTCGCAAGGAGGCCCCGAACATCACCCTGATAGTGCGCAGGGTCGATCAGTGGCAATTGCCTCAACTGTTCCTCTCAGGGGAAATATCGGTGGGCATCAGCCCTGCACTGGGGTTACCAGCCAATGCCTATTGCAAGAGCTTGCGATCGATGCAGCCGATGCTGCTGCGTGCGGATAACACCCCCTGCCCCCTGGAGCTGGAAGAATTCTGTGAACGCCCCCATGTGGTAGTGTCTTCGATGGGAAAAGTTCTCGATGATGTAGACCACGCGTTGAGCCAGGTGGGACGACAGCGCAAGGTGGTGCTGGCCGTGCCTCAATTCAGCGCCCTGCCCGCGCTGCTCGATGGTAGCGACATGGTTGCCATCGTACCCGACTATGTCGCCCAGGCCATGGTTCGCCTGGAGGGAATGAACGCCGAGACCGTCCCGCTGGACCTCCCGGCTCCGGAACTGTCCATTGCCTGGCGCGGCGCTAGCCATAACGACCCGCGCGAGCGTTGGCTGCGCTCGTACCTTTGCCGGTATCTAAGTCAGCCGCACGAGCAGCCCGCAATTGCCGCTTGAAAGGCCAGGTTCTGCCGGCTGTCATCCGGTGCCGCACGGGCGTGTCCCAGGACAACCCAGCGCTGCGTAATTGCTGCCCGCTGTGTTAGGGAGTAAATTTGTCGGCGTGCATGCCACACCCTACCGGTCGGTAGAACGGAGGCGAAATGAGTTCGTGGTCGCGTTCCACTTCGGTCCAAAGCCCAGACAAACACAAGGTTCCGGTGGTTTACATAGTCGACGACGATGAGTCAATTCGACTGGCCCTTGACGCACTGCTTCGCTCGATCGGTTTGCACGTCGAAGCATTCGAATCCACGCAGGACTTTCTTGCCTTCCCCAAGAGCGATGTTCCGAGTTGCCTGATTCTCGATGTGAGGCTGCGTGGCGAAAGCGGCCTCGCTTTTCAGGAGCAGGTCGAGAAGAGCGCCGTGCGCATGCCGATCGTCTTCATGACCGGGCATGGCGACATTGCGATGACGGTCAAGGCCATGAAAGCAGGCGCAGTCGATTTCCTGGCGAAGCCGTTTCGCGATCAGGATATGCTGGACGCTGTCGCTAACGCGCTGGCGCGTGACACTGAGCGCCTGGCGGTCGACCAATCGAACCTGGCGCTGCATGCCGCCTACGAATCGTTGACACCCCGTGAACGTGAGGTCATGAGGTTCGTCGTGGCCGGCCTGATGAATAAACAGATTGCCTGCGAACTGAATCTCAGCGAGGTCACGGTGAAGGTCCATCGCGGGCAAGTCATGAAGAAGCTGGCCGCGCGCTCCGTCGCAGACCTTGTCAGAAAATCGGAATCACTGGGCATCGAGCCGCAGTCACGCAAGTTATCCTGACATCGTCAACGTTATTGGAACCTGTCGCGCAGGGAGTCGTTACTGGCGAACCGGTTTTATACTTACGTCTAAGAACGATATATTCATTGGTCACTTGATTTAAACATGCGCACAAATGAAGTCACGCAACCCCTGGGATAAATTGAACATCAAGGGTTGCGGAGGACTTTATCGTGAGCCATTTAACCAGTCAGGCAGCAAGTGAATCCTTGTCGATCCGTTCGACAATACTTATCTGCTTAACCATGATAACCACTCGCCTCTCGCGACAGTTGATGGCCCTGTCAGGCAAGAGCCCGCTATCGGTCGAATTTCGCAACAGGCACCGAGTGGCAAAAGGTTCAGCCAATCCATGCAGGTTGCTGGACATAACGCAAGACATTGGAAAACTACCCGTAGGATCGCACTTGATCAGTCCACGCAGATTCTATACGCATCACGGAATCCATCTGGGTGGCGGAGAGATTGCCCACTATTCGGGCTTTTGCAGTTCATTCAGGCCCGGGCCCATCGAAGCGACGACTATTGAACGTTTCGCCAATGGCAATACGGTCTGGGTAGTGCAAGAACAGTGTGAGTTTTCCAACGATGAAATAGCCAGTCGTGCGCGCTCAAGAATCGGCGAGTGCCAATACAGATTGCTTTCAAATAACTGCGAGCATTTCTGCAGTTGGTGCATCAACGGAAAAAGCTACAGCGCTCAAGTCAATGCGTACTTTGGTTTTTCAGTCAGTCTTTTCACTTTGAATCCTGCGTCGCAGCCAGACTTCATAGCGTAGTTCCCACCGGAAATTCGATGCCTGGGCGCCGACCAGGTGCTCACATCCTCTCCACATCCACCCAGGGCGGGCCATCGGTGGTCCAGCGTCTCTTGGCACTCTTCAAAATGATGCCGAAACAATGGCACGTCACGCCAGTGCCCAGCGTAGACGCCTACACGGAGCTAAATTCTTGCGTGAAATGCTGAATAAGTAGCTCGCTATTTGTTGATGAAAGTCTGAAGTATTGATTTGAATTTTGCGATTCTTCGAAGCCGCCGCCTATGCCTAACATCGGCTCCACAGCGAACTGGCCGAGGATCACCGATGAAGCTGGAAATATTCCGCACGTTGTGGGGTTACACCGCCAGCAAGGCCCAGGCGCTTGAGGAGCTCCTGCATGCAGGCTTTGACGGGATGGAAGCGCGTCTGCCACTGGATGCGCATGAAAGAGCAGAATTCAGGGCCTTCCTCCAGGGCAACGGCGTGGGTTACATCAGTACCGTTTTCACCGCTTACGATGTACTGCCGGACCAGTCGGCCTCCCCTGCCACCCACCTCGATGACCTCGATCGCAAACTGGCCTTGGCCGCCGAGCTGCGCCCACGCTTTGTCAACGTGCTGGCGGGCAATGACCGCTGGGCCATGGCGCAACAAGTGGAGTTCTTCGGCCAGGCACTGGAACTGGCGCGCAAGCACGGCCAGGTCTGCAGTTTTGAAACCCACCGCTCGCGGTCGCTGTTCAACCCTTGGGTGACCCTGGAGTTGATCCGGCAGCTGCCCGACTTGTTGTTCACCAGTGACATCAGCCATTGGGTCGTGACCTGCGAGCGGCTGTTAAATGATCCGGCCGATGACCTGAGCGCTTTCGTCGAGCGGGTTCACCATATCCAGGCCCGGGTCGGCTATGACCAGGGCCCACAGGTTCCGCACCCGGGAGCGCCTGAATATGCCAAGGAACTGGCATTCCATCAGCAGCACTGGGAAAGCATCTGGCGCTCGCAGCAAGCCCGCGGTTACCAGGTCAGCACCCTGACCCCGGAATTCGGCGCCGACGGCTACTTGCATCATTTGCCCTTCACCAATGTCCCGGTGGCCGACTTGTGGTCATTGAACGTGTGGATGGGCCAGACCGAGCGCGAACACTTCGAGCGTTTCTACCACTCAAGCCATCCTTAGGGAGCCGACGCGTCATGCCTGACAATAAAAATAAAAGCATCAGCACTGACACACGCAAAGCCAACTTCAACAGCATCCCGGTGGTCAACATCGCCGGCCTGTTCAGTTTTGAACTGGAACACCGCCTGGCCGTGGCAGAACAATTGGGGCGCGCCGCCAGCGATGTCGGGTTTCTCTATATCACCGATCACGGCATCGACCCGCAGCTGATCGCCAACCTGCGCAAGGCGGCCAAGGACTTTTTCGACCAACCCTTCGACACCAAGATGCAGCACTACATCGGCACTTCACAAACCCACAAGGGTTTTGTACCCGAAGGCGAAGAGGTTTATTCCAAAGGCAAGCCGGACCACAAGGAAGCCTTCGACGTCGGTTTCGAAGTCCCGGCCGATGACCCGCTGGTGCTGGCCAACACGCCGCTGCTGGGACCAAACGACTGGCCGCAGCTGCCAGGTTTCAAGGCGGCGGTGCAGGCCTACTATGAAGCGATTTTCGCCTTGGGCCGGCGCCTGTTCGCAGGCTTTGCCCTGACCTTGGGCCTGGAAGAAAACTATTTCGACAGCCTGGTCACCCGTCCGCCGTCAAAACTGCGCCTGATCCACTACCCGTTCGACGGGGCCGCCCATGACGCACCGGGACTTGGCGCCCATACTGATTACGAGTGCTTCACCATTCTCCTGGCCGACAAACCGGGCCTTGAGGTGATGAATAACCTCGGACAATGGATCGATGCACCACCGATTGCCGATGCCTTTGTGGTCAACATCGGCGACATGCTGGAAGTGATGACCGCGGGCGCATTCGTTGCCACGGCGCACCGGGTGCGCAGTGTGAAGGAGGAGCGTTATTCCTTTCCGCTGTTCTATGCCTGCGACTATCACACCCAGATCAAACCGCTGCCAGGATTCGCCCAGGCCGGCAACGACTACGAAGAGATCACGATCGGCGAACACATGTATGGCCAGGCGCTGCAGACCTATCAGTATCTGCGCCAGAGAGTGGCCAACGGGGACGTTCAACTGCCAGGCAAGGCACGTAAGCCCGCCAGTTTCGGACACCTGAAAAATCAGGCGCAACCGTCCTGATTGAAGTTTTCAGCTACACCCTACCAACGCCGGAGTCAGTAAAAAATGAAAAACAAGAACAAGAACCTGTTGGGCCTGGCTGTATTGGCAGCCGGTATGCTCGGCGCCTCGATGAGCATGGCAGCGACAGACACGTTCAAGGTCGGGATGGAAATCACCTACCCGCCGTTCGAGTCCTATGACAAGGACAAGAACGTGGTGGGCTCGGATCCCGAGCTGGCTGCGGCCCTGGCCAAACACATGAACGCCAAGGCAGAGTTCGTCGACACCAAGTTCCCCAGCCTGATCCTTGGCCTGAACTCCGGCAAATACGACGCGGTGATTTCCGGCATGTACATCACCCCAGAGCGCCAGACCCAGGCCCAGACGATCGCCTATGCCAACACCGGTGCCGCCGTCATGGTGCCCAAGGGCAGCGAGATCAACGCAAAAAAACCTGAAGACCTGTGCGGGTTGAAACTGGGCCTGGAACAAGGCACGACCTGGGTCAAGGAATTCAGGAAGCTGTCCGATGAGTACTGCGTGCCCAACAACAAAGGCGCCATCACCGTCAGCGAGTACCCCTCGGCACCCGAAGTGACCCAGGCCCTGCTGTCCAAAAACATCCAGGCCCAGGTCGAAATCGCCGGCGCGGCAAAAATGATCGCGGAAAAGACCAATGGCCGGGTGGTGATCACCACTGAGCACCCGATCTATCAACAAACCCTGGGCATCTTCGTCAAGAAAGGTAACGACGAAACCTTCCAGGCTGTGCAAAAAGCGTTCGAGGAAACCAAAAAGAGCGGTGAGTACGCCGCTATTCTGAAGAAATATGGCCTGGAAGAACCAACCTCCCACTAAGAACCTGTCCTTGTAGTCTGGTCATCTGCCGCCTCTGCACGGGGGCGGCAGATCGAGGTGCCCCATGCAATTCGATTGGTCGTATTTCTTCTCCCTGTTCTCCCTGCCAGACTTCTGGAATGCCTGCGTCACGGTGGTCCAGCTCAGTGCCCTGGCCTGGTTCATCGGCATGCTGCTGGGCTTTGTCCTGGCCACGGCCAAGCTGTCCCACTCGCCTCTGCTGCGCATTCCCGCAGCGGTCTATATCTGGTTCTTCCGCAGCATCCCGCTGCTGGTGCTGGTGGTCTTCGTCTACAACCTTCCGCAATTGTTTCCCAGCAGCGGGCCCATCCTGTCCAATCCTTTCTATTCCGGCTTGCTGGCCCTGGTGGTCACGGAAGCGGCGTACATGGCGGAAATCCACCGCGGTGGACTGATCTCGGTGGCCAAGGGGCAAAAGGAGGCCGGACGCGCGCTGGGTATCGGCCTGTTCGGCATGCAGCGCTTGATCGTGATCCCCCAGGCGTTCCGTATCTCGCTGCCGACCCTGATCAATGAATACATCACGGTGGTCAAGCTGACGTCGCTGGTCTCGGTCATCTCCCTGACCGAAATCCTCACGGTCGGCCAACGCCTCTACGCCACCAACTTCCTGGTCATGGAAACCCTGGCGGCGGTCGGCGTGTACTACGTGTTGATCGTCACCGTGTTCGGCTTTTTCCTGCAGCGCCTGGAGCGCTACCTGGACCTTAACTTCCGCAAGCCGCACACCCTCGATGACGCCGCCGTGGCCAAGTTCAAGGCCTGCGCCGAAGCCTTGCCCGACAGTGCGCGCAAGGCAGCCGGCAATAACACGACGCCTATCCTGCAACTGAAGAACATCCAGAAGAGCTACGGCACGCACAAAGTGCTGCTGGGTATCGACTTGAGTGTCGACTACGGCCAGGTGGTCTCGATCATCGGGCCATCCGGTTCCGGCAAGACGTCGCTGATCCGCACGGTCAACGGCCTGGAAAGCATCGATAGCGGCGACATCTCGTTGTTCGGCGAAACATTCATCGAAGCCTCGGACAAACCCAACAGCGCCCGCCTGCGCAAAGGCGTGCGGCACATCGGCATGGTGTTCCAGAACTTCAACCTGTTCCCGCACCGCACCATTCTCGATAACGTCACCCTGGCACCGCGTTACCACGGCCAGCCGGGCGAGCTGAGTGAACATCGTGCGTATGCGTTGCTGGACAAGGTCGGCCTGCTGGCCCATGCCCACAAGTACCCGCACCAGCTCTCCGGTGGACAGCAACAACGTGTGGCGATCGCCCGGGCCCTGGCCATGGAGCCGCAGATCATGCTGTTCGACGAGCCGACCTCGGCCCTCGACCCTGAACTGGTCAACGACGTGCTGAACGTGATCCGCGACCTGGCCAGGGAAGGCATGACCATGCTGATCGTGACGCACGAAATGGACTTTGCCATGTCGATCTCCGACCGGGTGATCTTCATGGAGAACGGCAATATCCAACTCGATGCCGCACCTGAAACCATCCTGTGCGATGCCCAAGGAGAGCGGGTGCGGCGCTTCATGGGGATTGCGGCACGATCGACAAAACCGTCTGCAACGGTGGATCTTGCATGAATAGACAGCCCTTTTCTTGTAATGCTGTTCACTTTAGGTTGGCGCGGCGGCGGGGTTGGATTGGGTGCATATCCATTCCTGCGGTAACGGCCACCTAGGGTTCCGCTTTTACAGCGGGTCACTTGGAAAAACGGAACGCCGCCCGGCCTGTAGGAGCGAGCATGCTCGCGATGGTGGTCAACGATGACGCGGGGAGCCTGACACCCCGTGGAGCCCTCAGGTTTTTCGTCGGAACGCCGCCCGGAGCATGCTCGCTCCTACAGGGCACGCCGCGAGGGGCAAGAAAATCAAAAGCAAAAGCAAAAGCGAGGCGGCCTGACAGCCGACCTGGTTGCAGGTGTGTCTGCGATCCCATTGTGGGAGCGAGCCTGCTCCGGGCGGCGTTCCGACGATGGACTTCCAGGCACCGCGTTCATCCAGACGGGGCGCGTTATCGTTAACGTCAATCGCCAGCAGGCTGGCTCCCACAGGGGATTGGGGGTATCCGCAAAGATCAGGTCGGCTATAAGGCCGCCTCGCTTTGTTTTTGGCGCCCCGTTAACCATGTGTCCGGTCCGTACCGGCGCTTGAAAAAGGGAGTCGCCGTAAGGGCAAAACCATAAGTCGCCGTTACCGCAGGAATGGAAACACACCCAATCCAGTTCTTGACTACAACCCCATGCTTGAGTGAACAGTATTGTCCCTTAACTTGAGCTTTTTTCTTACAGGAATACACGCATGAACCTTGGAATAGCAGGACGCTGGGCGCTGGTGTGCGCTGCCAGCAAAGGCCTGGGTAAAGCCTGCGCCCAGGCACTCGTCAGCGAAGGCGTGAACGTGGTGATTACTGCCCGAGGCGAACAGGCGCTGAATGAAACAGCCCGTCAGCTCAGGTCGTTGAATCCTGAAGTGACTGTGATCGCCGTCGCCGGCGACATTGCAACACCTGAGGGACGTGCGGCAGCCCTCGCTGCCCACGGGCATTTCGATATCCTGATCAACAACGCTGGAGGCCCTCCTCCCGGGGATTTCCGCGACTGGAACCGCGATGCCTGGCTCAAGGCGCTGGACGCCAACATGCTGACCCCTATCGAGCTGATCAAGGCAACGGTAGACGGCATGGCGACCCGCGGATTTGGCCGCATCATCAACATCACCTCGAGTGCGGTGAAATCGCCCATCGAAAGCCTGGGCCTGTCCAATGGCGCCCGCAGTGGCCTGACAGGGTTTGTCGCAGGACTCGCCCGGCAGGACAACATTGCCAGTCGTAATGTGACGATCAACAACCTGCAACCGGGCTCATTCGACACCGATCGCCTGCGTGACAACCTGGTCGCCGCCGCGCAAGAACTGGGCCAGGACAGTGAAGCCTTCCTCGACGAATGCCGTCGCGAAATTCCCGCTAAACGCTTCGGCTCACCCGAGGAGTTCGGTGCTCTTTGCGCCTTCGTGTGCAGCAGTCACGCGGGCTACCTGACCGGGCAGAATCTGCTGATTGATGGAGGGGCCATTCGCTCCAGCCAATAAAATGGCAGGCACACTGGCCTGGATGCTTTCGCCCTTCGCTCAGACCCGTCACTACAGCGCAGTTTCGAACTGCGCTTTGTTTTTCTTCAGCCCGTAAATCTTTTCAATGACAAGTGCCTCGCTGGCGCCTGCCTACCATACCCCCAAGGTATCGCTTAGCACCCAAATGATATTAGACCCCACCGGACATCACACTTAGCCTGTGATTCGGCAGGGTCTGCCTGCGCGTAAAAACTATAAAAAATGCCTTACTGAATGGAGCAGTCATGAGCACTCATTATTCAATTCCCGAGCTGATCGATAGCACTCGAGTCAGCTATTTTCAGTGGCGGGTTTTCGCCCTTTGTTTTTTCGTCGCCATTCTTGATGGATTCGATACCCAAGCCATTGCCTTTACCGGTCCCTCGATCACTGAGGCCTTCGGACTCGGCGCAGGCGCCTTGGCGCCCATCCTGACCGCCGGAATTGTCGGCATGGTGCTCGGCGCCATGGTACTGGGCCTGATGGGCGACAAATTCGGCCGCCGGCCCGCCATTATCGGGTCGGTTGCCTTGTTCGGTTTCGCCTCCCTGGCAACGGCATTTGCCCAGACTACCGAGCAGATCCTGGTCTTGCGCTTTATCGCCGGGCTTGGCATGGGCGGTGCAACACCCGTGGTTCTCTCGCTCGCCGCCGAGTATGGCAGCGCAAGACAACGCGGCACGATCATGACCACGGTCCTGCTCGGTTTACCTGCGGGTGCCATTCTGGGCGGCTTGCTGGCGGCCAGGATGCTGCCCTCGATTGGCTGGCAAGGCATCTTCGCCGTTGGCGGTATCGTGCCGCTGGTACTGGTGTTGGTCTTGATGTTCGCACTGCCGGAGTCGTTGTATTTCCTGACCCGGCAACGGACCCGTGGCAGCGTTGAACAGATCGGGAAAATTGTCGCCAGCATCACCAGGAATCCAACACTCCCGGGCAGCACCTACAGCGTCCCGGAGGCCGATGTAAAAACCAGTGTCACTTCCCTGTTCTCTGGCGGCCTGGCGCGCAATACCTTTGGCATATGGACGGTCTACCTTTTCAACTGGGTGGCATGGTTCATGTTCCTGTCCTGGCTGCCCACTGTTCTCAAAGCAACGGGACTGCCGGCAGAGCAGGCACCCATGGGCACTGTTGCGGTCAACGCCGTGTTTGTCGTGTGTGCCATTCCGCTGTCAATCATCTTGCCGAAAATCAACGTTCGGCTATTGCTGCTGGCCTTGTTTGTCTTTGGTATTGCCCTGTGCCTGGGCTTGGCGAATAGCGGCACCCATTGGGCGCTGGTGTTCACCCTCGCCGGTCTCGCAGGCCTGGGCATTGGTGGGCAGCAAATCGTCTTGAACTACATGGTTGCCCAGGCGTATCCCACCGCATTGCGGGCAACCGCCACCGGCTGGGCGATTGGACTGGGCCGGGTGGGCGCCATCATCGGATCGGCAAGCGGCGGCTGGTTTCTGGAGCACGGAGGTCCTGCCGGTTATTACTCAGCGCTGATCGTGCCGTTGGCGATAGCAGCGGCAGCACTCTTGATCATTCGCACCCAAGCCGATGCACCGGCTAGCCAACCTGTCGCGGCGCATTGAAGGACAAGGACCAACACAATCGCGCCCCAGCGCCATCGCGCGGGGGCGTTCCTTTCATCACCAGGCGATGACGACGCTGACAACCGGGGTGCAGGCGCATGTGCCGTTTGACCTCAACTGCGCATTCGCCTGCAACACTCAGTCAAAACGGAACGAGGCGCCATAAGCCGAGGCAGGCAAATGACTCGAACCGTCGGCGCGCAACCGTGAACGCAAGGTGCCACTTTGCGGCCGGGTGCGGTATAGCCCGCGCTTTTGCAACTCGGGGATGACCAGTTCAACGAAATCCTCAAGGCTGCCGGGACTGATCAGCGGGTTGAGCATGTAGCCGCTGGTGCCGGAGATTCGCGCATGCTCCTCGATGCGCTCGGCCACCTGGTGTGGCGTGCCCACCAGGATAAGATCGCTACCTCGGGTGACCTTTGCAAAACGCTGTTTGACGTCACCCGCGGTCAAGGGTTTACCACTGCCATCAGGGTGCATCACGTAGGAGGTCATGCCCTCGGTGTAGGTGGAAAGTGCCTCACTGTCGGCGTAGCGGCCGATATCGATACCGGTGTCACCCGCATAACTGACCAGCTGTGCCTGCAGGTGATAGTTGCTTTGCAGTTCGTCATATTTGCGCTGGGCTTCGCTTTCTGTCTTCGCCGTGACGATACGCAGCACCGTCAGCGACTTTACATCCTCGCGCTGACGGCCACGTGCCTGGGCCTTGGCCCATATTTCCTCCAGCCCCAGACGAATTTCCTGCGGGTTGGACTTGGCAATGAAGATCAACTCAGCGTGTTTGGCGGCGAAATCACGACCGCGCCCCGACCAGCCCGCCTGAATCAACAAAGGCGTGCGTTGTGGCGATGGCGAGGTCAGGTGCGGCCCGGCCACCCGGTAATGCTCACCCGCATGGTTGATCGCACGCACGCGCTCGCCCCGGGCATAGAGCTGGCGCGCCTTGTCCGCGACCACAGCATCGTCGGCCCAACTGCCCTCCCAGAGTTTGTAGGCCACATCCAGAAACTCTTCGGCGCGCTCATACCGGTCATCGTGCTTGATCATCTGCTCCAGACCGAAGTTGCGGGCGGCGCTGGACAGGTATGAAGTGACGATGTTCCAGCCGACCCGTCCATTGGTGAGGTGATCCAGGGTGCTGAAGCGTCGGGCGTGGGTAAAGGGATGTTCGTAGCTGGTGGTCACGGTAACGCCAAAGGCCAGGTTCTGCGTGACGGCGGCCAACGCCGGGATGATCATCAGCGGGTCATTGGCCGGTGCTTCAACGGCCCATTTCATCGCCGCATCAGCGTTGCCGCCAAACACGTCGTAGAAACCCAGTACATCGCCAAAAAACAGCATGTCGAGGTGCGCCTGGTCAGCAATGCGCGCCAGGTTCGACCAGTAGCCGAGGGAATTGATTGCCAGGCGTTCATCAGCCGGGTGAGTCCAAAGGCTTGGCGCACCGCCACAGCCCACGCTGGCTTGCTCATAGAGCGCAAACAGAAGAGGAGTTGGATCGGACATCGTGGTTCCTGATTGAGTAAGAAACGGGGGCGAAACATCAACGCGGGTTCTTGAAACCTTTGCCGTAGTGGCGTTCAAGGCGGTGCTGGATCAGTTCAAGCCCGATGGACAGCAACCAATAGATGACGGCGGCGGTGGTGAGCATTTCGATGTAGCGATAAGAAGAACGCCCATAGGACTGCGCCAGGAACATGACCTCCCACACACCCATCACTGAGATCAGCGATGAGTCCTTGAGCATTGAAATGAACTGACTGGTTGTCGGCGGGATGATCGTGCGCATCGCTTGCGGCAAAATGATGTGCAAAAAAGTCGCTGCCGGCCTGAGGCCCAACGCCATCGCCGCTTCGCGTTGCCCGGGGGCTACCGCCTGGATACCGGCACGAAAGATCTCGCTGAGGTAAGCCCCGTAATTAAGCGAAAGCGCAATGATCCCCGCACTGATAGCGCCAGGTACGACGCCCAATTGCGGCAAGCCCAGGTAAATCAGCAGGATCTGGATCAGCAGCGGCGTGCCGCGAAAAAAAGAGGCATAGAAACTGGCGATGCCGTAAGCCACTGCGCTGCGTGACAGTCGTGCAAGCGCCGTCACGAAGCCCAGCAGCAAGGACAGGCAGATCGAACACAAGCATAGGAACAACGTCAGCGCGGCGCCTTGCAGGAAACCGTTCGGCCCCAGATGCAGTCCAAGCAGATTCGGCAACTTCTCCAGAATGATTGAGAACTTCAGATCGAAGCTCATGAAAAACATGACGCACAATCCCAACAGCGTCGCCCACGTCAGATACAGGCGCGTGCGAAATCCCGATAACAGGTGAACACGACGCTTCTCGGTTTCGGCGGCCACCGTCGCTTTGGCCGGGTATGGGTTCTGGGCTGTCATTGGCTGATGTCGGCACCGATCCACTTCTGCGAAATGTTGCCCAGCGTTCCGTCAGCCTTCAGTTGGCCAATGACTTCGGTCACCTTGGCGTTCCATTGCGCATCGCCCTTTTCAATCGCCACCACGTTCGGTTCGGCATACAGCGCATCGCCAGCAATCTTGAAGCGAGGGTCCTGGGCGATACGCTCGCGGGCCGTGATCAGGTTGGTGACCATCGCGTCAAGGCGCACGCCTGTACCCAGTACCAGGTCCTGGAAGGCAACCGTCTCGTTGTCGTACGGCGCCACCTGGACATTATCGAAAGGAAAACTCAAAGGCTTGTCTTCGGCGCCTTCGATCGCCAGGTCCTTGTTCAGGTAGGCTTCATAAGTCGAGGCGCTGATCACCCCGATTTTTTTGCCAGACAAATCCTTGCCTGCCGTGATCTTGTTGTCATTGGCATTCACCACGATCACCGCCGGCGACTGGTAGTACTCGACAGGGAAATCGAATACTTCGGCGCGGGCCTTGCTCGGGGTCATCGAGCACACGCAGATATCATAACGACCGTTCCAGTGACCGGCGGCGATGACATCCCAGGATGGCGTTTCCAGCTTGAGCTTCACGCCAAGACGTTGCGCAACCGCCTTGGCCACATCCACGTCAAACCCGTCCAACTGGTTTTGCTCGTTGAGAAAAGAGAACGGCGGATAGCTCTCCATCAGGACGCCGGTCAACTCGCCTTTTTGCGTGACGCGATCAAGGATGGCCCCTGCGGACGCTGTTGAGCAGAGAGTCAGCAAGGCCAGGCCAAGGGGTAAAAACGCTTTGCTTTTCAAAGACAAGTACTCCAATCAATCGAAAATAACTGATTAGATTAAAACGCAATATAAAAATCGTTAGTACTTGTTTTATGGAATAACAGGCTCATTTCAAGGTATATCAATCAGCACCGAATACACCGGCGTACGGACTCAAACAGCCGCCACACTCGCGCCATTGCCGCTCACCTCGAACTGCCCCACCAGCTTCTGCAGCTTGTTGGCATTGAGTCGCACCGTTTCGGCACTGTTTTGCAGCACCACCACGGTCTGGCGCATTTGCGTGGAGCAGTGGTCGACCTTCTTGATCGTCTTGCCGTAGTCGAGGCTGCGCGTGTTGAGCTGTTGAATGATCGCAAACATGCTCTCTACCGCCTGATGCAACTGCACGTTTTCCGAAGAGGCATCCTCGGCCAGGCGCAGGCTGTTATCGACGTCCTTGACGCCCTCCTCCATGAAGCTGACGGCTTTTTGCGTTTCGTTCTGCAAGCCTTCGACCATCTGCCGAATGTCATCGGCCGCCCGCGAGGTGCGTGAGGCGAGGCTGCGTACCTCGTCGGCGACCACTGCAAAACCTCGCCCATGTTCCCCTGCGCGAGCGGCCTCGATGGCTGCATTGAGCGCCAACAGATTGGTCTGGTTGGTGATGTCGCTGATCAGGCCGGTTATCTTGCCGATCTGGGTCATCCTGCTGTCGAGCAACTGCACGCTCGATGAAGAACGTTCGACCACATCGCGAATGGATTGCGTGCCTTGCTGCACGGCCAGAAATTGCTCGCGGGCACGGGTGACTACTTCATCCATCGCCTGTTTCATTTGTTCGGCGCTGGCAGAGGCCTGCTGGATCTCGCCCAGTTGGTCTTCGACGATCAGCATCATGCGATGCACCGCTTCGGAGACTTCGCTGGAAGTGTCACTGGCTTGCTGGCTGCGTCCGAGCATCATCTGATTGGTGGTGCCGACGTTGCTGCTGGCCTTCACCACTTGCCCTACCACCGAGTCCAGATGGTCGATGAAACTGTTGATCCAGCGCCCCATGTCGCCCGTCTCATCATTGGCCATGCGCTTGATGTCCAGGCGCTGACGCAGGTTGCCCTCGCCTTCGGCAATGGTCCGGATCACGCCCGTCATCTCGTTCAACCTTGCCGCCAGGCGCTTGGGCCCGAGCCGGCTGAACAGGAACGCGGCGCCGGCCATGCTCAAGACCTCGACGGTATCGATCATGCCCTGGTCCAGGCCACTGTAGTGCTGCACCATGTAGTTGCAGGCAAAGAGACCGGCCATGGTCGCGATGTAGGGTTTCATCAGGCCATGGCTGAGCGAGCGTCGGCGGTACACCTCCTCCAGATCGGCCTCGCACATCATGCCCCAGCGGTCAGGTGAACCGGGCAACTGGAAGGTAACGCCCTTGCCGACCACGGGAATGTGCCGGTAGTCGGAGTAACCGGGATACGTCACGAAGAGGTTGGAGCCCTTGCGGATAGTCTCGCGTACGCCGGGGTGCAGTTGTTGCGTCGCCGGGTCGGTGAAGCGCAGCTCAAGCTCGGTGTGCCGCTGGATCTGCACGGTCTTCCAGGGGGTGTGTACGCCACTCTTCAGATTTTCACCGTGGCTGAAGGTGCCGTCCTCGAAACGTGAACGTGACAATGCGGTACCGGGCTCAATGGCGGGATCGAAACGCGATTGCGCCATGAACAGGTAATTGTCACCCGACTCGGCAAAAATGTGCCCGGCCTCACGCTGGATAAGATCGCCCAACACATCGTTGGGTATGCGGCCGCAGAGGCAGCCCAGGACTTTTCCATCGACCCTCAGGGGCTGATAGAACATCAGCGTGACTTCATCAAAGAAGCGCGAAGACGAGGGGCCGATTTGCAAGGTCAGCGGATCGCTGTAAGGGCCATGCAGGAACGGCGCCTTCAATCCTTGCGCCAATGCGCGGGTGTGCTCCAGCCGAGCTTTGCCGCGCTGGCTCCAGGTTGAAACGATGACACTGCCGCTGGCGTCAACGACAAACAACTCCGAAAAATCCTCCGCCTGGACGAGCTTGTCCACCAACGATGTGCTGTCGAGGCTGGCGAAATCAGCACTCAGGTGTTCCGCCAGTTCCGCCAGGTGCTCCCACTTCTCGCGTGTCCAGTTCTGCAGCAACTGCACCCGGGTTTCAGCGATGGCTTCGAAGGTTTGCTCGATCACCGGATAAGCCGACCGATTGAGCCAGCATGACCAGCCCATCGTGAGTTTTCCAGTCTTGCCGAACCAGGGTAGCCAGCGTTTTTCGTTGGCGGACAATTGCATGAAATTACTTGATAGCGACATCCACTTCGTCCATTGCGACACTCAGATGGCTAATTGATAGCAAATACTAGGCCAATTCGTGAGCAGGCTAACCAATTCATGACGTGGAGTAAGGTTGACCAGGGCACCGGTTTTGGGAGGCCGAGAAAAACGCAGGGCGTCCCTGTCATCAAATGAAAAGAAAGTGTCGTCCGATGCGGGGTCGGCGCTCGCGGGATACGCGTAGAACACATCGCGTATTTTTTGATTTACGTGTTCCAGACCATAATAAAAATCCGTATAGGGATCGCATTTTATGCGTGTGAATTTGCCCGTAACCGACCATGAAAGATTATTCCCTGCCGATCAACGCCTGATCTCCACCACCGATCTCGATAGCCGAATCACTTACTGCAACGACGCGTTTGTCGACATCAGCGGTTTCACCTACGACGAACTGGTTGGTCAGACGCATAATCTGGTCCGGCACCCCGACATGCCGCCCGGGGTATTCGTGCATATGTGGCACACCATCAAGCAAGGCAAGCCCTGGATGGGGATTGTGAAAAATCGTGCGAAGAATGGTGATTTCTATTGGGTCAGTGCCTACGTCACGCCCATCTATGAAAACGGCCGCCTGAGCGGTTACGAGTCGGTTCGTTCGGTGCCCAGTCGCGACCAGGTGCGCAGGGCAAGCGCGCTTTATGCAAGGATGCGCGCCGGCAAGCCGATCGTCGCGCTGAGTGCGCGGATTTTCCGGCCGCTGCAACAGGGTTGGCCATTACTGATGGCAACCACGGTTTCACTGCTGGCTGATCAGTGGCTGGAAAAAGCGGCGGCCCAAGGGGTGCTGGTAGTGAGCCTGGGGATTGCCTGGTTCCTGATCGTGTCCCGACAACGCAGCGCCATACAGCGCACCCTGGCCGAGCATCCGAAAGCTTTTGCCGATCGCTTGGTCGCACTCACCTACAGCGATAACCATGGTCCCCAGGGGCAACTGGACATGGCCATGCTCAGTGAGGAAGCCCGCTTGCAGACAGCCTTGAGTCGGCTCGTGGATGCCGGGGTCAGTGTCAAGGCCAAGGCGGCGCAATCATCCGAGTTGTCCGGCTTGCAAGCGCAGGCACTTGACCGCCAGCGCAGCGAAACCGATCAGTCCGCCGCCGCCATCTCACAGATGGCGGCCACCAATCAGCAGGTGACGCAAAACGTCATCAGCACCGCGCATGCCGCCTGCGAGGCGGACCAGTTGACCAGGGATGGCAGCGAATTGGCCGGACAAAGCCTGCGCGCCATGGAGGCCATGAACGCCGCCGTCAACGAAATCGCCCAGGCGGTCAATGCGTTGGCGAGCGAGACGCAGTCGATCGGCAGCGTCGTGGATGTCATCACGTCGATTGCCGAACAGACCAACCTGCTGGCGCTCAATGCGGCGATCGAGGCGGCCCGGGCAGGTGAGCAAGGTCGCGGTTTTGCCGTGGTTGCCGATGAGGTGCGATCCCTGGCCCAACGCACCCGCACCTCCACCGAACAGATCCACGGCATCATCGCTTCCCTGCACATCGGTGCCGATCGCGCAGTCACGACGGCCACCCGGGGTGAGCAGATTTCCCGCGACAGCATGCAGCGTGTCGAGGCGGTGCAGGCCGCCTTGGTCGGTATCAGCCAGGCCGTCAGCCGGATCACCGATATGAGCCAGCAGATGGCGTCGGCGTCGGAAGAGCAAAGTCACGTGACCGAAGATATCAATCAACAGATCACGCGAATTGCTCAATTGTGCGACCACAGTGCGGGGCAGGCCAAGCAAGGCGCGGCCATCAGCCAGGATCTTGAAGGGATGGCCGAGTACCTGCACAGCCTGGCCGAGCGTTTTAATCGATAACCTCAGCCCAGCGACGGGCGGGCTCTGACCGTCGCTGGTGCCCTTGACACGCGCTATGCAAATCCAAGGAACGACAGGACGACCGCGATAACCACCACCAGTCCGACGATGTAGATAATGTTGTTCATCAGTCCACCTCTCAATCTGAATAGGATTGAAAAACGCGGGTGCGATAACGTCCAGCTCATGCACCTTTGCTTGTCACTCCATTCGACAACGCTCAGGGCGCATTGTCCCAATCAGGCGCAGCAGGACCAATGGTCCGCGTTCACCTGACCTATGCTTCTATCCAGCCCACCACTTCGGACATCGCCATGCCTG
The DNA here is from genome assembly GCF_014596605.1 of Pseudomonas sp. PSB11. Lineage (NCBI taxonomy): Bacteria > Pseudomonadati > Pseudomonadota > Gammaproteobacteria > Pseudomonadales > Pseudomonadaceae > Pseudomonas > Pseudomonas sp. PSB11. Next base: position 244,186 of record NZ_NOIO01000004.1, read on the forward strand.
CCGACGAAACCACTCTCCTCCAGAGCTGGCACCACAATGCCCACGCGTGGATCGAAGCCGTGCGCACCGGCGCCATTGAAAGCCGCCGCAATGTCACTGACCAGGCCATCCTGCTGGCGATAATGGGCCGCCAACCTGCACGCGTGCTCGACCTCGGTTGTGGCGAGGGCTGGCTGTTGCGTGCATTGGCGGAACGAGGCATCGAGGCCGTCGGCGTGGACGGCGACGCTACGCTGGTCGAGTCAGCGCGCGCGGCCGGCGCCTCAACGGTGTACCTGGCCAGTTATGAAGAGCTGGCGGATTCGAAGGTTTCAATCGGCAGCGACTACGACCTGATCTGCGCCAACTTCGCCTTGCTGCACCAGGACATCATCCCCTTGCTCGCAGCCATGAACGCCCTGCTCGCCCCCGGCGGCGCGCTGGTGATCCAGACGCTGCATCCTTGGACCGTCGCTGCGGGCGACTATCAGGACGGCTGGCGGGAAGAAACTTTTGGCGGATTCGAGGGGCAGTGGCAACCGATGCCGTGGTACTTGCGAACCTTGTCCAGTTGGTTCAATGCGCTGGACATGGCCGGGTTCCGGCTGGCCGGACTGCAGGAGCCACAGCACCCGCAAAGCCCAGCGCCGCAGTCGTTGCTGTTGGTGGCTGAGCGGCGGGATGGTTTTGTTTAGAGGATTTTTCCAGTTTCATCGTGTGGCCGAGCCAGGAGCGCAGGGCCTGCGCATATTTTGACTGGGTGTATGAACTCGCCCCCACTGGGCAGAACCTTCAAAAAGCCAATGTAGAGCAAAAGCTATGCGAGGCGGACTGACCTGATCGTTTTCATCCTGTGATGTTCCGCATAACGATTGCGCACGGCTCAATTAATGCGTCGTCAGCGGAACGCGGAGCGTCCCTGGCGGCATTCCCACGCAGAGCGTGGGAACGATCAATCGAGGTGCCCCCGTCAAAGTCAGGTCGGCTTTAAGGCCGCCTCGCTCTGCTGTTGATCGCGAGCGCCCCGTTAACCACGATGGCCGAACACAGGTATTGCGCAGTGGGGAAACCGGCAGGACGCCGGTTTAGCCGCGCTGGGCCAAGGATGGCCCATCGCGGCGACCCACGGAGCAATGCCTTCGTTCTGGCATGCCGAGCCCAGGCGAGGCACCAAGTGGTGGGGCAAAGCCTTTTGCTTCCTTTTTGGCGTTTGAAAAAGGGAGTCGCCGTAAGGGCGAAACCGTAAGCCGCCGTTACCGCAGCAATGGATATGTACGCAGGCAACCAATTTCACACAGGGCTTCCTGTGACGCCCCGCATCACCGTTGCGCACGGCTCAATTAATGCGTCGTCAGCGGAACGCGGAGCGTCCCTGGCGGCATTCCCACGCAGAGCGTGGGAACGATCAATGTGCTGCCGCCTTCGCGAGCAGGCTCGCTCCCACAAGGGATCAGGTGCACCCGTAACAGTCAGGTCGGCTTTAAGGCCGCCTCGCTTTAGCTCTGGATTTGGGTACCCCGTCAAACCAAGAGCCTTTTGCCCAGTTTTTCACTGGCCCGGCGTTCCCGCATTTGGAAAAGTAAGCTGCCGTAAGCCCAAACCCTAAGCGGCCATTACCGCAACAACGGATATTTTCCGCAAATTTCTTCATACAGGCTATTGGCTTCCATGGATGAGCTACCATAGCTAAACCGTTTTTTTATCCGGAGAAGATTATGCATCGATTGGTTAAGCCGTCGGATTATGTTCTTCAGACTGCGCTGGACAAAATGGTCTACATGCTTCCCTGGGAACGACGACATTGCCCCGGAAACCCTACGGAAGAGCCCGAGCAAGGCGCTCTGCTCTACAACCAATACATCCTGAACTTCCTGCACGGTGTGGCGCCGCGTACACCCAGTGAACGAATCGTTGAAATTGCCCAATGGTGCCTGGCGTTGGCCGGCGAGCCTGCGCGGGCGTTGGCCGATGATTTGTCTGCGGCTTACCTCAGTCGATACAGCTTCGTGCTTGCTGATATTTCAAAATTCGACGATGAATCGAGAGAATTTCGGGGGCATCTGGCGCTCTGGCCTGAAGAAATCAAAAAAATGCCAGCCAATCTGGTAATGGCTTTGCGAGCCAGGGCCGCGGGACTCTTACTGCGCTGACACATTGGGCAGCCAGAAAATCGGGGGCAGGCGACAGGCAAAGCGATTGTTGACCTGCTCACCCCCATGCGCCGACCGCCAAGCTAATCTCCCATACGTTGTTTGTCGCCCTCCAAGGCACGCACCTTGCCGCTGAAGACACTGAAGCCGTAGGTGTTGTAGATGAGCGTCACCGGTATCAGCACGGCGAAACCGATCAACATGAACACCTGGCTTGTCGGACTTGAAGCAGCCGCTTGCAACGTCAGCTGCGGCGGGACAATCAGTGGATACAGCGCTGCAATCATCAATGCAAAGGCTAAAACAAAGATGCCCAATGCAGCGAACAGCGGCAAATAATCCCGGCGGCTTTGAAAACCCGAAATGAAGCCGCACAGCAATGCCAGGAGCAGTAGTGAAGCCGGCAGCCAGACAAGTGGATTTGCCAACCGGTACGCATATCGAGCGTCCAGGTTCACTGTCCAGGTCACCAATACGGCCAGTAGCACCAGCGTCATGCTTGCCAACGCCCGCGCCTGGCGAGCTGATCGCCGCTGCAGTTCTTCTTCAGAACGCCAGTAAAGCCAACAGGCACCCAGCCACGTGTAGCCAACGACCAGCACTGCGCCGCAATACAACGGAAAAATACCCAGCCACTCCCAGCCGTCGCCGCTGTACTGCCGGCCATCATTGGGTATACCCTGCACAAGCGTCCCCAATACGATCCCCTGACAGGCACCCGTCAGCAGCGAACCGCCCAACAACAAGCCGTCGACCGCGCGCTTGATTCGCTCATTGGGTGAGTAATCGCGAAATTCCAGGGCTACGGCTCGCAGGATCAGTGCGAGGAACATCAGGATAAAGGGCAGGTAGAGTGCCGGCAGCAGGATCGCATAGGCCAGCGGAAACAACGCCAGCAAACCACCGCCACCGAGTACCAGCCAGGTTTCGTTGGCATCCCAGATCGGCAGGATAGTCACGGCCATGGCACGCCGAAGCTGACTATCGCGTGTCAGGCCCAGCAACACACCCACGCCAAGATCAGTGCCGTCCAATAGCACATAATTCAACACTGAAAATCCCAGGGCGGCGGCTGAAAGCACTATTACCCAGTCATTGTCCAGCATGGATCGATGCCCTCAGGACTCACCCGTCTCATCGGCCAGTGTCGGCTGCGGGCCGGGCTCGCCCTCGTGCGGCGGCTCACGCAACACTCGCAGCAACACCCACAGGCCCACGCCAAAGATCACCAGGTAGAACGCCAGGATTGTCCATGTCGCGCCTACCACCTGTTCCCGGGAAACCGCTGACAGGCTGTCGGCCGTGCGCGACAATCCATAAACCGTAAACGGCTGGCGGCCAACCTCGGTCACAGTCCAGCCACTCAACATCGCCAGGAATCCAGCCAGGGTCATCCCGACACACCACCTGTACATCCAGCGCGTGGCGTACAGGCGATGTCGCCAACGCAGGACCAGGCTGGCCACGCCCTGCCCTAACATCAACAGGCCCAGGCCGACCATGACGCGAAAAGCAAAGAACACCGTGGGCACAGGGGGGATGTCCTGGGGCGGGAATTCGTCGAGGGCGGCGATGGTGCTACTCAGGTCATGCCGCAGGTACAGCGACCCCACGCGCGCAATTGCCAGTTCCCAATGATTGCGCCGCTCTGTCATGTCCGGCAAGGCGAACAGCCGTAGCGGCTCCCCTGCCCCTTCATTCGGGCGAGTCCACGAGCCTTCGATGGCGGCGATTTTCTGTGGCTGCACGTGGAGACTGTGCAGGCCATGCAGGTCTCCAGCGACGATTTGCACGGGGGTGAGCACCGCTATCGCCCACAGCGCCATGGACCACACCAGCCGCGCCCGCGGGTTCTGCGGCGCACGCAACAGCTGCCAGGCACTGACACCGGCCAGTAGTGTCGCGGTACCAAGAAACGCTGCCAAGGTCATGTGCGCAAACCGATAAGGGAAGGAAGGATTGAAGATGATTGCCCACCAATCCTGGGCGATGAAGCGTCCATCGGCGCCAATGGCGTAGCCGGCGGGTGTGTGCATCCAGGAATTGGCCGACAGGATCCAGAAGGCGCTGAGGAGCGATCCCATGGCGACGGCGCAAGTGGCAAAAAAATGCAGGCGCGGGCCGACTTTCTTCATGCCGAACAACATGATGCCAAGAAAGCCTGCCTCCAGAAAAAAGGCCGCCAGCACTTCGTAGAACATCAACGGGCCGAGGATGTCGCCCGCCTGGGTCGACAGCCGCGACCAGTTGAGCCCGAACTGGTACTCCAGGATCAGCCCCGACGCCGTGCCCACCGCCACGGTGAGGGCAAACACTTTCAGCCAGTAGCGGTAGACGTCCAGGTAGATCGTTTGCCTGCGCCACAGCCAAAGCGCTTCAAGCGCCATCAGGAAGTTGGCCAGGCCGATCGTGAGCGCGGCCAGGACAATATGAAAGCTGATGGTGATCGCAAACTGGGCACGCGCAGCCGTCAGCGCCGAATCAAACGCGGCCATGATGGCCACCGACTGCTAACCAGAGCGGACAGCCTGCGTTGCGGACGGAAATAGGCATGACACCGGACCCATGCAGTATTTGTCGGTTGACTGTTGCGGGCGCCAATGATTCCGAAACGCGCCTCAAGCCTCGAGACCGCTAGTCACACCTTTCCATCATCTCGGTGAACTAACCGCCCTCATTGCTCCTCTCCCACTTACCATCAAGCTAGCGAGAGGGGCAGGACGTCATGAGAGCACTCACCTATCACGGCGCGCATAGCGTAAAAGTCGACACTGTCCCCGATCCCGTGATCGAGGATAGCGACGACATTATTCTTCGGGTTACGGCCACGGCCATCTGCGGTTCGGACCTGCACCTGTATCGCGGGAAAATCCCGACAGTCGAGCATGGCGATATCTTCGGTCATGAGTTCATGGGAATCGTCGAAGAAGCGGGCTCGGCAGTCACTGCCGTGCAACCAGGCGACCGTGTGGTGATCCCTTTCGTTATCGCTTGCGGCAGCTGCTTCTTCTGTCAGTTGGATCTGTTCGCCGCGTGTGAAACCACCAACACCGGGCGTGGCGCGATCCTGAACAAGAAAGCCATCCCGTCCGGCGCCGCGTTGTTCGGTTTCAGCCACATGTATGGCGGCATACCTGGCGGGCAAGCGGAGTATGTGCGTGTTCCCAAAGCCAATACCGGACCTTTCAAGGTGCCGGGCACCCTGTCGGACGAGAAGGTGCTGTTCCTGTCGGACATTTTGCCCACCGCCTACCAGGCGGTGACGAACACCGGTATCGGCAACGGTTCAAGCATCGCCATCTATGGCGCCGGCCCTGTCGGGTTGTTGAGTGCGGCCTGCGCCAGGATGCTCGGAGCCGAGCAGATTTTCATGGTCGATCACCACCCCTACCGCCTGGCTTACGCACAGAAAACCTACGGCGTGATACCGATCAATTTCGATGAAGATGATGACCCGGCAGACACTATCATTCGCCAAACCAAAGGCATGCGCGGCGTGGATGGCGTGGTGGATGCGGTGGGATTCGAAGCCAAGGGCAGCACCACGGAGACAGTGCTGGCCACCCTCAAGCTTGAAGGCAGCAGTGGCAAAGCGTTGCGCCAGTGCATTGCCGCGGTAAGGCGTGGCGGGGTCGTGAGCGTGCCAGGCGTGTATTCCGGGTTCATCCATGGCTTCCTGTTCGGCGATGCCTTCGATAAAGGGCTGACCTTCAAGATGGGACAGACCCATGTGCAGCGTTACCTGCCAGAGCTTCTGGATCATATAGAGACAGGTCGCCTGGCCCCGGAGGTTATCATCAGCCATCGACTGTCGCTGGAACAGGCAGCCGAGGGGTACAAGATGTTCGACAAGAAGGAAGACGATTGCCGCAAGGTCATCCTGACGCCTGACGATAACCAGATTGCGTTGCCTGTGGACGACGACAGCGCCACGGTCCTGGCTACCTGATAGGCACCTCCAGCATCATGGGCGGCAAGCCAGCTCCTACGGTTTTTTTTGTTGCACGCAGAACTCAATCACAACTCCGGTAATCGGCTTTGTCGCCCATGGCTGTCCCTACCCACACTCGCCGGCCAACGCGCGTTGATGAAAATGCGGCAGCAGCTTCAATGAGTGGTCTGCCGCCAACCGCTGCACCTCACAACGCGAACCGATGAACCGATGCTGCCGGCTGAAGATGCTCAGCCCCCGTTCGGTCTGATAAGCCCAGGCAAAACAAATGGTGCCAGCGGGAATCCCGTCGACGTCATCAGGGCCAAGGATGCCTGTCGTCGACACAGCCACATTCGCGGTGCTGTCGTGCAAGGCTCCCAGAGCCATTTCCCGCGCCACTTCACAGCTGGTCAGATTGAACGTTGCGATCGTGTCGGGACTTACCCTCAACAGTCGCTGCTTCGCTTCGGGTGAGTAGACCACATAGCCGCTCTCGATCAGCTCGCCACTGCCTTCGACCTCGGAAAGCAGGGTGATGATTTTTCCGGCGGTGCACGACTCCGCCGTGGTCAGCAGCAATGCGTGCTCGCGCAGATATTCAACAGTGTCGTCGGCAATAGGCATGGCGCCTCCCGGTAACGCCTTGTGTCGTTAATGTTGGCTCACGACCCACAGACCGCTGGTTGCAGGTCATCAACTACGCAGGGCTCTTGCGACGTTTCCATCAGCAGTTGATCCACCACCTCAACCAGTGCGGCGTGGGTATCGCCTGTGCTGCACAGGGCCCGCCGGTAAACGCTGCGCTGTCGGTCGGCACTGGTGCCGTTGCGCAGGATCCGGCGGGCCTGGGCAAAGACGTTTTCCACGTGCATTGACCGCGCTGTTTCACCCAGGATCTGCTGCGCCAGGACAAGCCACTGCTCGGCCGAGAAGGGTCGGTCGTACCCTTCGACGATGAATGCCCCCTGCGTGCCTGACCGTTTCGCGCGCCACCGGTTTTCCTTGAGGATCCAACGGGACTCTTGCGAATAGCCCGACCCAGGCCGGGGTTGATCAATCGCATAGGCCACCAGCAGTCGAAAAAACGAGGCGATACACAAGGTGTCTTCCAGGCGCGGGCAGGCATCCGTCATGCGTAATTCCAGGGTCGGATAGCGCGACGCAGGACGCACTCCCCACCAACATTCACTGGCCTGCCTGATGGCACCGGTACGCATCAGCAGCGCGACGTAGGCGTCATGGGCAGCCTCATCTTCGAAGTACTCCGGGATGCCCATCCTCGGCCACTCGTCACAGGCCGTTTGCCGATAGCTCATGAAGCCGCTGTCGGCACCGTCCCAAAAGGGCGAAGAACTGCTCAGTGCCAACAACAGCGGCGTCCACGGCAAGACTTCGTTCATCACCTGGATACGATCAAGGTGACCCGGCACCTCAACATGTACGTGCAGCCCCGACAGCACACTGCGCCGGGCGACCCGTTGGTAGTCGTCAAACAGCTGGAGAAAATGATCTTGCCCGGTGGCCTGCTGCGTGCGCCAGTCGGCCAAAGGATGGCTGCCCGCACAGAGCAGTCCAAGGCCGTAGGGCTCCAGCGTACGCTGCAAACGTGTGCGAGCAGAGACAAGGTAGTTCTCGGCTTCCGGCATGCAGGTGAAGATAGGGGACGCTACTTCGATCTGGCCCTGGAACATTTCATAAGCAAAGCAACTGCCCATCGCCTCCTGGCACGCTTCGATCGAAGCGCCGGGAGGCTCATCGGTCATTCGCCGGGTGTGCACGTCAGTGATGAAGTATTCCTCTTCAATTCCGAACTTCAACCGTCTGTTCATCGATGTGCCCTCGCCTTTCACACTGTCGCCTGTAATCACCCCTGGTCATCAACCGCCCCGTCACCATCGCTCACCTGGCCCACGGGGTGATAATCCTCTCCCGCTACTGCGCGCAGAAAGGCCAGGTCGGCCTTTCTGCGCAGATCACGCCACTCTTGCCAGCTGACAATGCGCAGGCGATCCATTTCATCTGATTGTCTGAGCAGTTCTTCGTGATAGGCATCCGGAGATTCCTTGCGCAGTGCAATGTCATCGAGTGCTTGGTACCAGGCGTCCAATGCACACAATCTTCGTTCCTGTGCCGGCGTCAGTCGGTTTGTGAAGGCGTTCATGGCAGTGGAATTCCCGAGTAATTTCTGAATGGATCAACACGGTTCGAGGCAGGTTCATGGGGACCGACAAGAGGCGCCGACCATGTTTCAGGCGTTCTGGTTCAGCCCAATGCGGTATCGAGAAACATCATTACGCCAAACCCCAGCATCAGCCCCAGCGTCGCGGGCGTCTGGTGGCCATTGCGATGGGTCTCGGGGATGACCTCATGGGAGACGACAAAGATCATCGCGCCGGCGGCAAGCCCCAGGGCAACGGGATAGCCCAAGGCGAACGTCGTGGAGATGCCAAGACCGGCCACGGCGCCCAGCGGCTCCATCAGCCCTGACCCAACGGCAATCACCACGGCACGCAGTGCCGAGATCCCGGTCACGCGCAACGCCAACGCGACGGCAAGTCCTTCCGGGATATCCTGGATGGCAATCGCCGTTGTCAGTGGCAATCCCACCTTCATGTCCCCATTGGCGAAGCTGACGCCGATGGCCATGCCCTCAGGCAAGTTATGCAAGGTGATGGCCAGGACAAACAGCCAGACTCGATTGAAGCGCTCGGCTTCAGGCCCCTTGCGTCCACTTTGTAGATGCTCATGGGGCACAAACCGTTCGAGACCGATCATCAGCGCCACCCCTAAAGCCAGCCCCGATACGACGACACAGGCCGCCAACGGCTTGTTATCGCAAATCGCCTGGGCCGCTGCGATCCCCGGGAGAATGAGAGAAAAAGAACTGGCGGCGAGCATCATGCCCGCGGCAAAGCCCAGCATGGTGTCCTGTGTCCGTGCGCAGATATCGTGCAGGACCAGCGCTATCACGGCGCCGAGCGCAGTCGCGGCAAAGCCGCCGAGACCGCCTAGAAACGCATAGTGCAGGTTGACCCGGTTGGGCCCGTCGAAGGCGCTGAATCCACTGATCAGCAGGAGGATGACGACCCCAACGAGGGTTGACCAGAAAACCAGGCTTGTCCATCCAGCCCTTTTAATCGGGCTGTACCACGATGCTCTGACAGGAGCTGACGGTTCGGGCATGAGATCTCCTGTATCCGTTGCAATGAAAACACCGCACGCCAGAACGGCGTGCGGTGCACTTCATCAGGCTTCCTCACGTCCCTGCACACCTGCACCCAGATCGGCGCCCGTTATTGGATCGCTTTCGGGGTCGGACATCGTGCGGGCCTTCAGGTCCATCAGCAATGAATTTTCCTCGGCACTGAGCTCCACACTGGCTGTGCCGTCACCGCCATCGACTGCCGGCTGCGGATCTTCCACGTAAGTCCAGTCGTCCCCCTGGTTCCACGGCCCACGCGTACTGCCTTCGCCCTGGGACAAGTTGAAATACACGTTGGTGAAATCGGCCATGCCCGGCAGCTTGCCTTGAGGGAAGTTAGGCTGGATCGAGTGCAAGGCTTTTTCGAAGGACAATTGATGGGCGATTTCGCGGGTCATCAGAAAGCCCAGGGCCTCCTTCACGCCGGGATCATCGGTGACGTTCATCAGTCGCTCGTAAACAATCTTGGCGCGCGCCTCGGCAGCGATGTTGGAACGCATGTCCGCCGTGGGCTCGCCGATGGTATCGACGTAGGCTGCCGACCAGGGCACACCGGCTGAGTTGGTCAGGGGCGCACCGGCCCCGTACAGCAAGGAGGTGATGTGCGAGTCGTTACCAGCGCCGTTGATTGCGCGGTACAGTTCGCCCTCCTCTTCCACGCCTTCGGCCACGCGGCCTTTGGCACCCTTGTTGAGCATGACGATGATCGAGCCGACGATCTCAAGGTGACTGAGCTCTTCGGTGGCAATGTCCATCAGCAGATCCTTTCTGCCAGGATCTTCCTCGGCCAGCGCCTGGGTGAAGTAGCGGGACGCGGCGGCCAATTCCCCCTGTGCTCCACCGAATTGCTCAAGTAAAAGGTTCGCCAGACCGGGATTGGGTTGGGCAACGCGAACGGTGTATTGAAGTCGTTTGTTATGCAGGAACATGATGAATCTCCTCAGGCCTCAAAGGCGTCGATACCCATCCGGCAATTGACCGAATGCGGCGCCCACAGTCATCTGAAGGAGCTGCCCTCGCAAAAATTTTAAAAAAGATTAATGACTCGCGACGGGCGGTATTTCGCGTTATGAATCCGGCGCTCTTCACACCAGTCGTCGGCCATTGTTCAAACCCTTAAAACTTTTCCTGCCGGCACGATTTCAACCGCTGTCGCTTTGCATTCCTGTAGGAGCGAGCATGCTCGCGATGGACGTCAACGATAACGCGGGGCTCATGGATAAACGCGGAGCATCTGAGACCACCCTCGGAACGCCGCCCGGAGCATGCTCACCCCCACACTGGAAAAAGCCAAAAAAAAAGGGAGGCCAGGATTCGACCTCCCGCCTTTCGCTTGATGCCTTACGACGTACCCAACCCACGAGACAGATCAGCTGGTTGGCTGCCGGTTACGGGGCGATCCCCTTCGGGCTTCTCCGCATCGGTGTGCTCGGTGGTTTTAGTCACCGTATCGCGCACCGCTTCGAACCCCTCCCGAGCCTGCTGCTTGACCTTGTCGGCCAACCCTGCGGCGGTCTTGCCCATGTAGCGCTGCTCGGTCGCTGTCGATGGGAATGCTGCCCCCAACATGGCCCCCACGGCGATGCCAGCAGCGGCCATCATCAGCGGCTGTTCCTTCAGCAACTGGCTGACCTGGTTGCTCATCTGTTGCGTTCCGCGCACCAGGCGATCGCTGGCATCGTGCACGGCATGGCTGATGTTTTCGCCGGCAGCGCCCAGGTTATCGCCCAAGTGCGCCGCTTTGCCTTTGACCGTCTGGTAACCCTCCTTCAGGGTGTCGGCAGTCTGGTGCAAATGCTCACGCGCACCGTCAAGGCCATCCGCCAGGCCATCGGTCCACTCCCCTACCTTGTTCTGCTGTGGTTGCGCTCGATAAACAGGACGAGGAGTCGGTGGACGGTTCTGGCTCATCATCAACCATAACAGCCCCACCGACGTCACCACCGCAGGCACCGGATTATTGCGCACGCTGGTGCCAAGGTTACTCAGGAACGTAGTGCCGTTGCTCTGCATGAAAGACAACGCCTGGTCGAAGACCTGACCCGGGGTGAACTTGCTTTCCAGCGCATCGACGATGTTGCCAATGCTTGCACGCTGCGCATCGATTTCACGCTCGATGGTCTCGGGGCTTTTTTGCGATTCGATTTCGAATTCACTGTTCATGAGACTCTCCTACGCAGCGCTTCCTGGTCTTTGTTCAAGGCATCCAGCGTGCGATCAGGCTTCAAGTGGGACGGTTCGAACTGTTTTTTCCCGGATTGCAGCATGGCGAACCCGATGATCATCACCACGACACCGACGATCAGTGCGGCCAGCCACGGTGCCATGACCATGCTCAAGCCATAGACCACGGACATCAGCAGAATGATGAATCCCGCCAGCAGCACAATCGCCCCGCCAGCGACACCGGCAATGCCAGCCTTGAGCGTCGTAAGGCTGGCTAACAGCTCAGCCTTGGCCAACGCCAGTTCCTTGGTGAACAACGAGGGCACTTCGCGCGTCAACTGACGCAACAGCCCGACCACCGAAGCGTCAGGCTCAGGCACGGGCACCGGTCTTGCGCCCGGCAGATCTGGGTTATCTCTGTTCATCACAGCGCTCCTTTAAAGGACGTGGAACCGGGAGTCGGATTCGTCGCAAAATCTGACGGATGATCCTGTCCGTTCGGCGAGGCCGGCGTGATGCCGGTTGCCAGACCCGGGTTGTGATCGGGACGTGGCGCAACGGAGGTTTCGTAAGGTCGTTGAGCGCCAAAACCACCTGATGGAGGCATTGAACGACCTGCCGCCGGATCGCCACCATCGCTGACTGTCGCCGCAGGCGCGGTGCCGGCCTTGAGAAAGCGCGAAAGGCCAAAGCCCAGCGCAATGCTGCCGGCAATGAACAATCCCGGATTATTGCGCGCCAGATCGGCCGCGTCGTGGAGCAGCTGCTCCGCGCTTTTCCCGCGCAAATTCCCCGCCAGCCCACTCATGGACTCCGCCATGTCTGCGAGGTAGTCGGACATGCCAAGCTTGTCCTTGTCCTCAAGTTCCGAAACGAAAGATTTTGCCCCTTGGGCCAGGGCCTCGATCTGATCGGCTGCCGTGTCACGGTACTGGCCAAACTGCTCATCCACCTGCTGTCTCGCACCGCCAAGCGCTTCTGTCACGTTCTCCTTGAGGTGTTCAAAATCAGGGGCTGGTGTTGCGGTATTGGGTTTGCCTGACCGGTCATCTGTCGTGCTGTCTGTAGTATTCATGTCGTCCCTCGCCTTCTGAGTGAAGAAAAGCGTTATCAGGGTTCGCCACGAAACACCCGCAGCCCCCCTCCCTTCTGATGACGGGACAGTGTGAGGGGGAGTTCCAATGAAATGATGAATGATCGGTACAACAGCCGCTCGTTTAACAACCAGGTACAACGGATCGTTAGATTCCCAACGCAATCAGCTGACAAACAGGTACCCACGCCACCTGGACGATCAGCAACAGGATAAACGACAGGAAGGCCCTGAGCAGAAACGCATGGGCCATCCTGATGCAGGACAGCTTACGATGGGTCCCGGTGTGGTTGTGCCTCACGGCAAGCAGCAGTTTCTCCACCAGCTCGGGCTTGGGATCGGTCTTGCACCACAGGCTCGCCAGGTCACTGGCGTCGACCCGGCTTGAGGCTGATACCTTGAGCGTTTCAAATGCCCAGATGCCTGCGCGAAACAGATACAAGGTGGCCACCAGGAAGATGGCCAACGAGACGATGTTGTAGCCGATGGTTGATTTGTCGCTCCAGATACTCGCGAGCAAAGCGGCTAACACCGGTGCGAGCGCGGTGACGACTGCCAGGTAGAGGCTGGCTTTGGCGTCTGCGGTTTTTCGTCGATCCGATTCGGCATCATCGAGCCGTCGCGCTTCTTCAAGCGCCGCATCGGTGTCCACGTCCCAGTTGGCCGCCCTGATACTCGTGTTGTCTTGCTGATGCCCGGCCTCTTGCTCCTTGAGCGCTTGCCTGGTGAGCGTTTGCAACCGGGGCCAGATCAACTCTGAAAGGTTCATGGGCGGCCAATGCCTGGAAGTTCATCGACAATGGCGCGGGGATAGGCATGGCGGCTACTTTGTCCCGCCACGCCCGCTGCCCATTGGGGTTGATTTCATGATAGTCGAGTGCGCCGTTTCTGACGGAGGGGTAAACCTGTCAGCCGATCACGCGCGCATACACCGATCTGTCGACGTTGCCACCGGACAGAATCACCCCCACCCTTTTGCCCCTCATTGCGTCGCGCTCCTGGATGAGCGCTGCCAGGGCGGCGGCGCCTGCACCTTCTGCGAGATTGTGGGTATCGGTGTAATACATGCACATGGCCTCGGCAATCTGCGCCTCGTTGACCGACACGATCCGCGCTGCACCTGCCGCGTAGACGGCAAAGGCTTCGGCAATCGGCTTGCGCACGGCCAGGCCGTCGGCAAAGGTATCGGCCGAGGCGGTCTCACATATCGAACCTGCTTCAAACGATAGCTTTGCGGCTGCCGCCTCGGTGGACACCACGCCCACCACTCGGGTTTTCAGGCCCAACGCATCGCGGGCGGCAATCACTGCGCAAATCCCCGAGCCACAACCAATCGGCACGTAGACGGTATCCAGGTCCGGTGCGCCCTTGAACAGTTCCAGCGCATAGGTGGCCACGCCTTTGACCAGCTCGGTGTGGAATGGCGGTACCAGGTAAAGGCCATGGACCTGTGCCAGGCGTGCGGCTTCTTCGCGGGCCTCATCGAAATCACGGCCATGTTCGACCACTTCGCCGCCAAAACCGCGCATGGCATTGTTCTTTTCCAGCGAGTTTCCTTGCGGCACGACAATCAGTGACTTCAACCCCAGCGCGCTGGCCGCCAGCGCCAGGCTCTGGCCGTGGTTGCCGCGGGTGGCCGTGACAATGCCCCGCACGTGCGGATGCGTGCGCTTGAGCCAGTGCATGAAGGTAATGCCGCCACGCACCTTGAATGCACCTGTGGGCGTGTGGTTTTCGTGCTTGACCCACACGGTGCAACCCAGGCGTTCCGCCAGCAAGGGCCAAGGGTACTGCGCGGTGGCAGGCATCACCTGGTAAACCAGGCGAGCAGCTTGTTCGATATCGTCGCGAGTCAGTGTGTGCATGAGGAGGCTCCCAGGGGTTTGGCCCAGTCTAGCCACGCACGCCCTTGGCCGGCTTTCAGAAAACCGACCTGACTTTCGGCCCCCTTCTTAATTACTATGGTGTGTATGAACCCTCTTAACCGCCTGCAACCGCCATTCCCGCCTGAACCGGTGCGCCGTATCGAGGTCGGGCCATGGGCGATCGAACTGCTACCGGGCAGCGCCTACGCGACCCGATATATCGCGAACCAGTCGGCGATTGGCTTTGCCTTCGACAGCCAGCGCGGCCTGCACGCCATCGGCAGCGATCGGGTACAACCCTTCATTGCCATGCCCAACGGCTTGGCGTTCGTCCCCACCGGGTGTGACGTATTGTCTGAATCGCCAACGGGCGGTGAGTACCTGCGGGTGATCCGCACCGATGGGAGGGTGTTGCCGGGGGATCGGGCCTTCAACAACCGCATCGATCCCCAGGCGACCGCCCTCGCCCTGCGCATGCGCGGTGCGCTGTTGCAGGCTGGGGTGGCCGACGATTGGGAGGCCTGGGCACTCGCACTGGCTGAACGCGCCACAACGAACCCAGGCTTGTCGACACCGCTGCAAGGCTCGCTAACGCCCTCCCGCATGCGCCTGCTCGATGAGTTCATCGATGCCGGCCTTGACGGCCCGCTGGGTGTGCAGGCAATGGCGCAATTGCTCGGGTTGTCCGAAGGCTATTTCATGCGTGCGTTCAAGCAGGCGACGGGGCAAAGCCCGCACAGTTACCTGATTGACCGGCGCCTTGCCAAGGCGCGTGCCATGATGCGCGATTCGACCGCGAGGCTGGCGGACATTGCTCACGCCTGCGGTTTCAACTCCCAGGCGCACATGACCACCACCTTCAGGCAGCGTCTTGGCGTGAGTCCGGCGCAGTTGCGTGGTTGCTAGTCCCGGTTGGGGTTAAGCCAGCAGTTCAGTGATCCATCGGGCCTGCCGGGCGATGTCCTGCACCTTCTCGTCCGGCACGGCCTGCCGCGCCCGCGCGAAATGGCCCAGGGTCTTGTGCTTGACGCACAGCATTCGCTGCCACTTGGCCAGGAACACCGGGCTGCGGGCCTGCATCTGCAATGGACCGAAGTACAGTTCCTGGGCGCTATACACCATCGGTTCGGCGCGCTCGGCGACGATGATTTCGTAATAAAAGCGATTTTCCCGCAGCACTTCCTCACAAAGGATGCGGTAGCCATTTTCCATCAGCCATAGGCGAAGTGGCTGTTCGCCGCCGTTGGGCTGCAGGATAAGGCGTTCCTGGCCGCTCAGGCGTGCCTTGCCACTGTCAAGAATGTCGCGGATGGTCTCGCCGCCCATGCCGCAGACGCTGATCGCCGTGATCTTGTCCTGCGGCTCGATCGCCGCCAGGCCATTGGCCAGGCGTACGCTGATCCGTGCGTGCTGGCCGCTCTCGCGCACCGTGCGTTCGGCCGCGTGGAACGGCGTCACCGCTACTTCACCGGCCACTGCCGACGCAATGACGCCACGGCGCATCAACGCCACCGGCAGGTAGCCGTGGTCCGAGCCGATATCGGCCAGGCGCGCACCGGCTGGCACATGCGCCGCCACGCGCTCAAGGCGCATGGACAATGTCTGTTCGTTCAACTGCCGCCCCTTTTGACCCCGAACGTGCGGCGCCTTTGGCCGCATGGGGGCGCGATTTTGTCGAGTTACACCGTGCATTTCAAATTTATGCGACAAGGGCACCATGACTGTTGATCGGCGGCCCGCTCATCAAGGGCCAGGCCGACTAGACTAATCAGGCACGACAGCCGCTTGAGCAGGGGAAACGCGATGACCGCGATAACAGTGCGCCAATGCTCGTCATGGGTTCTGCCCTCCCTCATCGCCATCAACCTGGTGCTGACAGCGGGATGTTCAGGCAAGACCGCCACGGCCCGTTACTCAGCCTCGAACATGGGCTCAAGCTGCTATGCCAAAGCACTGCCTACCGCTGGCGAAGGCGGTCTCGCCTGGGGCTCGACCTTGAGCATCGCGCGGCAGAAATCCCTGAACAACTGCATCCGCTATGCCGGTCGCTCCGGCGGCACACCCAGTACCTGCCAGGTGGTGTTGTCGGAGTGCAGGCATTGATCCGAGAGTCAGCACTCCTGCAGGAACGTGCCTGCCCCGGGCGGCGTTCCAACGAAAAACCCTCGGTCACCGGGGTGAGTCAGGTTATCCGGGGCCTCATTGACGTCCATCGCGAGCTAGCTTGCTCAGGTGGTGGTCTGGTGGTTGACCGCGGAAACGGCCTTAATCCTCTGTAGGAGCGAGCATGCTCGCGATGGACTCAAGTGCGCCGCGTTCAACCAGTAAGCACGCGTAATCGTTGACCACCCTCGCGAGCAAGCTCGCTTCTACAGGGCCTTGGTCATCGCAATGCCTTTTCGCCCCAGTTGCTTGACTCCATACATGGCCTGGTCGGCAGCCTTGAGCAAGGTATCGAGCGTCTGCCCATGCAGCGGACACAAGGCAATGCCGATGCTGCACGAGAGTGAGATCTCGCCCGCGCTGGTAATGATGGACTGGCCGATCGCCTCGAGCATCTTCGATGCCTTGATCTCGGCATTTTCCGGGTCGTCCAGGTCGGTCACCAGCACCACGAATTCATCGCCCCCATAGCGGGCAACGGTGTCCCCGGTGCGCGTGGCCCCCAGCATGCGACTGGCCAGCGCCCGCAGGACCTGGTCGCCGACCTCATGGCCGAAATGGTCATTGATGTCCTTGAAATGATCCAGGTCGATCAGCAACACGGCAAATGCAACCCGGTCGAGCTTCCAGTGAGTCAATGCCTGATCGAATCGATCGGCAAACAGGTAGCGGTTGGGCAGATCGGTGAGGACATCGTGGGTGGCCAGGTAGGTTGAACGCTGGTGCTCGACTTCCGCTCGTTCCAGTGCCTTGAAATGCCGGATCAGCAGCAACGGAATTAGTATGAACGAGGCACCCAGTAGCACCAGCAGCAGCAAGGTCTGTCCGCTCAGGACGTCTGCCAGACGCAACTGTCGTTCAAACAGCAAGGTCATGGGCTGGGACGCACTGTGAATTTCGACCTGCTCCTCAAGCAGCGGCAGGAAAAAACGGTCGACAAAACCGGCCTGTCCGCGCCCGGTCGCAAAGACATGGCTTTCAGTCCCCGCCGCGGTCTGCAGCACAGCGCGAATGTTTACTTGCGGGTCCACGTTCGCATGGATCACCGCATCCAGCAAAGACCCCGTCCTGACCAACAGCAAGGCGACCATGGTACTGCCGAAGAAATTCGGCCGGGAGCTCTCGCGCACCCGTTCAGGCCGGCTGACCGATTGCATCAGGATGAACGCATCGCCGCCCTCGTACATGGTGAACACCGGTGATACCACTGGCTTGGGATTGTTGTAGGTGCGGGCCAGCGCGTATGACAGATAGTCGACGGTTTCCAGCCTGACGCCGTAGATCGCATTGGCCTGCGCAAGCACCGGATACATGAACAACACCGGCCAGGTCTCTCGCAAAAAGGCCTGGTGCCGTGCCGGTTGCCGGGTAAGGGTGGGGAAATCCTTGAGCGTGAAATCGGGTCGCCAGGTGCGACGCAGCATTGCTTCGAAGGCCGACTGCTCTGCCAGGGGCACCGCGCGCGCCGCTTCGAGCATGTACAGATGCGGGTAAGCGGACATCACCGCGGCGGCATAACGCGCCGCCGCCTCGTTGTCGCTCTGGTCGACCGCCTGGAGAAATGCCGAGAAGCCGGCCAATACCGCTTCGTTGGTATCGAGCTGGTTGCGCACGATGCCGGAGATATTCTGCACGTATTCGGCGAAGCGCGTTTCCCGACGCTGTGTTTCGGACTTGAGCAGCAACAGCGCAGACATGCCCATCAAGCCCAGGGCCAGGAGAATGAAGCCTGCGAAGGCATGGTGGCGTTTAGTCAATTTCATGCGGGTATCCAACCGTGGCTCAACTCAGATTTACCGGGTTTTGTGCGCCGGTGCCGTATACCACTGGTCCTTGGGCACCCTCTTCTCCTGCTCTGGATCACCCAGGTAGTGCGGCGACATGATTTGCACCTCGTACTCGTTGAACACGTCCTGGATGTTGGCGTGCAACATGCTCAACAGCACCGCGCGCGGGCGTGGCTGGCTGGGGATGGCCTGGGCCACGAGGCGATACTCGGGATAGAAATCCGACAGGGCGGTCTGGAACACCTGCGGCGGCGGTTCCTCGAGGACCCCGGGGGTGCGCCTGGCCGCTTCCAGCAGCATGGCTTCGACCTGACGCCACGGCGTGTCGTAGCCGATGGTCACCACGGTGTCGACCACATAACCCGGGCCCTGCACGGTGCGCGAATAGTTCTTGGTGACGGTGGCAGTAATCATTGAATTGGGCAGGGTCAGTACTTCCCCAAGGCCGGTGCGAATGCGCGTGGTAAACATGCCCAGCTCCGTCACCGTGCCTTCGTATTCGCCAATGCGCACGAACTCGCCGGG
This sequence comes from Pseudomonas sp. PSB11, assembly GCF_014596605.1. Lineage (NCBI taxonomy): Bacteria > Pseudomonadati > Pseudomonadota > Gammaproteobacteria > Pseudomonadales > Pseudomonadaceae > Pseudomonas > Pseudomonas sp. PSB11. The sequence goes on from NZ_NOIO01000004.1 coordinate 263,050, forward strand.
GCGCAAGGTGCGCGTGTAGGTCAGGATCAACCCGGACGCCGCCTGCCCGACCACGCTGGTAGCGCCCAGGGAAATCATCAGGCCGATCAGCACCGACAAACCCTTGAAGGCTTCAGTGCCGGCGCCCGGCAGGTAGGGATAGGCCATGGCCAGGGCAAACAGCCAGATGGCCAGCGACGTCAGGCGTTGGGTCGGTTGCAGGGTTTCCTGGTTCAACCAGCTGAAGGTGCCGGGGGTGGCCATGCGCCTTAGGATCCGACGGGCGAAGACCGTGGTGCCGCGGGCAATGAAAAAGATCGCCAACGCCACGCCCAGTCCGGGTATGGCGCCGACGATGCCCTGGAATAAATAACCGGCGACTTCCAACAGGTAGTTGTTGAGGCTTTCGCCCCAAGGCCGGGTGTAGGGAAAGCGGGACAGGACAAAACCCAGCCATTCGTAGGTCAGCAGCAAGACGACCAGCCAGCGTAATATCCCCAGCAGGCGGCTGACCAGCGGATACAGGTAGTTGGCATCGATCACCTGCACCCGTCCGACTTTCAACGCCTGGGTGTGCCGGTGCATCAGGTCCGGCAGCTTTTTCAGCAAGCGACGGCGCAGGTACGCCATGCCCCAGAGCAACACAACATAGATACCGGTAGCCAGCGCGGCACCCGCCAGCGATTTGAGAATCAAGTGCAGGCTACGGGCTTCCTGGGTTTCGGCCACCACTTGGCGCAGTTTGCCAGCAGCACTTTCAGCCGCCTGCCTGACTGATTCGAACTCGGTGGTATCGACATCCTTGGGGGAAACGATAAACGCGCGCTTGGAACCCAGCAGCACCAGGTAACTATCCTGGATGCCATCAAGGGTGACACCCAGGTCGTCCGCATCATCCAGTGCTTCGTTAATCGCTGTCCTGGCCCGTTTGACCCGGGTCTGCGGCGCTTCACCGAGTAATGCACCACGAAAGACGATGATGCTGCGATTGGCAATTTTCAATTCCGCAGGCGCCGGTTGCGCCTCCAGCGGCGGGGGCGCGTCCTCGGCTCGTAGCAGTACCGACCAGCACATCGCGACAATGACGATCAATGGGGCGAGCAACCAGCTGCGCATGCATCCGTTCCTTACGTCACTGGGTTCTGGACAGGGGTACGTATCGCAGCGTAGTCCAGCGACGGACGGTTGTCAGATATCGTCAACCGGCGTTCAACATGCACGCCGGTGATCGGCCACTGCCGCCGTTGCGCCTCAGTTGGGATCCAGCAACCCGCCGCTCCAGTGCCGCGAAAGGCGACTGCCAGTGAACTTCGCCACCCCCATGCCCCGGGCGATCAAACGATCGCGGTAGCGTGTGACCAGGCGTCCGGTCTGCTCGGCATACAGCACCACTTCGGAGGACGGGTCGCCCGGGCGACGTAGGATTCGTGCAAAGCGCTGTCCCTGCTCGACCCGATCGCCCAGTTCCTTCTCGAAGATCAGCACCCCGGGCTGCGGCGCGACAATGGTCTCCATGTGGCCCATCTCCACGGCCTCGACGGGCCAGTCGGCGGGCGCCAGCGCATCGTCGATGATGCCTTGGCCACAAAGCCAGGCGTAAAGCCCCTGTGCATCCTGCTCGGCAAAACGGTCGCTGACGTCACCCTGCCCTCGCAGCTCCAGGGTCGCGGCCAGGCGCTGCCCAGTCGTGCCGTCGCGCAGCCATGGCGCAATAATCGTTTCCTCGAACGAACCGTCGCCGCCGTCATCCCAGATGATCGCCAGGTCCATCCGCAGCGCCGCCGCCAGTGCACGGCCACGGGGCCAGAAACTGCGGTGCACGTACAGATAGGGCAGCGCTTCGTCATCGGTGTGCAGGTCCAGCATCACATCCGCCGGTGCCGCCAGTTGCACCAGCTTCTGTTGCCACTCCTGGACATTGGTCGAAGGCCGCGGCATAGCGGCCGACCGATCGAAGCCACGGTTGAAGTTCTGACCGCTGGCATCGTGAAAACGTCCCAGGATCCGCCCCTGGCGAAACTGACCGATACCCAGCGGGTTGGCCTGTGGTACCACGGTCACGCTGCCGTTGAGGCGGCCCTGGGACTCGGCCACCTGAAGGCGTTGCATCAACAGGTGCAGGACCAGCATGCCGGCGATTTCATCGGCATGTACCCCGGCCTGCAAGTGCACCTTGGGCCCACCGCGGCCGCCCTCGAAACGCCAGGCACCGACCTGTACCGGTTCACCATTGTTGTTGCGAACCTCGAACGAAACATCCTGCGCCATAAGCCAGTCCTCCTGTCATTGATCCACGACACTCGCTCGGCCGCCATCGGGCTTGCCCTCGGCCGCTTCGGGATAGAGAGGCTGCGACACCGAGCATTCGGCACCGACGACCTCCTGCGACGGGTGCCGGCCGAAAATCATCGCCAGGGTGCCGCTGACCGCGATCAACCCGGCGCCGATCATCAACGACACATCCATCAGCGTGCCCCAGATAAGGCTCGACAGCAGGAACGCCCAGATCAGCCCGGTGTACTCGAACGGCGCCAGCACGGTCGCGGTGGCACGCTGGAAACTGGCGAACAGCAGGAACTGGCCGATGCCGCCCATCAGTCCCGCACCGAGCATGCCCAGCCAGGCTGGAACCGGTGCTGGCGTGTGGGTCCAGGGCAACGCCAGCGCCATACAGATGACGAACACCACGTTGGTGATCAACATCTGTTCGAGCACCGAGGTCTGCTCATCCACCTGGCGCAACTGGATATAGGTGAACGCCCAGCACATCGCTGCCAACAGGGTCAGGACTATCGGCAGCGGATCGCCCATGTCGCTGGGGCGACAAGCAATCACCACGCCGATGAACCCGATGATCAGGGTGAACCACTGCCAACCGTTGACGCGCTCCTTGAGAATCGCCATCGCCAGCACCGTGACCATGATCGGTGCCGAGAAATACAGGGTGGTCATCTCCGCCAGGGTCAGGTCGCGGGCCGCCGTGTAATACAGCAGCCAGGCAGCGATCGACAGCAAGCCGCGCACCACCAGCAGCCGCCGGCTGGACGAACGCCAGGCACGCCGAACCAGTTGCAAACGGCCGAGCAGCAAACAGGCGAGCACCACCACCAGGGCGCGCCAGAACAGAATGGTGAACACCGAATAATCGGCCACCAGCCACTTGATACCGGCATCCTGCAAGGACAGGAACGCGTAGCCCAATGTGCACAGGCCGATGCCTTGCAAGGAGCGGTCAACCAATGGCGTGCTCTTCATCATGCAGACCTGCGAACCGGGGTGCCACGACGCTCGGCGAAGGCGAAAAGCGCCTCGATCAGGAACGTCAGGCACACGTAGACACCGGCCACCAGCAGCAACGGCTCATACACCTGCAGGGTTTGGGCGCGCACCACGTTGGCCGCGCCCAACAGATCGATCACGGCGATGGTCGAGGCCAGGGCCGTGGATTTGAGCAGCATCACGGTTTCCCCAGCCAACGTCGGCAACAGCAAGCGCAGCGCCCGGGGCAACCGCACCCGCAACAGGGCCTGGCGCGGGGTCATGCCGAACGCCGAAGCCGCTTCCATTTCGCCTTTGGGCACCGCCAGCAAGCCACCGCGGATCACTTCGCCGACATAGGCCCCCACCGACACCACCAGGGCGAACACGATGTACCAGTAACCATCACGCAAGTATGGCCAGAGGAAACTGCCGCGAATCAATGGAAACTGCGCAAACAGACTGCCCAGGCCGTAGTAGAAAATGTAGATCTGGATCAGCAAGGGGGTGCCGCGGGTCACGCTGGTATAAAACAGACTGATCTTGGCGATGACCTTGTTCCTGGAGATCCTGGCCAGCGCTACCAGCACCGCCAGGAAAAAACCGAACACGCTGGCAATCAACAGGATCAAAAGGGTCGTTTGTAGCCCGCGGGCCAACAGCGATGCGTATTCAACTATCCACGTTGGAATCATTTCATTCTCTCTGCCGGTTCAGTCGACAAGTGGCATCCAGCGACGAATACGTCGCTCGAGCCGTCCCGACAGGTAGTTGGAAGCCAGCGTTACCGCGTAATACAGCGCCGCGGCCGTGAGGTAGAACAACAGGTAATGACGCGTCGAGCCTGCGCCTTGCCGGGCGGTGTACAACAGTTCGTTGGTGCCGACCACGCTGATCAGGGCGCTGTCCTTGATCAGGTTGATCCACAGGTTGGCCATCCCCGCCATCGCATAGGGCGCCATGATCGGCAGCGTGACGCGGCGGAACAAAGCGAAGCCGTGCAGCCCGAAGGCTTTTGCCGCTTCGATCTGGCCGAAAGGAATGGCCTGGATCGCCGCGCGAAAAATCTCCGACGCATAGGCGCCCTGCACCAGGCCTAGCACCACGATCGCCGCCAAGGGGCCGCTGACGTTCACCGCGCCGTAACCCAGCGCTGCCATCAGTGCGTTGAGCAGCATGGAGCCGACGTAGTACAGCAACAGGATCAGCAGCAGTTCCGGAACCGCGCGGAACAAGGTGGTGTAACCGCGCGCCAGCGCGGCAATCGGTCTTGGCCCGCCCAACTTGAGGCAGGCCACGACCAGGCCGATGGCCAGCCCGAGCACGAAGGCCCCGGCGGATATCTGCAGGGTCATCGCCAGTCCCTTGAGCAGCGCCGCCCCCCATCCTTGCTCGCTGAAACCGATCAAATCGAACATTGCAGGCATGTTGCTCTCCAGTCAGTTTCCTTGAAGGCGCCACTTGCCCCTGTGGGAGCGGGCTTGCTCGCGAAAGCGGTATGCCATTTAGCGATGATGTCGACCGCCACACCGCCTTCGCGAGCAAGCCCGCTCCCACACAGGATCTGTGTACAGATCTGGCTATCAGAACGCCGGCTTCACGCTCGTGCCGAAGTAGCTTTGGGACAGGTCGTCATAATCCTTGCTCGCCAGCAGCTCCTGGATGGCTTTGTCGAGTTTGGCCTTGAGCTCGGTGTCGTCCTTGCGCAGGCCTGCGCCCACGCCCTTGCCGAAGATCGGGTCGTATGGCACGGCGCCGAGGTAATCCAGGTTGCTCTTGCTGGCATCCGGGGTCTTGACGAAGGCCGCCATGGCGGTGCCGTCGGCCATCATCAGGTCGAGGCGACCGGCGATCAGGTCGGCGTTGACCGAGTCCTGGGTGTCGTAATACTTCACGTCGGCGATTTTTTCGTAGTAGGTCTTCAGGTAGCTGGCGCTGACCGTGGAGTTCTGCACGCCGATGGTCTTGCCCTTGAGGTCGTCCGGGTATTTCTTGACGACAGCGTCCTTCGGTCCGACAACCGCCACCACGGAGTCGTAGTAGGCCTTGCTGAAAGCGATCTGTTTTTCCCGTTCTTCGGTCACCGACATCGAGGAAAAGATCACGTCGATTTTCTTCGCCAGCAACGACGGAATAATCCCGTCCCATGCCACTTCCTTGATCTCGCACTCGGCTTTCATTTCGCTGCACAGCTTGTGGATCAGGTCCACTTCAAAACCTTTCCATTCGCCGTTGGCCTGCTTCTCGGTGTACGGCGGATAGGGTTCGGCGGCGACCGCGAACCTGATCGGTTGTGCCTGCGCCGCGCTCATGCCAGCCAGCATTACAGCGGCCGCGCCAGTCAACCAGTTTGCCAAACGTCGATTTCCCATGGTTTTTGCCCCGTCTTTTGTTGTTTTTAGCGAGTTTGATGAGCGTTGACGAATTGCCGGCAACGCTCGCTGCGTGGGTGTACGAACACGTCGTCCGGCGTACCGGTTTCCTCGATCAGCCCTTGATGCAAAAAGGCGACTTTGGAAGAAACATCGCGGGCGAAGGCCATTTCATGGGTCACCAGGATCATGGTCCGGCCTTCCTCGGCGAGAGAGCGGATCACCCGCAGCACTTCCCCGACCAGTTCAGGGTCGAGTGCCGAGGTGGGTTCGTCGAACAGCATGACCTTGGGCCGCATGGCCAGGGCCCGGGCGATGGCCACCCGTTGTTGCTGCCCTCCGGAGAGAAAGGCCGGGTACTCGTTGCGCTTGGCCGCCAGCCCCACCCGTTCAAGCAAGGCTTCGGCGCGCTCGGTCGCCTCCGCCCGGCTTTCGCGCAAGACCTGGGTCGGCGCTTCGATGAGGTTTTCCAGGACCGTGCGATGGGGCCAGAGGTTGAAGTTCTGGAACACCATGCCCAGGCTGGACCGGATGCGTACCAACTGTTTGGCGTCCGACACCAGCGGCGCGCCGGGGCGGGTGTGGTTCAGGTGAATGCTTTCGCCATCTACCAGGATGCGTCCCTGGTCCGGGACTTCGAGCATGTTGATGCAGCGCAGCAAGGTGCTTTTGCCGGAGCCGCTGGCGCCGATCAGCGAGATCACCTCGCCCTCGCGCGCCGTCAGGGACACGCCCTTGAGCACCTCGATGTTGCCGAAGCGTTTGTGCAGGCCTTCGACTTCGATCATGGTTCGCGCGGTGACCGGTTCGCTGACCGGCCTGCTCGTCACGCCGCTGACCACAGGCCGTGGTCCCTGGGTTTTCAACGCCAGGACAAAATCATGGATACGCTCGCAGGTCCTGGCCAACACCAGGGATTCGGCACGCGCCACGAGGGCAGGATCAGCGATGATCCAACCCATGTGCCAATCGGCCATTGGGTGGGATTTCGCCAGGCTACCCATCACCACACAACGCTCGGCCATGCCCGGCGCTACCGTGAGGCTGAGGTTTTGGTGCTGCAGTGCCAGGTCCTCATGGACTTCATCGATGACCACCCACAGGTCATGGGCAACGGCGAGTCTGGCGATGGCTTGCAATGTGTCGTGCTTGAGCACCGTGCTGGACAGGAAAATTGCCCGGGTGCGCGGGGTAATCGCCTTGGCCAGCAGCGCTGCATCAACGGACGCCACCCGCACCAGCGTGGCGCCGCAGGCCTTGAGCGGCGCGTCGCAGGTCGGGTACATCGGATCGACGACAATCACCTCGTCCCCGGCGGCAAGCAGGCATTTCGACGTGATGAACAAGGCGTCTTGCGCCCCTGTCAGCGTGATCACGTTGGTGGCGTTGAGCTCACGCCCCAACAGCCTGCCGTAGTGCCCGGCGAGCGCTTCACGTAAAACCGGCCGATCGTTAAGTTCGCTGCCGTGGGGGTCATCAATAGCGGCTACGCCTTGTTCCGGGATCCGCTCAACAAAGGGTGAAAACCGCATGCCAGTGCCTCGTTCAAGATGAAGAAACGCAAGCCCGCAACCAGCCGGGAAAGAAGGTGAAACGAACATAGTTCAAGCTGAACACTCGTTCAACAGAAAACTGATGGCGGTTCGCGTTCAGCGCAAACAGGTCGTTTTTACGACAGTCGCGACGTTTTTACCTATTGGTTGGCAACGCCATGCAGAAGGCAAGCCGACGACTATGCTGCTGTGATGTCCTTTGGTTGGAAAACGCCCAATGCAATCAGCTACATCCACGTGGATGCGACGCCGCCAGCTACTGCTGTTAGGCGTAGTGGTCCTCGGCGGTTGCGTACGACTCGGGCCGGACTTCCAGCCGCCCGGCGAAGACTGGGTCGATCACTGGAACACCCCGGCCCTTGAGCATGCCAGCCAACGCGGGGTGTACCCGGACACCCGCCAATGGTGGCAAATTTTCGCCGACCCGGTGCTCGACCGGTTGATCGCCGAGTCGGATGCGCGCAATACCAGCCTGAAGATCGCCGGTTTGCGCGTGATGGAGGCCCGCGCGCAATTGGGCATCGCGCAAAGCGGGCGATACCCGCAACTGCAGCAGATCAGCGCTGACAGCGTCTACATCAACCGCCATCAATCCGGCGGAGCCAACCCGGTAGACAGCCATTTCTGGCAGCACAGCGCCGGATTCGATGTGGGCTGGGAACTGGATTTCTGGGGACGCTTCAGCCGTGCCATCGAAGCCGCCGATGCCAGCTACTTTGCGGCTGAAGCCAACTATGACGACGTGCTGGTCCTGGTGCGGGCGCAGGTCGCCGACTCTTATTTCTTCCTGCGCACCACCGAGGCACGCCTGCGCGTCGCCAACGAAAACGCCCGCCAACAGCATCGCAATTACGAGATCACCGAAAGACTGTTCAACAGTGGGCAGACCGCCGAACTTGACCTGCAACAAGCCAAGACCCAATACCTGGGCACGTTGAGCACCATTCCTGTACTGGAAGATCAGCTGTCTCGCACTCGCAATGCCTTGGCCGTGTTGATCGGCCAGCCGCCCGGTGCGCTGCCACTGGTGGTCGACAACAGCGAATTGATCCCGCTGGTCGATCGCGCCGTTTTGCAGGATGTCCCGGCCAATCTGCTGCTGCGCCGGCCCGATGTGCGTGCGGCCGAGCTGAACGTTGCAGCACAGTCGGCGCTGATCGGCGTCGCCGAAACCGATTTCTACCCGGCCCTGACGTTGCTCGGCAGCATCGTCTGGTCGACCGATACCTTGAGCGGAACCTCGCGCAGTCTCGACCTGATCGGCGGCCCGAGCCTGCGCTGGAACGTGTTCGACTACGGCCGCATCAGCAACAACGTGCGCGTGCAGGATGCGCGCTTGCAGCAGTTGATCGAAGCCTATCGCGACAAGGTACGACAGGCCGCACGCGAGGCGGATGACGCCGCCAACGGCCTGACCCGCGCCCTGCAACGTGAGCGCATCCTGCGCGATGCGGAAAAAGCCGCGCAACGCTCGCTGGCCCTGGCCAACACGCTCTACCGCGAAGGTTACTCGGACTTCCAGCGGGTGCTGGATGCCCAAAGGGCGCTGCTCGAACTGCAGGACAGCTACCTGCTCAGCCGAGGCGATGCGGTGAGCAATGTAATTGCCCTGTACAAGGCCCTGGGCGGCGGTTGGTACAGCGCCCAGCCCAAGGTCGACCGCGCCACGCGCCAGCAGATGGAACAACGCACCGACTGGGGCGACCTGCTCGCCGAGCCCCCGGCGCAGCAGCCCGCCTTCCCTTTGCCCAATCAGGTGAAAGAACCATGACTGAAGCCGCGCCTTCCCCCCAGCCCGCACCGCCCGCCGCCGACCCGACGAAAAAAGGCATCAAGTGGGTGTTGCTGCTGATCGTCCTGAGCCTGGCCTGGTACCTGTTGGCTGACCGCTTCACCCCCTATACCCAGCAGGCTCGGGTGGGGGCGTTTGTGATTCCGGTGGCGGCGGAAGTCGCCGGCCGGGTGACACGTGTCAACGTGCGCAATAACCAGGATGTGCAGGCCGGCGAGGTGATTTTCGAGATTGACCCCCAGCCGTACCAGATCGCCGTGGATCGTGCGCGCGCCGACCTGGAATCCACCCGCCGGCAGATCGGCGCCAGCACCGCCGGTATCGCCTCGGCACAAGCCAGTCTGCGCGCGGCGCAGGCCAACGAGCTCAAGGCGCGACAGGACAATCAGCGTCTCGAGGGCTTGTACCGCGAAGACCCCGGGACCATTTCCGTGCGCCTGCTGGAGGTGTCCCGCGCCAACCGCGAGGCAGCCGTCAGCCAGGTCGCCGCGGCCCGCGCCGAAGTGCAGCGCGCCCGTGAGCAGGAAGGCGGCAGCGAGGAAGACAACGCCCTGTTGCGCAGTGCCGCGACCGCCCTGTCGAAAGCCGAGCTGGACCTTTCCAACACACAGATTCGCGCCCGTTCGGCTGGCTTGATCACCGACCTGCGCACCGATGTCGGCCAATTCGCCGCGGCCGGCAACCCGGTGATGACCCTGATCGCGATCCACGATGTGTGGATCAGCGCCGACATGACCGAGAACAACCTGGCGCTGGTCCGGCCGGAAACCCCGGTGTCGATTGCCCTCGATGCGCTGCCCGGCGAAGTGTTCCAGGGCCGGGTACGCAGTATCGGCTACGGCGTCAGCGTGGGTCAGCCGACCGCGCCCGGCAGCCTGCCCACGGTGCAAAACAGCCGTGACTGGCTGCGCCCGGCCCAGCGTTTTCCGGTGGTCATCGAGTTTTCCCCCGAGTCACTGACCCTGCTCAAGGACAACCGTGCCATCCGTTCCGGCGGCCAGGCCGAAGTCATGGCCTTCCCTGCCGAAGGCAACGTGCTCAACCCGCTGGGCCGCTTGTTCCTGTGGCTGATGAGCTGGTTGTCTTATGCCTACTGAGCGCTCGCCCAGGGTGCAGCGCGCGCTGCGCCTGGCCTGTGGTACGGCGCTGTGCCTGGCCGCGAGTTTTGGCCTGGCTATGCCCATCCCGTTCCTCGCGCCGGTGCTGGGGGCATTGTTGCTGGTCAGCCTCAATCGCCCGTTGCCGTTCAAGGCCACCCTGGTGCTGGCGCTGACCGCGATGCTGACCACCGGCATCGGCCTGCTGCTGATCCCGCTCCTGCGTTACTACGCCTTCAGCGGTGTGCTGTTGATCGGCGTCGGCCTGCTGATGGTGTTTCGCTTTGGCCAGCGGGGTGGCAATAACCTGGTGGTGACCTTCCTGGTGATCGGCCTGACCATGATCCCGGCGGCCGGGGTCGCCGACTTCGGCCTGGCCGCGACGGTGATCAAGGCGTTGACCAGCGGCTTGCTTCTGGCGGTCCTGGTCGGAAGGGTCAGTCACTGGCTGTTCCCGGAACCCGCCAACGCCCCGACGCCCCCGCCCGCCCCGGCATTGTCTGAGACAGACGTCGACCGCGTCGCATTGCGCGCAACCCTGATCGTGATCCCGACCTTCCTGCTGGCACTGATCGACCCCGCCAGCTACCTGCCCATCGTCCTCAAGGCGGTGAGCCTCGGCCAGCAGAGTTCCAGCACCAACGCCCGCGACGCCGCCCGCGAACTGATTGGCTCGACCTTGCTCGGCGGCCTGCTGGCGATTGCGTTCTGGAGCGCACTGACGGTCTTCGTGCACCTGTGGATGTTCTTCCTGTGGATGCTGCTGTTCGCCCTGATCCTGGCGCGCAAGCTCTATGGCCTGAGCCCGGGGCGGTTGAGCCCGGGCTTCTGGCTCAACACCTTGATCACCTTGATTATCCTGTTGGGCCAATCGGTCCAGGACAGCCTGGCGGGCAAGGATGTCTACACCGCCTTTGCGGTGCGCATGGGGTTGTTCATTGCGGTAACGTTGTATGCGTGCCTGATGGTGTATTTGCTGGATCAGCGGCAGAACATTCCCTGTAGGAGCGAGCATGCTCGCGATGGTCATCAACGATAACCTGGGAAACCTGGCACCCCGCGGTGTTCTCAGGTTTTTCGCGAGCATGCTCGCTCCTACAAGTACGTGAAAGTTCACGGATTGACTTGGTAACCCTTGCCCTGCAAGCAACTGGTATACGCCGTCGAGGTGTTCGCAGCGTTGGTTTTCTCCTGCGCCCGACGCTCCTGGCGCTGGCGCGAGCCGCCGACCACGGCGCCCGCCGCCGCCGTTTCCTTGGCGCGGTTCTGCCGGTAGTCCTGCTTGGTATCGTCATCGACACGATCATAGAACTCGTCATGCTGACGACCGCGCACCTGGGCCCCGGCCGCGCCGGCCGCCGCGCCTACTGCCGCACCCTTGATCCGTCCACCAGAAGGTGTCGAGGTGGTCGATGCACTGCTGGCGGCGATGCTGTTGCATTCGTTGATATCCAGTTGAGTCTGTTGCGAAGTCTGGCCCTTCAGCGGTACTACCGTCTGGGCCCATCCCTGGGCACTGCAAAACGACAGTGCGACGCACAGGCCGATGGGTGACAACCTTTTCATGATGATCTCCTGATGGGCGTGGTTCACCCTGAAACAGTGTAGTTCAGCCCTCCTCACCCACCTCCATCACCAGGCTGTTTTCCACCCAGCGCACCGGCACAGGCTCCAGCCGCGCGCCTTGGCACGGCCCATCGATACAGTGCCCATCCTCGAAACGAAACATCGCGCTGTGATGCGCGCACATCAGCACCTGGCCGCGATAGGTGCAGAATTCCTGCGGGCGATAGTCCAGCGGCACGGAAAAATGCGGGCAGCGGTTGATGTACACCCACACCTGCTCGCCCTGGCGCACCGCGACGAGGCCGGCGGGATGCAGGTGCTGGTGCTGCGGCAGCCCCAGGGCGCCGCCGTCGGCGATGTCTTCCCGTTGGCACAAGGTGATGACGGTCATGCTCAGCCCCGCCGTTCCGGATTGCCGAGACTCCAGTGCCAGGGACGAATCTGGATGCTCGAAAACAGCCCGGCCTGGACGTAGGGATCGTCCTGGATGAACGATTCCACCTCGGACAGACTGCCGGCTTCGATCACCAGCAGCGTGCCATTCATCGCCAAGCCTGCGTCATCAAGGGTCGGGCCTCCCAGGCGCACGACCACGCGGTGTGCATCGGTCCCACGCAAATGCGCCTGGTGGCTGGGCCGCAAGCGTTGGCGCAGGGCCAGGGAATCCGGGTGATCGGTGGCGAATACGGCAAAAAACTGGCCCATGACTCACGCCACCTCCATGACGAATTCGTAGCACGCACGCTTGAACGGCAATGGCATGCCCAACCGCGCGGACAGCTCATCGTGGCGGGTACGATCCTCGTAGATCACCTGCAACGACTGTTTGACCCCGAACACCGCATCGGATGCCAGGTACGGATCATCGTGATTGAACAGATGGGTCACCAGTTTGCGATACCCCGGCGCCTCGATCATGAAATGCAGGTGCGCCGGCCGCCAGGGGTGCCGATTGGCGGCCTCGAGCATACGCCCCACCGGGCCATCGGTCGGAATCGGATAACACACCGGGACAATCGTGCGGATCGCAAAGCAGCCGTCGGCGTCGGTGCGATAGCGCCCGCGTAGATTGCCAAATGGCTGTTCTGTGTCCTGGCCCGAATACATGCCGTTTTCGGCGGTCTGCCAAACGTCCAGCACCGCGCCGGCCAGGGCATTGCCCTGGGTATCGACCACCCGTCCGCGCACCAGCGCCGCCTCGCCCGGGGTGAAGGCCATGTTCTCGCCGAACGCGCGCTCGGGCATGCCTTCGATGTAGAACGGCCCGAACACCGTGGTCTCGGTGGCCGTGGCGCTGTGGCGATGATTGATCGCGTCGACCAGCATCGATACGCCGAGGGTGTCCGACAGCAGGATGAATTCCTGGCGCACCAGGCCATCGCATTTGTGACCGGTTTCGGTCAGAAAGCGAATGCCTTCGAACCACTCCTGCTCGGTCAGCTCGACCTCACTGACGAATGCATGCAGGTGGCGAACCAGGCTTTGCATGATTTGCCGGTAACGCGCATTGGGCGCGTCGCCGAAACTGTTCACCGCCTGCTCGGAGATGAGTTTCTCGATTGCTTTGTCTTCATCGGTCATTGTTTTTATTCCGACAGGTGCTGGCGCACGGTTGATCAGGCTGGCGCCAGCCCCTTCAGGGCACGGGTCAGCAGCGCTTCGATCGGGCCTTGTTCGAACGGCCGTGGATTGTAGTAAGGGCTGGCGCAGGCGATTTGCGCGGCTTCAGCCGGGCCGTTTGCCGGGAAGCCGATGTCGGCCAGTGCCAATGGAATACCCAGTTTCTGGTTGAGTGCATACAACAACGCGCCCACCTCGCCGGCCTCGCGACCACCCAGGGCCCGCGCGGCACGCTGCAACGGTTCGGCGGCGGCCTCACGGTTGTAATGCGCCGCATGGGGCAGGACGATGGCGTGGGCCTGGGCATGCGGCAGGTTGAACGTACCGCCCAGGGTGTGGCAGAGCTTGTGGTGCAAGGCCATGCCGACCGAACCCAGGCAAATGCCCGCCAGCCACGCGCCATATAACGCCTGGCTGCGAGCGTCGGGATCGCCGGGATCCTTGACCACTCCCGGCAATGCCTGCGCCAGCGAGCGGATCGACTCTTCGGCCATGAAACCGATGATCGGGTTGGCATCCTCGGCGTACAGGGCTTCCACCGCGTGGGCCATGGCGTTCATGCCCGAACAGGCGGAGATCTGCGCCGGCAGGGTCAGGGTCAATTGGGGATCATAGATCACGGTTTTCGGCAGCACCCGTGGGTCGCGTCCGGTTTTCTTCAGGCGGTTTTCGGTCAGGCCGTAGATCGGCGTCATCTCCGAACCCGCATAGGTGGTTGGCACCGCCACAATCGGCAACCCCGAATCCATGGCGATCGCCTTGCCCAGGCCAATGGTCGAGCCACCGCCGATGGCCACGCAGCAATCGGCATCCAGGCGCGCCGCCTCGATGCGCGCCGCTTGCGCCACTTCCAGCGGCACATGCATCACCGCGTGCGGGTACACACCCGCGGCACGTTCACCGAGTAACGCCGCGACGCGTTCGCCGAGCCCGTGCTGTTCCGGCGTGGTGAGGATCAGCGCCCGTCGGGCGCCAAGGCGCTCGATTTCTTCAGCCAGTGCCGAGAGCTTGCCCCAGCCGAACACCACGCGGGTCGGCAGGCTTTGGTAAACAAAAGGATTCATGGCCGACCTCAGCGTTTGAAGTGTGGGGGGATTTTCGCGTCGACGTTGACCCACACCGAGCGCGCTTCGGTGTAGTCGTGGATCGCTTCAAAGCCCATTTCCCGGCCATAACCGGACTGCCCTACGCCGCCAAACGGACTGCCGGGGCTGACGCGCTTGTAGCAGTTGATCCAGCACATGCCCGCGTGGATCGCGTCGGCCATTTTATGCGCGCGGCTGAGGTTCTGCGTCCACAGGCCGCTGCCCAGTCCGTACTCAGTGCTGTTGGCAATGGCCAGCGCTTCTTCGTCGGTGCGAAAGCGCACAACCGTGACGAAGGGACCGAAGACTTCTTCCTGGCAGACACGGTCACCCGGCTTGGCCTCGACCACGGTAGGTTCGACATAGAAACCCTTGGCCAGGGCCTGGTCGTCCGGTGCCTTGCCACCTGCGAGGATCTTGCCGCCCTGCTCGATCGCGATATCGATGTAGGCCAGCACCCGGTCGCGGTGCAGGGCCGAGGTCAGTGGGCCCATTTCGGTGTCAGGGTCCATCGGGTCACCGAGGCGGATCGACTTGGCCAGGGCGATGAAGCGTTCCAGGAATGCATCAGCGATGTCTTCATGCAGAATCAGCCGCGAACCGGCGATACAGGCCTGGCCCTGGTTATGGAAGATCGCCCAGGCAGCGCCGTTGACCGCCGCTTCCAGATTGGCGTCTTCAAATACAATGTTCGCACCCTTGCCACCCAGTTCCAGTTGAATGCGCTTGAGGTTGCTCTTCGACGCTTCAACAATCCGCCGACCGGTCGCGGTTGAGCCGGTAAAGGCAATCTTGCCGACGTCCAGGTGCTCGGCCAGCGCCTGGCCCGCGGTATGGCCGTAACCCGGCACCACGTTGACCACGCCTTTGGGGAAGCCGACTTCGGTCATCAACTCGACAATGCGCAAGGTCGACAGCGGCGTGATTTCCGAGGGCTTGATAACGATGGTGTTGCCCGCCGCCAGCGCCGGGCCCATCTTCCAACTGGTGAACATCAACGGAAAGTTCCAGGGCACGATCTGTCCGACCACGCCAATCGGCTTGCGCTGCACGTAATTGAGGAACCCGGCCTCCACTGGAATCACCGCGCCTTGGATCTTGTCGGCCATGCCGCCAAAGTAGCGGAAGCACGCGGCGGTGCGCGGCACATCGAGGCCACGGGAATCACGGATCGGGTGCCCGGTGTTCAAGGACTCCAGCTGCGCCAGTTCTTCGCTGCACTGCTCGATTCTGTCCGCCAGTTTGAGCAACAGGCGCCCACGCTCGGCGGCACCCAGGGCCGACCAGGCCGGGAAAGCACGTTTGGCGGCGGCCACCGCGAGGTCGACGTCGGCGGCTTCGGCGGCGGCGATGCGGGTGATCAACGAGCCGTCATGGGGCGACACGACATCGATGGTGCCGCCGGCGACCGCATCCACGAAGCGGCCATCGATATAGAGCTGATTTTGCATAATGGTTTCCTCGCACCGCGCTAGGACGCAGTGTTTGACGGGATGGCTGAGTGCATGGCCCGGCGCAAGGCCGGGCAAGACACCGGGTCTTAGAACTCGATCGGATACGGCTTGAGTTCGCCGCTTTCGTAGCGTTGCGGCAGGTTCGGCGTGGCGTTTTCCCAGACCAGCAACATCGAGCGCTTGGTCGAATAGCCCTGGTGACGAATGTCCGCGGGCATGGCGCAGATATCGCCGGCGCGCATGGTGATGCGCGCACGGGGGTTGCCGTCGTCCTTGTCGCCGACATCCCAGATGATCTCGTCCGATAGCTGCAGGAACCACTCGATGCGGTCATTGCCATGGAACACCGGCAGGATGAATTCTTCGGTGGTCGGGCAGAACAGGCTGGCCTTGCACACCGAGGTCACCGAGGGGTTCCAGGTCACGTCGGAGCGCGACAGGTACTTGTGCAGGTTGAAGGCATGCAGCTGGCCTTCGAAACCTTCCGCTGGGTGAATTTCCGGCTCGTCCTGCGGCACATCGATGAACTGGCGGTTGACCGGCAGATCGTTGCGCAGCGGCGAATCATCCGGCAGGCCGGGCATGCGCCGGGTGGCGATACGGAAGCGCTCGATGGCCTCGATGTTGTTGCCGTTCTTGCGACCGAATGCGCTGCCGGTTTCTTCCGGTGCGGCGAAGGGGTCGAAGGTGGCGTTGGTCCAGTCGCGCAGGATCGCCTTGAATGTCGCCATGATCAGCGGCGTTTCGAAGTTTTCGGTGTAGTTGACCCCTGCCGCCTTGAGCGTGCCGTTGAAGGTGCCGGCGTACAGGTCGACCTTGCCGTAGTAATTGCGGGTGCCGATGACGTGGTCGAAGTTGACCCAGCCGTAGAAAAAGCCCCAGGCCACGTCGCGCATCAAGGCACGCAGAAAGGCATCGGCCGGGATCAAGTGCGAGCGGGTCTGGCCTTTGGCGGGCCAGGTAATGCGGGCGAAATACTCGTCGCGCGACAGTTCGAACGCGCCGAGTTTGAAAGAGCGATAACCGGTGACGGGATGGGCGGCGCTGGCCTGGACATCTTCATCGGCGAACAGTGGCGTTTGGGCTGCGGTTTCAAGCATGGCCATGGCGGGATTCCTTTTTTTCTTGTGGGCGGGGACGGTTGGGCAGATCACTTGAAGCAGATGTCGGCCCACTTCTCGACCGACAACGGGCCTTTGATCGTCTGCTGCAGGATCACGCCCGGGCGACTGGCTTCGAAGCGATACGCGGTGCCCACCGGCAGCAGGCACTGGTGACCGCGCTTGAGCAGGACGTAGCCCATTGGCTTGCCCGCCGGCACTTCGCCTGCCAGTTGCGTGCCCTCGCCTGTTGTCAATGGCGCATCGAGCTTGAGGAAGTCCACCCGCACTTCACCGCCCATGACGATGGCGAATTCGTCGTGCGCGGCCGTGTACCAGGGAGACTGGCCTTCGGCGCGCAGGGTTTCAATGACGTAGCCGAGGTTGAGACCGACGACGACCTTTTCATAAGGAAGGGATTTTTCCGCCACCTCGAAAACGTTGGAAAAGGCGTAGTGACTGGCCTGGCCACTGATGATTTCCACCGAGCCCTTGGTGTATTTGTCCAGCGAGCCGAAGACCGTTTCGATTGCCGCGCTACTCATGGGTTTTCACCGTTTTGTTGTTGTAGTAACAGTGAGCCAACAGTACGTCGCGCCTGGTCCCGGGACAATTAGAGGACCGGCGACAACAGTGTTCGCGAAACGCAAACACTGTAAAAGTTGTGTAGGAGCTGTGTAGGAGCTGTGTAGGAGCTGTCGAGTGCAACGAGGCTGCGATCTTTTGATCTTGCGTTAATCGTTCAAAAGATCAAAAGATCAAAAGATCGCAGCCTGCGGCAGCTCCTACAGGGTGCGAGGTTCATTAGCGCACCCAGCCACGCTCCAGCAACGGTTTATCCCAGCAGGGCTCATCGCCGAAGTTCTCCACCAGAAAGTCGATCAACGTACGGACCTTCAAGGCGCGGCGCTGGGTCGCGGGATACACCGCGGAGAAGTTGAAGGAAGACAACGCATACTCGGGCAACACTGGAATCAACCGCCCGCTGAGCAGATCGTCACTGGCCACCAGCGTCGGCAGGCAGACAATACAGACTCCGGTCTGTGCGTAATCACGCAACAGGTGCACCGAGTTCGAGCGCACCTGGCCTGGCAGGCTCAATTCCACCTGTTCGTTTTCACGATTGAACAGCCAGCGGTTGCGCGACGGATAGCCCTCGTACAGGGCGATCTTGTGTTGCAGCAATTGCTGGGGATGGGTGGGCACGCCGAACTCGCTGGCGTAATCGGGAGACATGCAAAACAGCCGGCGAACGCTGAACAATTTGCGCTCGATCAGGGTTTCGGCCATTGGCGGAAACATCTGGAACGCTACATCGAAGCCTTCTTCGATCGGGTCCACCACCCGGTCGTTGACGATGACGTCCACTTCAATGTCCGGGTACATCCGGGTGAACTCGGCCAACAGGCGGCCAAAGTGCCCGATGGCAAATCCGGGCAGCATCTGCACCCGCAATTTGCCGGTGGGTTTGGCGCGCAGTTCGCGCATGTGTTCGGTCAGCGAGTTGAAACTCGCAACCATGTCCGCGCATTCCTTGTAATAGGTTTCCCCGACCTCGGAGAGGCGGACATGGCGTGTGCTGCGGTGGAACAGCGGCGCATTGATGAACTGCTCCAACTGCTGGATGCGGTGGGAAATGACCGAGCGGGTCACGCCCAGTTGCTGGGCCGCCCTGGCGAAGTTGCCGGTTTCGGCAACCCGCACGAAGGCTTCGACACTGAGTAAACGATCCATGGGGCAGGTTCTCTGGATGAGTGGCAGCCCTGTAGCGGCGAGCTTGCTCCGGGCGGCGTTCCGACGATGGACGTCAACGATAACGCAACCTGCCTGAATGATCGCGTTGTCCGGGCGTTTTTCACGAGCAGGCTCGCTCCTACATAAACCGGACGCCAACTCATGCCCGGGGTTGCACCGACAACCGCCGCTGCATGGGAAACACCTGCCAGCCCAACCGCTCACTGATCAGGCCCCACACCCCTTGCGGCGCCTTGAGCATCATCACCACCGCGACCACCCCCAGAATGATCATGTACACGGCACCGTATTGGGCCAGGCATCCGCGTAACACAAAATAGATCAAAGTGCCGATCAATGGCCCCTCCAGGGTGCCGATGCCGCCGATGATGACGATGAAAATCACCACCGCCGTCCAGTCCTGCAGGTTGAACGCCGCATCCGGGGAGATCCTCAGCTTTTGCAGGAAGATCAGCGCCCCGACCACCCCGGTGCAACCGGCCGCCAACACGTACACCATCAGCTTGGTCCGGAAGGTATTGACGCCCAGGCTGCCGGAGGCCGGCTCGGAGTCGCGGATCGACGCCAACGCCAAGCCCTGGCGTGAACGCAACAGGAAGAACACCAGCGCCACTGCGCCGATGGCAATCGCCAGTGCGGTGAAGTAGACCAGCATCTCGCGCCCGTCACGGTCATTGCCGATCTGACGTACGATCGCCGCCGGCAGACTTTGCCCGGAACCGCCGCCCAGACTGCTCATCTGTGCCAGCCCCAGGCGAAAGACTTCGGCCACCACCCAGGTGCCGATCGCAAAGTAGGCGCCACGCAGCCGGAACACGATCAATGCGGTGGGAATCGCCAACAGCGCGACAAGCACGCCCGAGAGCAACACGGCGAACAAGGGCGGCACCCCCAGTTGCGTCGACAGCATGAACAATAGGTACCCACCCAGGCCGACAAACGCCTGCTGCCCGACCGAAACCATGCCGGCGTAACCCGCCAACAGGTTCCACATTTGCGCCAGGGCCAGGTAATAGGCGAACTCCACCACCAGCCGCAGGCTGGCACGATCGGCCCACCATGGCGCGCTGATCAGCACCAGCATACAAAGGCCGAGCAATGACAGGCCGACCCGGCTGCTGGTGGTTGTGCGCTGTACGCGGTAGGCCAGCACAGGATTATTCAAGGCATTCATCAGTCGACACTCCGGGGAAACAGGCCACGCGGGCGCACGACCAGAATCAGCAGAAACACAAGGTGACCGGCGAGGATTTGCCAGCCAGGATCGATTTTCGCGCCCAGCGCCTGGGCGATACCGAGAATCACCCCGCCCGCCAGCGTGCCCCACAGGCTACCCAGGCCGCCGATGATCACTGCTTCAAAGCCGTACAACAGACGCGCCGGCCCCACAGTGGGATCGAAACTGGTGCGAATCGCCAGGAACACCCCGGCGATCGACACCACCGCCATCGCCAGCGCCATGGCCAGGCCAAAGATATGGGCGTTGTTCACGCCCATCAGGCGTGCCGTCTGCTGGTCATCGGAGGTGGCGCGGAACGCACGGCCCAGCGCGGTTTTATAGAACAGCAATTGCAGGCCGCCGATGATCAGCAGTGCACTGGCGAACACCATCAGCGGCATGATCCCCACGTTGAGGCTACCGAAGCCGACACTTGCGACTTCCAGATCGCCCTGGGACAACTTCTGGCTGTCGGCGCTGAAAAACTGCAGCAGGACATTCTGCACGATGATCGACAGACCGAAGGTCACCAGCAGCGGCGGCAAAATGTCCTGGCCGAGTGTCCGGTTGAGCAGGCCGCGTTGCAGCAGGTAGCCAAGGCAGAACATCACCGGCACGACGATCACCAGGCTTGCCAGCGGACTGAAACCCAGGTGGTTGACCACCATCAGCGCCAGGTACGACGCCAGAACGATGAAATCGCCATGGGCGATATTGACCAGGCGCATGATGCCGAACATCAGTGACAGCCCTACCGCGAACATTGCGTAGAGACCACCGAGCAACATGCCCTGCAGAAGCGTATTGAGCCATTCCATCACTAAACCCCAAAGTACGCGGCTTTGATTTGCGCCTTGTCGACGTCCCCGGGCCGGCCGGTCAGGGACACGCGCCCTTCCTGCAAGCAATAGAAACGGTCGCAGACACTCAGCGCCTGATTGATGTCCTGTTCGACGAGAATCACCGTGGTGCCGTCAGCCTTGATCGAGGGCAGCGCGGCGTAGATGTCCTTGATCGTGGTCGGAGCCAGCCCCAGGCTGATCTCGTCGCACAGCAGCAAGTGCGGGTTGGCCATCAGGCCCCGGCCAATCGCAACCATTTGCTGTTGACCGCCGGACAGCGCGGTGCCGGGGCGTTTGCGCAGCTTTTCCAGAACCGGAAACAGTTGATAGATACGGGCCAGCGTCCAGGGGCCCGGGCGTTTGCTGTAGCCGCCGATCTGCAGGTTTTCCTCGACGGTCAGCGAAGGGAACAGCTTTCGGCCTTCCGGCACCAGGGCGATGCCGCGCGCTATCACCTGGTTGGCCGCCAGGTCACCGATGGGCTGGCCCCTGAAGGTGATGGCACTCGCCTGGTTCTTGATCTGCCCCGCCAGCGAGCGCAGGAACGTCGATTTGCCGGCACCGTTGGAGCCGATGACGGCCACGGTTTCGCCCTCATCCAGCGTTAGGCTGATGTCGAACAGTGCTTGAAAATCGCCATAGCCGGCGCAGAGTCTATCGATGGCCAGCAGGTGTGTTTGGGTCGTCATGTCTCAGCTCCCTATGCCCATGTAGATTTCCTGGACCCGTGGGTCGGCCATGACGCGGCGCGGCTCGCCTTCGGCCAGTTTGGCGCCGAAGTTGATCACCGTCAGGCGGCTGACCACCGCCAGCAAGGCATGGACGATGTGTTCGATCCAGATGATGGCGACGCCAGCCTTGTGGATGCCCTGGATGGTTTCCACCAGTGCCAGGCATTCCGGTTCGGTCAGGCCACCGGCGATTTCATCGAGCAACAGCAAACGTGGCCGGGTCGACAAGGCACGGGCCATTTCCAGTCGCTTGCGGTCGAGCAGCGTCAGCGAGCCGGCCAGCACGTTAGCCTTGCGCATCAGCCCCGTCAGTTCCAGGGTCTGCGCGCACCATTGGCTGGCCTCCTTGTCGCGCAACTGCGCGCCAAAGGTAGCGCCTACCAGCAGGTTCTCGAATACGGTCATTTTCACGAACGGGTGCGGGATCTGGTGGGAACGTCCGATACCTTGTTGGCAACGCTTGAACACCGGCTCGCGGGTGACGTTGCGACCTTCGAAGTGGATGCTGCCGCTGTCCACCGTCACGCCACCGGCGATCAGGTTGAACAGCGTGCTTTTACCCGCGCCGTTGGGACCGATGATGCCCAGGGCCTCGCCGGGTTTCAGGCTCAGGCTCATGGCATCGGTAACCTTCACCGAGCCGTAGCTTTTATGCACATCGTTCAGTTGTAGAAGTGGCTGTTGCATGGAGCACCTGCTTGCTTGAGCGCGATCAATACGTAATGGCCTGCATCTCGCCACCCAGCGGGATCGCCGGCGCGGTGGCATTGCTGGTCACGATCAGGTCGTATTTGTTGTCATTGCCCAGGCGCCATTGGCCACTGACCAGCGGCGTCTTGGCAACGTTCTTCACCGGCCCGCCGTTCCAATTGATCGGCCCGACTACGGTGTTGAGGTTGGTCTTGAGCAAGGCGTCGCGCACGGCCTGTGCATTGCCGATTTCTTCGGTGCGCTGGAGAATGTCCACTGCCAGTTCGAACAGGGCGTGCACGAAGCCCAGGGGTTGCGTCCACTGTTTGCCGGTGGCCTGGGTGAACCCCTGGGCGAGTTGCCCGGCACTGGCACCGGTCAGCGACGAACTGAACGGGTGTGTTGGGCTCCACCAGATTTCGGTCGACAGGTTGTTGCCAGCCTTGCCCAATGCTTCGACCGCCGTGGGAAACAGCAACGCCTTGCCTACCGACACCGCCTTGGGCTTGAAACCCTGCTGACGGGCCTGGGTCCAGAACGTCGTGAGGTCCGGGGGGATGACGACGCCTGTGACGATCTCGACCTCGGCCTTTTTAAACGCAGCGATCTGCGCGGAGAAATCATCGGTCAGGTTCTGGAAGCGACCGGGGTCGACCAGTTGGAAACCCTTCTGCGCCAGCACCGGTGGAAACCCGAGTTTCGAATCGCCCCAGGCATTGCCATCGCCATCATTTGGGAACAGGCCACCGATCACTTTGTCGGTTTGCATAGCGCCCCACATCGAGGTGTAAGTGCCGATCACATCCTCCAGGCCCCAGAAAAAGTGGTAGGTCCACTCAAAGCCCTGGTCAGGCTTTCCGCCACGGGTGAAGAACCATGGCTGCCAGGGCGCCACGGTGGAAATGCAGGGGATTTCGTTGATTTCACATTGGTCGGACACCGGGTTGGTGGTTTCCGGTGTCGAAGACACCAGCATAAGGTCGACCTGATCCGACAGGATCAACTCGCTCGCCACCTCTGCCGCGCGATTGGGGTTGGACTGGCTGTCCTTGACGATGACTTCCAGGCGGTACACTTTGCCAGCCACATTGATCGAGTTCTTCAGGGTTTGCTTGAGCGAGTCGATGATGTAGTTGTCGGCGGCCGCAAACGGGGCCAGGGGCCCTGTCTGCGGACTGACGTAGCCGAGCTTGATCACCCGCTCGCTGCCGACGGCGAAGTTGAACGGCAGGCTCGCCAGGGCAATCCCTGTGGCGGCAACACCGCTGCCACGCAGGAAATCACGACGTGAGACGTCGCGGGCTAACAGGTTTTTATCGTTTTTGTCTGTCATGTAAATACTCCAGTGCGGCTACGGGCCGGCAGCGTCCGGACGAACGAGAACGCGACCTGTGGGCTGAACCATCAAGCCGGGTCAGCGAAGTGTCGGGTTAGAAGAAGAAACTGACGTCGAAGGACGCAACTACTTGCGAGTCCTTTTGCCCGTCGGCGTAGGCATCGCGACCGGGGCCGGAATGGATGTCGTAGCGCAACTCCGGACGCAGGCGCACGTTGGGCGTCGGGGTCCAGGCCAGGTTGGTGGTAACACCGTAGAAACTGCCCCAGGTCGGGTCGGGAATCCCGGTGTTCGGGTCGATGTTGGCCATCATCACGTGTACGGGCGCATCGGTGTAGAACCACTCGGCGCGGCTGTTCCACATCAGGTTTTCGCTGAGTTTGTGGTACCAGTTAACATCGGTGCCGTACCAGGTGGCATCGCCTTTATTGGCGAAACCGGCGAAAGCGCCCTGCTCCTGCGTGCCATAGTTCAGCTCCAGTGCCACGCGGTTGTTCGGGTCGAGTACCTGGGACAAGGTCAGGTAAGAGGCCAGTCGCTTGTAGTCGTCATCTTTGGTGCCAGCCGGTATCGGCGAGCCGCAACTGCATTCGGCGAAGCTGTCGCCAGCGCCGTTGCCATAGATGTTTTCCCAGTCGATCCAGGTGCTGAAATCCGCCGAACGCCAGCGTACGTTGGCGATGACATCCGGGTCATGGTTGGGGTCTTGCAGGTTGTTCCAGCCCTGCACCACCCCCAGTTCAAAGCCCAGCATGCTTTCGCCGGGTGCCGATGGCAGCTTGAACGAGTACAGCGCGCCGGCATGCTTGGCCGGGCCGTGCATGAAGGAATAGGTGTGCGAGTAGAAGTCCGTCGGCGCCGGTGAGGGCAAGGCGAAGCCGATTTCATTTTCCAGCGGTGTGTGGAAAATCCCGATCATCAGGTCCGAACCGCCGAGCACCGGGAAATAGAAATCGACGTAGGCCTGGGCAATGGTGAACGCTGGATCTTCAGCCTTGTTGTCGCGATTGACGCCCAGGTCTTCGTCCCAACCGTAGGTTTTGAAGTAACGCGCATCCTTGCCGTAGAGTGCCGTGACGTTAAAACCCCAGTCCGCTTCTTGTGGCATGGGGCCGGGAAACGGTCCGACACGACCGACCACATTACTCTTGGGTTTCTTTTCCACAGCCAGGGCGAACTGGTTGAGGTTCACGCCTTCGTCGGTATTGAAGAAACTTTGTTTGCTGACGTCATCCGTGCCGTTGTTGTTGTAGATCACACCTGCCTGGCCCCAGCCGTAGATCTTGATGCCGTGTTCACGCTCAAGGCTGTCACCAAACACGCCGCGCACCAGCGAGCCCATCGGGTCTTCCGCGGCGCGAGCCATTGTGGGAAACACCATACCTGCACCCAGAACCGGGGCGAACAGGGTCGCAGCGCAAGCCCATGCACGAATACTCATACCTGCCTTCCTTATTTTTATTAGGCGCCAAACCCCCGAAGGGGCGTAAGGCCGAAAGCAAGGCAGGACGTCTTGATGAGCCCTGGCTGGAGCTCCACCGGATCGTTGGCAAATCCCGGTGTTCGGCGAGATGGAGGCTACAAGCCGGCCACTGCACCAACAATTCCATTCTCGGCGACATCAGTGTTTGCGTATTCAGAACAATCACGGCGTGATTCGTCATTTAAAGACGACATTGTCCCCTGTGGGAGCGGGCTTGCCCGCGATAGCGGTAGGTGATTCGACATAGATGTTGAAGCTGATGGCCTCATCGCGGGCAAGCCCGCTCCCACAGAGTTCGTGTTCAAGGCGTGCGAGGTTTCCGACTATCAGTTCTGCTAGTTCTCGTCTGCGATAAATCTCTCGATACTCAAGCCCTCCCAGACCTTGAACGCTCGGAGCGCCCAATGTCCAATCCAAAGCAACCCTGGCTCATCCGCTATAGCTACGATTCGCTGGATAAACTGATCAGTCATTCTTTGTCCGATACTGCGAAACGACACCGTTTTTACTGCAAAAACCGCCTGACCACCGAGATTCAGGGTGCAATCGAGTACTCCATCGTCCAACACGATGACTTTCTCCTGGCACAGCAAAAGCGCCAACAAGATGCGCACGACACCACATTACTGGCGACTGACTTGCAACGCTCGGTACTGAACACACTCAAGAAAAACAACGAGAGACAAGCTATCGCTTACTCCCCTTATGGGCATCGCCATGCCGAAAACGGGTTGACTAGCCTATTAGGGTTCAACGGTGAACGGCCGGATCCGGAGACGGGGCATTATTTGTTGGGCGACGGTTATCGGGCGTTCAACCCAGTGTTGATGCGATTTAATAGCCCGGACAGCATGAGCCCTTTTGGGAAGGGTGGATTTAATACCTATGCGTACTGCAAGGGTGATCCGGCTAATTTTATTGATCCTACCGGCCATTTTTTAAAATTCCTTAAAAACCCTTTTCAAAGCATCATCAACAAAATAAACAAAACAAAACTCAACAAGGAAATTGACAATGTAATCTCAAGCATCCAGGCGGACTCCTTTAAATTCAACAAAGAAACCGCACAACTGCAAACCGAATTAATCTACAGGAGGCACCCAACAGGACTTAAAATTGGTAACCCTCAATCACTTACAAGCATCGCACTAAAGGCAGTTCAGCCTCACCAACTTTCAGAGCTAAGCCCTGGCATAGTTAACCGCGATATCGCTAGAGAGATTTTTTTTCAAGAGCTACATTACAACGGACCAATAACTAACAGTTCCGCCCTTGATAAAATTTTTACGCACCTTCCTAAAACAACTGGCGGCCAGTTGAGCGCTGAAGCACTGACTTCATATGCGCATGCACATAGAACTAGTTTTGAAGTTGAATTAATCGCATTTGAGAGAAATGCTCTAGGCATCCCGTTCGATACAGCTATAAAAAATGCCAATCTGCGTAAAGGTAAAAAATATAATCCTACATAAACAACTTCGTAAAATCGGATTAATGCATGAAGCCAGATCTGCGGTGCACCGCAGATCTGGCCGTCTCACTTCTAATGACCAAGCGGGTACAACTGTTCATCAAATTGCGATAACTTCGGAAACACCAGCGGCTGGTCGTCGCTCAACTGTTGCAGGCGCTGGGTGTAGTTCACAAGAAATTGCTGACGCGCCTCATCGCTGATATACGGCACATGCCAAGCCACAAACGGTTCCAATACATCGAATCCAACATACGCCAACGTACCGCGCAGGATCGGCCGCAGCATGTCCTGCAACGGACCATGGATAGCCTCTTCACCGAACATGTGTTCACGCCCACCCAAGGTCACAGTGACCAATGCTTTTTTACCGGCCAAGCCGCCCTGATCGTAGAAGCGCTTGCCGCCATAACAGATACCGGACACCAGCACCCGGTCGATCCAGCCCTTGAGCATGGCCGGGGTGGAGAACCAGAAGATCGGGAAGTTGAGGATCAACAGGTCGGCCCACAGCAGTTTGTCCAGCTCGGTTTGAATGTCCGCTGCCAGCGACTGGCTCTTCACGCCGAGGCGTTGTTCCAGCGCGTACACCAGGTACTCGGGATTTTCCCGCTTTGAGAAGTCATCGGCGCTGGCCACCGGGTTCCAGTTCATCTTGTACAGGTCGCTGACCTGCACTTCATGGCCCTGGGCTTCAAGGGTCGCGACGGCCTGGTCGCGCAGGGCGGCGGTGAAGGATTGTGGCTCGGGGTGAGCATGGACGATCAGTACTTTCATGGTGATTCCTTAGACTTTTTCCAGCGTAGGGTTTGAATTCGGCGTAGCGCGACTGGCCAGCAAGCGGTCGAGCCAGTCGGGGTCCATCTGGGGTTCGGAGGAAAACAGCAGCCCGGTATAGTCTTGATGCGGTGGGGTGAAAATAGCACTGCGCGAGCCATGATCCACCACCCTGCCCCGTTGCATCACCAGCACTTCGTCGGCAATCGCGCGCACGGTGGCGACGTCATGGGTAATGAACAGGTAGGCGACGCCGAGCTGTTGCTGAATGCGGTTGAGCAACTTGAGCACGCCTTCGGCCACCAGTTGGTCGAGGGCCGAGGTGACTTCGTCGCAGATGATCAGTTGCGGGTCGGCGGCCAGGGCTCGGGCGATGCAGATCCGCTGTTTCTGTCCGCCGGACAATTCCCGGGGCTGACGCTCCATGAACGTTGCCGGGTCCAGTTCGATCATCTCCAGCAGCTCGGCCACCCGCGCGCGCATGGCTTTGCCCTTGAGGCCCAGATAGAACGTCAGTGGCCGGCCGATGATGTCGACAATGCGCTGGCGCGGGTTCAGTGCCGTGTCCGGGATCTGGTAAATCATCTGCACGCGCCGCAGTTGTTCCTTGCTGCGCTGGCGAAAATCCGCGGGCAGCGGTTCGCCGTCATACAGCACTTGACCATGGGTCGGTGGCAGCAAGCCGGTGATCAGCCGCGCCGTGGAGCTTTTGCCGCTGCCGGATTCACCGATGACCGCCAGGGTCTGGCCACGGTACAGCTTCAAGGAAACGTCATGCAGCACCGGTTGCCGCCCGTAGCTGGCGCAGCTGTTGCGCAGTTCCAGCAGCGGTTTTTCCTGTTGCGGGCAGGGTTTGGGTTCGGTGCGGAAACTGCGCACCGCCCATAGCGACTTGGTGTAGTCCTCCTGCGGGTCACCGAGCATCTTGCAGGTCTCGGCCTCTTCCACCAGCTTGCCGTGGCGCAGCACCATGATGCGGTCGGCCATCTGCGCCACCACCGCGAGGTCGTGGCTGATGTAGATCGCCGCGCTGCCGTAGGTCTTCACCGCATCGCGAATCGCCGCCAGCACTTCGATCTGGGTGGTGACGTCCAGGGCGGTGGTCGGTTCGTCAAAGACGATCAAGTCCGGGTGGCAGGCCATCGCCATGGCGGTCATGACCCGTTGCAGCTGGCCACCGGAGACCTGGTGCGGGTAACGCTGGCCGATTTGTTCGGGGTTGGGCAAGCGCAGCACGCGATACAAGTCCACCGCTTCGCGCATCGCCTGTTCACGGCTGATGCCACCATTCTTCACCGCCGTTTCCACGTGCTGGTCGATCAAACGATGGGCCGGGTTGAACGAGGCTGCCGCACTCTGCGCGACGTAGGCGATGCGCAGGCCGCGCAATTTGCGCAAGGCTTCGGGTTTGGCCTTGAGCAGGTCGATGCCGTCGAAATGCACCGTGCCGCCGGTGATCTTGCAGCCGTCGCGGGTATAGCCCATGGCAGACAAGCCGAGGGTCGATTTGCCCGCCCCGGATTCACCGATCAGCCCCAGCACCTCACCGCGTTGCAAGGTCAGGTCGATGCCCTTGATCAGCGGATGCCAGGCGTCCTCGTAGTGACCTTCGATGTGCAGGTTGCGGATTTCCAGCAAAGGTTTGGATGTCGTCATGTTCAGCATTCCTTGAGGCCGCTGGACTTGTGCAGCATCCAGTCGACGACGAAGTTGACGCTGACCGTGATCAAGGCCACGGCCAGGGCGGGCAGTAAAGGACTGATGTCGCCAAAGGTGATCAGCACCGCGTTGTCGCGCACCATGCTGCCCCAGTCGGCCGTCGGCGGCTGGATACCCAGGCCGAGGAACGACAGCGCACTGATGAACAGGAACACGAAGCAGAACCGCAGGCCGAATTCGGCAATCAGCGGCGCTGCGGCGTTGGGCAGTACCTCGCGGGTCACCAGCCAGCACAGGCCTTCACCGCGCAGGCGCGCGGCCTCGACGAAGTCCTGCACCACCACGTTCATCGCTACGGCGCGGGACAGGCGAAACACCCGGGTTGCATCCAGCAGCGCGATTACCAGCACCAGTGAGGTGGCCGTGGTGCCGACCACACTGAGAATCAGCAAGGCAAAGATCAATTGCGGAATGGCCATCAGGATGTCAACGACCCGCGACAGGCCCTGATCGACCCAACCACCCTTGATCGCCGCGATCAGGCCGCAGGTGCCACCGAGCAGGAACGCCAGCACCGTGGTCAGGAACGCGATGCCCAGTGTGTTGCGCGCACCAAAGACCAGGCGGCTGAACATGTCGCGCCCCAGGTTATCGGTGCCCAACAGGAACTGCCCGCCCCACGGCGCGAAGCCCTCGCCCACCACCTGGGTTTCGCCAAACGGCGCCAGCACCGGGGCAAACAGCGCCACCAGGATATACACGACGATCACCAGTAATCCGAACTTCGCACTCAGCGGCGCCCGGAGCAATTGTTTAAGCAGGCTCATGGTCTACCCCTTTGGATGCATCAGGCGTGGGTTGCTGGCAATCGACAGCACGTCGGCACTGGTATTGAGCAAGATGTAGGTGGCGGCAAAGATCAGGCTGCAAGCCTGGACCACCGGGATATCGCGCTTGGCCACCGAGTCCACCAGCAACTGGCCAAGGCCCGGATAGACAAACACCACCTCGACCACCACCACGCCAACCACCAGGTACGCCAGGTTCAGCGCCACCACGTTGACAATCGGCGCCAGGGCGTTGGGCAAGGCATGCCGGAAAATGATGCGCGACTGGCTGATGCCCTTGAGACGGGCCATTTCGATGTAGGGGCTGGCCAGCAGGTTGATCAAGGAGGCGCGGGTCATGCGCATCATCTGCGCGATCACCACCAGGCTCAGGGTCGCCACCGGCAGCACCGAGCGTTCCAGTACCTCACCCAGGCTGGCGTTTGGCGAGAGGTTGGAAATGCTCGGGAACCAATTGAGTTTCACCGCAAACACCAGGATCAGGATGTAGGCGACGAAGAACTCGGGGAACGACACCGCGCTTAGGGCCGAGGTGTTGAGCAGGCGGTCGAACCAGCTGTTGCGGTACAACGCCGCGAGCATGCCCAGCAACAACGCCAAAGGCACCGACACCAGCGCGGCCAACAGTGCCAGGCTGAAGGTGTTGCCCAGGCGACTGCCGACCAGTTCGGCTATAGGCCGCTGGTTGGCCAGCGATACGCCGAGATCACCGTGCAGCAATTGCCAGATCCACTGCCCGAAACGGGTCAGGGGTGGCAGGTCCAGGCCCAGTTGCGCGCGATAAGCCGCCACGGTTTCCGGGGTGGCGGACTGGCCGAGCATGGCCTGGGCGATATCGCCCGGGAGCAGGCCGACGGCGAGGAAGATGATGACTGACACCGCGAATAGCGATAACAGCCCTAATGCCAAACGCTGAAGTAGCAACTTAAAAATACTATTCACCGTGCGATTCCTTACGAAGACCACCATTTCCCCCTGTAGGAGCGAGCATGCTCGCGATGGACGTCAACGATGACGCGGGCAGTCTGAGTGCCCGCAGTGTCTGGACGTTTTTCGCGAGCATGCTCGCTCCTACAAGGGTTCTTCATTGGTTTGGCGAGCGCTTACGCCTGCCACCATCGCTCGATCACGCGCAAGCCGTCGAGCTCTCCGTATGGCGCGGTCTGCCCACCGTGGGCCACGCGGTTGGAACGCGCCGCCACGGAGCTGGCGAACAGCGGCACGATCGCCCCGCCGTCGTCCCGGCACAGCGCCTGCATTTCGTTGTACATCTCCCGGCGTAGCGGCTCGTTCATCTCGCCCCGGGCAGCGTTGAGCAACTGGTTGAAACGCGGGTTGTCCCAATGGGTTTCGTTCCACGCCGCGCCCTTGGCGTAGCCGATGCTGAACATGCGGTCGGCCGTCAGGCTGCTGTACCAGAACGAGGTGGTGAAGGGTTGCTTCATCCAGACGTTGGAGAAGAAACCGTCGGCGGGCTCGCGCACCACGTCGATGTCGATCCCGGCCGCACGGGCTTGCTCCTTGAACAGCACCGAGGCATCGACGGCGCCGGTGTACGCCGCGTCGGAGGCCTGCAGGCGCACCTTGAGCGAATCCAGACCGGCCTTTTTCAGGTGGAAACGCGACTTGTCCGGGTCATAGGTGCGCTGTTCCAGCGCGGTGTTGATGAAGCGGCTACCGGGCTGGATCGGGTGATCGTTGCCCACCAGGCCATAACCGTACAGTACTGAAGCCAGCAGGGTTTCGCGGTTGATTGCGTGCTTCATCGCCAGGCGCACGTCGTTGTTCTGGAACACCTGGCTGTCGGTGAGCATCGGGAAGGTGTAGTGCTGGGCGCCCTTGGTTTCCTCGATGACCAGGTTCGGGTTGCGCTTGAGCAACGCTACGGTCTTGAGGTCGACCTTGTTGATCACGTCCACTTGCCCGGTGACCAGCGCGTTGACCCGCGCTGCGCCGTCGGCGATGGCGATCAACTCGGCACTGGCGAAGTGCGCACGCCCGGCTTTCCAGTAATCGGGGTTGCGTTCCAGGGTCATGCGTACGCCCGGTTCGAAGTCCTTGAGGCGATAGCCACCGGTGCCGGCGCCAGCCTGCCAGTCCGCCACGCCGTCCTTGCTCGGCAGGATCGCCAGGTGATAATCGGCGACCACATAAGAGAAATCGGCGTTGCCCGAGTGCAGTTCGAACACCACGCTGTCGCTGCCATTGGCGCTGACCTTGGCCACATCGCCCAGCACGGTCTTGGCCGCCGAGGTAGATTTTTCGCCCAGGTGATGCTGGATCGACGCGACCACGTCATCGGCGGTCAGGCTCTTGCCGTTGTGGAAGGTCACGCCCTGGCGCAGCTTGAAGGTCCAGACGCGGGCATCAGGGGTTGAGGTCCAGCTCTCGGCCAGTTCCGGAATCGCGGTGCCGTCAACGGCGATTTCAGTCAGGGTGTTATAGACCGCCGAGAAACCGACGAAGGTAAAGGTATCCGCCCAGGAGCCCGGGTCTTTCGAGTCGGTGGTACTGCCGCCGGCAAGTCCCAGGCGCAATACACCGCCCGGCTTCGGCGTGGCTTCTGCAGCGAAGGCGCCTGACGGCAAGCCCATGGAGAACGCCCCAGCCACCGCCACGGCGGCGGCACTGTACTTCAGGAAGTCCCTGCGCGGGAAACTCAATTCATTGTTCGCTTGAGTAATCTTGTTTTTGTTATCGCTCATTGCATTGCCCCTGATAAAAGCTAATGAAATACCCGTGCAAAACCACGCAAGACACCGGGCCTGGGCCCGGTGCATACAGTCTTTGAGTCGTTGACGGTCACACCTGGATCGCCTTCACTTCGACGAATTCGCCCAGCCCCTCTTCCCCCCATTCACGCCCGTTACCGGATTGTTTGTAGCCGCCGAACGGCGCCTGATAGTTGAACGCCGCGCCATTGAGGAAGCATTGCCCGGCTCGCAGCTGCCGGCCCAGTTGCAAGGCACGCTCGGCACTGCCGGCCCAGACCCCGCTGGACAGGCCAAACGGCGAGTCGTTGGCGATCTGGATCGCCTGCACCTCATCCTCATAAGGGATCAGGCACAGCACCGGGCCGAAGATTTCTTCCTGGGCGATGCGCATGCGGTTGTTAACGTCGGCGAACAGCGTCGGGCTGACGTAGTAGCCACGCTCCAAGTCCGGCGCCGCGTCGCCGCCGCACAACAAGCGAGCGCCCTCTTCCTGGCCGATCCTGATGTAATCGAGCACGGTGCGACGTTGCCCGTCGGAGCACATCGGCCCAAGGAAGCTCTGCGGATCCTGCGGATCGCCCATCTTCAGGCTCAGGGTTTCCTCCAGGGCAATCTCCAGCGCCTGGGCATACCGACTGGCTGGCAACAGCATGCGGGTCAACGCGGTGCAGGTCTGCCCCGAATTGATCATCACGTCCTGAACGCCGTAGCGCACCGCCGCCTCCAGATCGGCGTCCTCGGCAATCAGCAACGCCGACTTGCCGCCCAACTCCAGGCACACGCGCTTGACCGAAGGCGCGGCGGCCTGTGAGACGCGAACGCCGGCGCCGGTGGAACCGGTGAACGACACCATGTCCACGTCCGGGTGTTTGGCCAAGGCTTCGCCGACCTTGGAGCCCGGTCCGCTGACCAGGTTGAACACCCCGGCCGGCAGGCCGATGTCCTCGATCATCTGTGCCAGCAAAAACGCGTGCAACGGGGTTTCCTGGCTTGGCTTGACCACCACCGTGCAACCCGCCGCGAGCGCCGGGGCGAGTTTGCCGATCAGCTGGTGCAGCGGGTAATTCCAGGGGTTGATGAACGCACAGACGCCCACCGCCTCGCGGTACACCCGCGAGTTGCCGACTTCGCGCACTTCGTCCATCAGGCCTGCGAGTTCCACGTATTGCTCAAGGCCAATGATCGGCCCATCCACCTGCACCGAACGGCACCATTGCACCGGCATCCCCAGTTCAGTGGTGATCACCGAGGCCATTTCATCGGCGCGGTTCTTCAGTTGTTCCGCCAACGCACGGATGTAACCGGCACGCACGCTCGACGGAGTGCGCGACCATGGACCAAAGGCCTTGCGCGCGGCGGCCACGGCGTTGTCGACATCGCGTTCATCGCCCAAGGGCACGCTGCCCGCCACTTCTTCGGTGGCCGGGTTGATCACTTGCGCGGTGCCCTGGCCCGACGGGACTTGCCAGCGTCCATCGATAAACAGCGCCTTGTGATTAAGCATGTAGCTGAGCCTCCATCAGTTCCTGGGCACAACGGGCGATACGCTGGCAGGCATCGCGCAAGGGTTCAGGGCCAACCACCAGGCCGAGGCGAATATGCCCGGCCGCGCTCGGGCCGAACGCTTCACCGGCGAGTACTGACACCCCGTGGCGATCGAGCAGGCGATCAGCGAACGCCTGGGCGCTGAGCCCGGTTTCACGGATATCGAGCATCACGAACATCCCGCCATCGGGCTTCAAGGCGCGCACGCCCGGGCAATCGACCAGGTGCTCGCACACCAGGTCACGACGCTCGCGATAGGCTTCGCGCATGGCATCCAGTTCCGGCAGCTCACTTTCCAATGCCACGACCGCCGCATCCTGAACGAAATCCGGCGAACCGTAGAGCATGCACAGCGCAAGGTTTTCCAGGTGCGCGGCCAGGGACGGCGGCGCCACCACCCAACCCACTCGCCACCCGGTCATGGCATGGGATTTCGACAGGCTGTTGAGGGTCGCGGTGCGCTCAGCCATGCCTGGCAAGCTCGCTGGGCTGACGTGTTCGCCTTCGAACAGCAGCTCGCTGTAGACCTCATCGGAAATCAGCCACAGGTCGTGGGCGATGCACAATTCGGCCAACGCTTGCCAGGTGCTGCGCGGCAGGCTTGCACCGGACGGGTTGTGCGGACTGTTCAGCGCCAGGGCACGGGTACGCGGGGTGATGCGCGCGGCGACGTCTTCGGGCAGCACGCGAAAGCCGTTCTCCGAGCGCACCGGCACCGGCACGACCTTGGCGCCGCAAGCGCCGAACACCGCTTCGTAGGTGACGTACATCGGCTCGGCGACGATCACTTCATCGCCCGGATTGAGCACGCACTGGGCCACGCTGAACAGCGCGCACTGGGCGCCGGCCAGCACGGTGACTTCGTCCGCGGTCACCCGCTGCCCGCTGCGTTGGTGGTGGCGCCTGGCGATGGCCTCCCGCAAGGCGCGCTTGCCGCGTACCTCGGCGTAGTGGGTGTTACCGGCCAACAGACTGTCGATGGCGCCCTGCACGATGGGTTGCGGCGTGTCGAAATCCGGGTCGCCCACGGACAACAGCAGGATGTCCTTGCCCTGCTCCAGCATGGCCAGTGCACGGTAATGAATATCCCAGGCGGCAGCGCCGTCACCGGCGATACGTTGAGTCAGATCGGAAAAGCGCATGGCTTCATCCCCTTGAAATACAGATCAGTGTGCGCAGGCATGCTTGAGTTCGATCAGGGTCACGCCGTTGCGCTTGAAGCCGTGGCGCAGGTCCGTTTGCAACTCGGCCAGGCTTTGCGGTTGGTTCACCGTGCAACCGAACGCGCGCCCAAGGGCGGCGAAGTCGGGGTTGCGCGGCAGCACGCCGATGGGCTCGATATCCAGGCCAAGCATGTCGTCACGGATCTGCCCCAGCGCATCGTTGTTCCACAGCAACACCACCAGCGGGCTGTCCAGTTCCTCGACAGCGGTCGCCAGTTCCTGCGCGGTGTAGAGGAAACCGCCATCGCCGACCAGCACCAGGCCCGGGCGTTGCGGCGCACCGAACTTGGCGCCGATCCCGGCCGGCAGGCCGTAACCCAGGGTGCCGTAGCCAGTCGGGTGTAACCAGCTGCGGGTTGCGGCACTGTCGAACGCGTAATTGCCGGTGTAGGCCAGTTGAGTCATGTCGGTACTGATGAAGGCGTTTTGCGGCAGTTCTGCGGCAATGCGCTCAAGAATCGACTGATGAATCGATTGCAATGGACCATGGCTGGCCTTGATCGCTTCACGCAGTGCACTGACCGAGGCAATCGCAGCGCTGGCATCACGTACCTCGGACGGCAGTCGCCCGAGCAGGCCGCAGAGGGTTTGTTGCGCATCGCCATGCAAGGCCACGGCGCACGGGTAGAAGTCGTTGAACTTGCGCGGGTCGATGTCCACTCGCAGCAGCTCAGCGTTGAGCGGCAGGCGCTCACGCCAGAAGTCGGTGTCGGCCATTTCGGTGCCGACCGCCAGCACCACGTCGGCCTCGGCGATCAGGTTCCAGCCCGGCTCCACACACAGTGAGGAACCGGCGTTGAGCGGCGCATCCGGTGGTAACAAGCCCTTGCCCGCGACACTGGTGAACAGCGGCGCAGCCAGTCGGGTGCTGATTCCCTGCAGCTGCGAGGCGGCATCGAGTGCACCGCCACCGGCAATGATCATGGGTCGTTTCGCACCGTTGAGCTTGGCCACGGCTTGATCGAGTGCAGTGGCGGATGCCGGACCGCGCCCCGGACGGCGCACCACGTCATTGCTCCAGTCACGGGCGATCGGCGCCGACAACACGTCCAGCGGCACCGAAATGTGCACCGGGCGCGGACGCTCGCTGTCGAACACCGCGTAGGCACGGGCGATCAGTTGCGGCAAGTCTTCGGCAGTCAGGGCCACCGCCGAGAATGCAGTGATCGGCGCCGTCATTGCGCGCTGATCCTGGCACTCGTGCAGGATGCCCCAGCCCTTGCCCAGGCTGGCCGTGTGGTTGACGCTGGATATCACCAGCATCGGAATCGAATCGGCGTAGGCCTGGCCGATGCCGGTGGCGGCGTTGGTCACACCGGGACCAGTGATCACGAAGCACACGCCGGGTTTGCCGCTGACCCGGGCGTAGCCGTCGGCCATGAAACTGGCGCCTTGTTCGTGGCGCGTCAGCACGTGGCGAATGCCGCTGCCGGGCAGCCCGCGATACAGCTCGAGGGTGTGTACACCGGGAATGCCGAACACGGTATCGACGCCGTAATTGGCCAGCAGGCGCACCAGCGCCTGGCCTCCGGTCAAGGTTTTGTCTTGCATGTTCAGGTCCTCACGCATGGGCGATGCGAATCAACGCATCGACCGCGGTCGTGCCATCGGCACCGACCAACAATGGGTTCACATCGAGTTCCAGCAGTTGCGCGGCGTTTTCGCAGGCGTAGTCGGCCACGGCGCGGATCGCCGCTACCAGCGCGTCGAGATCCGCCGCCTGGCGACCGCGGAAACCTTGCAGCAACGGGGCGCTGCGCAGGCTCAGCAAGGCCTGGCGGATCGCGCCGTCGGTGGTCGGCAGCAACAGGCTGCGACTGTCCTTGAGCAACTCCACCAGAATTCCGCCGGCGCCAATCACCAGCGCCAGGCCGAAATCGTTTTCGCGCTTGATGCCGACGATCAGCTCGGCCAAAGGCGGCTTGGCCATGGGTTCCAGCAGCAGTCGATCGAAGGCCACCTGCGGCGCGTACGCGTTGATGCTGGCGCGCATCCTGTCCAACGCGGCGCGCAAAGCGGTGTCGTCCTTGAGATTCAGTGCCACTGCACCGGCTTCGGTCTTGTGCGGCAGTTGTGCGCTGACGGCTTTGACCACCAGCGGATACCCCATTGCTGCGGCGTCCTTCAGCGCATTGTCCGGTGTGCTCAACACGCCGTCGGGCGTCGGCAGGCCAAATGCACGCAAGGCCTGCTTGGAATCCCATTCGTTGAGCAATTGCCCTTGGCCTGCCAGCGCTTGAGGGCACAGCGGCACCAGTGCCGACTCGCCCAGCGTCAACAATGCCTGGCGCTTGCGTGGGTAACCGGCGATGCGCCCCCACGCCGCCAAACCGTCTTCGACGCCCTGCAAGGCCGCCACACCCTGGGCATGCAAACGCTCACGGGCGTGAGGCGGCAACAGTTCCGGGAAAGCCGAGGTGACGAAACCGGCCTTGCCGTGACGTTGCAGCGCCTTGCAGTAGAGGTCGAGCAGCAGGTCGCACTCCTTGCGCTCGCCGGTAAATTGCGCCGGGTAGTCGAGCACCAGCATTGCCGCGTCGGCTGGCGTGCGCAGGGCGCTGTCGAGCATGCGGTCCAGGGCTTCGCTGTCGCCCCAGATGGCGGTGGTGAAATCCAGCGGATTGACCAGGTTGGCGTAGCTGGGCAGCACCTGCGCCAGTTCGCCGACTTGCCCGGCATCGAGCTTGGGCAAGGTCAAGTCGTTGCGTTCGGCGTAGTCGGCGATCAGGCCGGCATCGCCACCCGAGCAGGCCAGCGCGATCAAACTGTTGCCTGTCGGCAGGTTTCCACACGCCGCCGCTTTCAGGGTTTCGACGAAGCTCACCGGGCCGCTGACGCGGATGACGCCGAGGCGATCGAACAACGCGTCGTACAGCGCATCGGAACCGGACAGCGAACTGGTGTGACTAAGGGCCAGTTCGGCACCGATCTGCGACACGCCGGTTTTCAAGGCGATGATTGGAATGCCCTTCTCCAGCGCCTTGTGCGCCGCGCGGGCAAAACCCGGGACGTTCTTCAGGCCTTCCAGATGCAGGCCGATGGCGGTGACGCGCGGCTCGTCGAGCAGCACGTCCATCAGTTCGGCCACCCCCAGTTGCGCCTGGTTGCCGACCGAGGCCATGTAGGCCACCGGCAGCGAGCGGTCGCTCATGGACAGGTTGTAGGCGAAATTGCCGCTTTGGGTCAGCACCGCCACGCCCTTCTCCACCGCTTTGCCACCATGGGCCACCGGCCACAGCGCGCTGCTGTGCAGATAGTCGAGCAGGCCGTAGCAGTTGGGACCGAGCAAGGCCATGTCGCCAGCGGCCTCGAGCAGCTGCTGTTGCAGGGCCTGGCCTTCGGCGCCGGTTTCGGCGAAACCCGAGGCGTAGCAGATCGCGCCGCCGGTGCCGATGGCGGACAGTTCAGCAACGCAAGTCAGGGTCA
Organism: Pseudomonas sp. PSB11; assembly: GCF_014596605.1. Taxonomy (NCBI): domain Bacteria; kingdom Pseudomonadati; phylum Pseudomonadota; class Gammaproteobacteria; order Pseudomonadales; family Pseudomonadaceae; genus Pseudomonas; species Pseudomonas sp. PSB11. The sequence continues at coordinate 301,645 of NZ_NOIO01000004.1, forward strand.
GCTCACGGTTGGTGGCGATGAACACTGCGTCCGGTCCGCACGGCAGGTCGGTAATGTTGCGCACGCAAGGCACGCCTTCGAGGCTGTCGTGTTGCGGGTTGACCAGCCACATTTGCCCTGGGTAGCCGCCCTCGGCGCAGCGCTTGAGGGCGCGGGCCATGCTGCGCCCGCCGACAAAGGCCACATGCCGTGGCGCGAGCATGCGCTTGAGGTTGTCACGAATAGTCTGGGACATGGCAATTCTCCGGGCGATCAGCGCAGCAGCGGCCGCAGCAGTTCGCGGGAAATGATGTGCCGCTGGATTTCCGAGGTGCCTTCCCAGATTCGTTCGATCCGCGCATTACGCCAGATACGTTCCACCGGACCTTCGTCCATCAGGCCCATGCCGCCAAATATCTGCACCGCCTCGTCGGCCGCGCGACCGAGCACTTCACTGGCGAACAGCTTGGCCATGCCAGCTTCGCCGTCGGTCATGGTGCCCTGGTCCATTTTCCAGGCGGTGTGCAGGGTCAGCAGTTCGGCGGCGCGGATTTGCGTGGCCATGTCCGCCAGCTTGAACGACACGCCTTGGTAGGTGCCGATCGGCTGGCCGAATTGCTTGCGGTCCGCCGCCCATTGCAGCGAGACGTCGAGTGCCCGTTGCGCCTGGCCGACGCAGTTGGCGGCGACCATCACCCGGCCGGCGGTCAGCCAGGCGTTGGCCACATCCCAGCCCTTGCCGACTTCACCCAGCACCTTGGAGGCCGGTACACGGCAGTCGTCGAAGAACATTTCGAAGGTGTGGTAACCGCGGTTGCTCACGCACTTGGGCCCCCGGCGGATGGTCATGCCCGGGGTGTTGCGATCGACCAGGAACGAGGTCACGGCATTGCGCTTCTTGCCGTTATGCTCGTAGGTGTCGGTGACGGCAAAGACGATGGCGAAATCGGCGTGGCCGGCGTGACTGATAAAGTGCTTGCTGCCGTTGAGGACAAAGTCGTCGCCCTCACGCACGGCGCGGGTCTTGATCGCGTTGGCGTCGGAGCCGGCACCCGGTTCGGTCAGGGCGAAGCAGTCGATTTTCTCGCCCTGGATGCACGGCAACAGGTAGTCGTTGATCTGCTCGCCGGTGCAGGCCATGAGGATCTTCGACGGCCGCGCGACAAACACGTGCAGCGCCCAGGAGACCTTGGACAGCTCACGCTCGATCAGTGCCTGGGACAGGTAATCGAGGCCACCACCGCCTACCTCCTCGGGCATGTTGAAGGCATAGAAACCGGCGGCGATCGCCTTGCCGCGGATCTGCGCGGCCAATTGCGGGGAAACTTCGTCGGCGCGGTCGACCTCGGTTTCATAGGGCAGCAGTTCCTTCTCGACGAAGCTGCGTACCGAGTCCACCAACATTTCTTGTTCTTGGGTCAGTTGGAAATTCATGGGTGCTACCTGTTGTTCGAGTGCTGTTAAAGGTTTACCGAGGGTCAGCGACCGATAAAACGCGCCGGGCGTTTTTCCGTGGCGGCGCGCAACGCTTCGTTGCCGTCTTCGCTGCGACCGCACAACAGGCCGGCAGCCAGTTCCGCTTGCAGTTGCTCGGCCAGGCTGCGATCGGCGCCTTCGCGCATGAGCTTTTTGGTCTGGGCGAAGGCAAAGGTCGGCCCGGCGGCCAGGCGTGCGGCGAGCTCGCCGGCGACGACGGGCAGTTGATCGTCGGCGCAGACTTCGCTGACCAGGCCGGCGTCCAGGGCCCGATCGGCACCCCACAGTTCATCGAGGAACAGCAGGCGCTTGGCTTGCTCGGTGCCAATCAGCCGTGGCAGGTGCCAACTGGCACCAGCGTCTGGCGAGTAGGCCATGCTGGTGTAGCCAGCCTTGAACCGGGCCGACTGCCCGGCGATGCGCAGGTCGCAGCACAGGGTCAAGTCCATCCCTGCCCCGACGGCGGTGCCGTTGATGGCGGCGATGGTTGGTTTATCCAGGCTGTGCAAACGGGTCATCAGGGCGTGGGCGGTTTCGGTCCAGCCGTAGGTTTCCAGTGCGCCACATGCCTCGGCTTCGGCCCATTCAGCCAGGTCGGCGCCGGCGCAGAAACTGCGACCGCTGCCCGTCAATACCACCACGCGCACCGCAGGATCAGCGTTGAAGGCGTCGAGCAAGGCGTGCAGGTTTTTTAGCGTCGGAATGTCCAGCGCATTGCGCTGGGCGGTGCGATTGAGGGTGATCCAGGCAACGCCGGCTTCGACCTGACTGAGCAGAGAATCGTGGGTAGTCATGCGAATCCTCGAATTATTGTGATTGGTCTGAGGTGATGCGACTTGGGGCCATACTAAACGAGTGTTCAGTAAGGCGGCAATTACTCGTGAGATTGGCTGTAACAAACCGAAAACCGCGTAAGCATCTGTTTTATCTGGATTAATTATCTAGATTCAGCACTGCGCATTTGGTGCTGTTACAACTTCGAACAACTACCGACAGGCGGCTGTAGGAGCGAGCATGCTCCGGGCGGCGTTCCGACGATGGTCGTCAACGATTACGCGGGAAGCCTGGCGCCCCGCGGCGTTCTCGGGTTCATCGCGAGCATGCTCGCTCCTACAGAGAGCCCGAAACAACTGTGGGAGCGAGCCTGCTCGCGAAGGCGGCACCACTTTCAACATTTCTGTTGACTGATGCACCGCTTTCGCGAGCAGGCTCGCTCCCACAGGAGGGGTGTTGAGACAGGGGTTTATGCGCTCGGCAGGCTTGGCGCCAACACCTCTTCACGCTTGCGATGGAACAGGAAATACGCGCCATAACACAGCGCAATAAATCCAAAGCCCCAATACAGTGATGGTCGCTGGGTTTCATCCAGTGCCAGGAACACGAACAGCGAGCAGCACAGCGTGATGCACATCAGCGGCAACACCGGGAACCACGGCGCGCGGTACTTGAGGTCGCTGAGCTTGCCGCCGTCGCGCAGGTAGGCCTTGCGGAACTTGTACTGCGCCAGGGCGATGACAATCCAGGTCACGGTGCCGGACATCCCGCTCACCGCCATCAACACCATGAACAAGGTATCGGCGGCAATAAAGCTGGTCATCAGCGACACCAGGGCGAAACACAAGGTGATGCTCAACGCACGCAATGGCACGCCACGCTTGCTCAACGGCGCCAGGCTTTTTGGCGCCATGCCGGTTTTCGACATGGCCCACAGGATGCGCGTCGAGGCATACAGGCCGGAGTTGCCCACCGACAGGATCGCCGTGAGGATCACGAAGTTCATCAGGTCGGCGGCGTAGGGAATGCCAACCATGTCGAACACTTGCACGAACGGACTTTCCATCAGCCCAGCCTGCTGCCACGGCACGATGGCCGACAGTACGACGATTGCCAAGACGTAGAAGATCAGCACGCGAAACACCACGTTGCGTACGGCGCGGGGAATGCTTTTTTCCGGCTGGTCGGTTTCGCCCGCCGCCACACCCATGATTTCGCAGCCCTGGAAGGCGTAGACAACGGTCATCATCACCGCGAATACCGCGGACATGCCGTTGGGGAACAACGAATCGCCGATCAGGTTGGTCATCATCGGCGCAGGCGCGCCACTGGTCAGCGGGATTGCGCCGAAAATCACCAGCACACCGACCACAATGAACCCGAGAATCGCCGCCACCTTGATCCCGGAAAACCAGTATTCCGCCTCACCGAAGGCACGGGTTGCCATCGCGTTGATGCCGAACAGCACCACCACGAACAACGCCGACCAATACCAGATCGGCACCGCCGGGAACCAGCGCGTCATCAACATACCAGCCGCCGTGAACTCAAGGCCTACGGTGGTGGCCCAGCTCATCCAGTACACCCAGCCGATCATGAAGCCAGTGGCCGGGCCGATGAACTTGGTCGCGTGGGTCTGGAATGAACCGGACACCGGCATCTGCACCGACAGTTCGCCGAGGCAGACCATCACCAGGTACATCAGGAAACCGGCGACCAGATAAGCCAGGATCGCCCCCACTGGCCCGCCCTGGTTGATGGTCACGCCGGAGCCCATGAATAGCCCGGTGCCGATCACGCCGCCCAGGGACAACATGAAAATGTGCCGACTCTTCAGGGCCCGAGTCAGCTGGATGCCTTTACGATCGGTGTTTTCGCTCATGCCCGGCACCCCGACTCGCTGAGGCGGGCAGCGCATGACGGGAAGTCAGGCAGGGAGGAAGCAGCTTTACGGCAATTCATTATTATTATCTCCAATAAGCTTCGAAGACCGCGCTGCGGCGGTTGCGTCGATTATTGGAAAGCCATGTAAGGCCCTGTTGTACGTAAAGATCGAAGTTGTAGAAAGTCGTAACAAATTTGTACGTCAGCTCTGCAACAGGCCTTTGAGCGTGTGCAGCGACCCTTGCAGTTGCGCTTCGACCAAGGGCACCAACGATCGAATCGCGGTTTGGTCATTGCCCAGCGCCGCGATTTCCAGACTCCGTAATGCCTCGGCCAAGGCACGAAACCCCAGGGAATCGCCGCTGCCGGCCAGGCGGTGCGCCAGTTGTGCGACTTCGGTGCAATCATCGGCCTCAATGGCTTCGCCCAGTGCCTCACGGTGTTGCACGATTGAATCGCGCAATACGGTCAGCAAGCCCTGTACTTTCTGCTCGCCAAGCAAACTGCGATGGGTGCGCAGTAACGGCCAGTCCATCGCTGCGTCGTCAACCTCGGACAGGCCGGTGGTTGCCCGCCCCGCCAGCACCTGTCGCAGGTTGTCCAGCTTCAGGGGTTTGGCCAGGATGCCATCCATGCCTGCATCCAGATAACCGCGGACCAACGCCGGTTGCACGCTGGCGGTCAAGGCAAAGATGCGGGTTTCACGGTTCGGTCCGTCGTTGTCACGGATCTGTTTGCACAACTGGACGCCGCTCATGCCCGGCAGGTGCACATCCAGCAAGATCAGATCGAAGCTGCGCGCCGAGCATTGCGCCCATGCCTGTTCAGCGTCGTTGGCCAGCCACACTTGATGCCCGTCCCGTTGCAACAGGCCCTCGGCCACTTCGCGGTTGAGCGCTACGTCCTCGACCACCAGGATGTCCAGCGCCGGACCCGCCGTATAGGTGGGCGTCGAGGCAATGGCCTCGATGGCCGGCTGCAACGTCAACTCGAACCAGAAGCAACTGCCGCGCTCGACTTCGCTGCTGACGCCGATGCAGCCCCCCATCTTTTCCACCAGATGCTTACAGATAGCCAGCCCCAGTCCCGTGCCGCCATAACGCTGTGCGACCTCTTCACTGGCCTGGGTGAATCGCTCGAAAATCTTCGCCTGCATCGCCGGGGCGATACCGATGCCGTTGTCGGTCACACTTACCCGCAGACGCTGTCCGCCCTGATCTGGCGGCAATGCGAGCAATGCCACTTCGACACAAACGTCACCGCTTGCTGTGAACTTGATCGCGTTGGCCAACAGGTTACTCAACACCTGGCGCAGGTATTGCTCGGCGCCGTGGTGAAGCTCGGCCACCGCTTGATCGACCCGACAATGCAGGATCGTGTCGTTGCCCAGCGCCTTGGGTTCCAGTAGCGTGAGGACTTCATCGAGCAGTTGGCGCATCGAGAAATTTACCGGTTCCGGGGGACTGGTACCCTCCTCCAGCTTGGCGAAATACAGCACTTCATTAAGGATCGTCAGCAGCCCCTCGCCCGCTTTGTGCAACGCATCCAGGCGCCTGCTGTCCTGCGGGTCGAGACGGGCACCGCTCAGCAGCTCGGCCATGCCTAGGATGCCATTGAGTGGCGTGCGCAGTTCGTGGCTCATGGTGGCCAAAAACCGTGATTTGGCGAGGTTGGCCGCTTCGGCGTCGTCCTTGGCGCGCATCAGGCTGGCCGTGCGCCGCTCGACCCTGCGCAGTAATTCGTCGCGGTTGTCCTGCAGGGCCAGGCGGTCGGTTTCCCGGCGGTCGATGTCGCTGAGGATCGCCCTGCGCATGTCGTCGAGGGCATGGGCCACGGTGTCGATTTCGTCGTTTTGCGCGCCAGGACGCTTGTCCAGGCGCAGCGGCTCGTGCCATTGCCCTGCGGCAATGCGCCGGGCAAATTCAGCCATGACTTTCAGATGCCGGGTCACCAGGCGATAAAACAGCCCCGACAGCGCCACCGCCAGGCCGCAGAAAAACACCGCCATCCACAGCAGGTTGGTCAAGCCGGTGGCATACAGGCGTTGATACACCGCCCTCAGGTCGGTGCTGACTTCCAGCTCGCCGAGATGGCGCAAGGAACCTGCAGGTGGTTGGTAATCCAGGGCAAAGCGCTCGATGCGCAACGGCCCTGCCGGCGCGGGATTGCCCTGCACCAGGTCGAAATCGGGACCGGTCAAATGCACCCTGGCGACGTCGGAGAAATCCACCAGGCCGCGCAGCTGCACATTCAACTGCTCCTGGTTCAGATCCCAGAGACTGCGCTCCAGGCTGGCCAGGTAACCGGCGCGGATCAGCTCCATGCGCGAGTCGATCTCGCGCATTTCCCGGCGATACTCGATATACAACTGCACGCTGCTGGCCAGCACGGTAAAACACAGGCTGAACAGCAGGATGAACCACAGCAGTCGCCGCAGCAGTCCACCGGCACGTGCTCGGATCATGGTGCGTTCGCCGGCAGGTTGATCATGTCGCGATAGATGACCTCGCTTTCATTGAGAAGGCGCTGGATATCACCGGCATCCACCATGCGCTGCAATTGCGCATCAATCTGCGGCATGTGGGCGGACAACGGCGAACGGCGGGAAACGGCGACCCGCAAATAGTCCACGCTCAGGGCCTTGGGCAAGGCCACGATGTCCTGGGCGCCGGGCAGGGTTTCCACGTACAGCTCACCGGTGCGGCGCTCCTGGGTGATGAAATCGATGCGCCCGCGAATCAGCTTGCCGAAATTCTGGCGGCTGCTGGCGACCCATTCGATGTTGTTGTGTTGCGCGACCATGCGATCGAACGCCACGCCGTAGCTTTCACCGAACAGCAAGCCGCCACGGTAGTGGGCCAGGTCCTGCAATTGTTCGAACTTCACCGGGTGCTGGCGATTGATGAACAACGCCACTTCTTCGCGCAGCACCGCAACGGTGGAGAACAGCATGCTCTGTTCCCGTTGCGCGGTACTGTAGGCCAGCACCACATCGACCCGGCCCTCGGCGACGTCCAGCAGACAGCGTTTCCAGTTACCCAGTACCACAATCTCGACCTCATAGCCGAGTTGGCCGAACAACTGCCGGACCACACTGGGCGCCAGGCCACGCACCTGTTTGCCATCGCTCCAGGAAATCGGCGGATACACCGGGTAATCGCAATAGCGGATCTTGTCCGCCGCCTGCACGTTGCTCGCCAACAACATCAGTAGCGCCCAGAGCAACCGTCCCACCGTCGTCACGCCGCCAGGCTGGCAGTGAACAGGTAGCCGGCGCCATGGATGGTAATGATCAGTTGCGGTTCGGCGGGATCGTCATGCAGTTTGCGGCGCAAGCGCCCGACCAGCACGTCGATCGAACGGTCGTTGGGCACCCATTCGCGGTTGCGGATCTGGTCCATCAATTGATCGCGGCTAAGGGTGTGGCCGCTGTTGCGCAAAAATACACTGAGCAGCTGGTACTCGCCGTGGGTCAGCAAGGTCTCGCTGCCGTCCGGATCGATCAAGCGCCGGCGGTCGGTGTCCAGCGCCCAGTCGGCGAACTGCTTGACCGGTTTGGCGACAGCGGCAACCGGCTGTGGCGCCTGTGCATGGCGTACCCGGCGTATCAGGTTTTTTGCCCGCGACACCAGTTCCCGTGGATTGAGGGGTTTGATCACGTAGTCATCGGCGCCGCATTCGAGGCCGACGATTCGGTCGATTTCGTCATTGCGCCCGGTGATCAGGATGATCCCGACTTCCGAGCGCACCCGCAGTTCGCGGGTCAGGGTCAGGCCGTCCTTGCCTGGCAGGCGGATATCGAGCATGACCAGGTCGACAGCCTGGCTGGCCAGGAAGGTTTCGGCCAGTTCCGCCGTGGCGGCGCAGTGCACGTCGTAGCCTTCCTGTGACAGGTAGGCATGCAACAGTTCGCGAATCAGCGGATCGTCATCGACGATCAGTACCCGAGGAGTCATTGCTGGGTGTCCTGCTTGTTTCTTATTAGAGGGCTTGCATCAGTGCCAGAGAGTAGCCACTGCTGAACGGGTGATCAACAGCTACTCGTCTGCACGCAAAACCGCTGCCGGCCGCCGGCCTGCAAACCGTCGACCCAGGCTTCGCAAATCTGGATGCCCTGCTCGGGGGTAAAGGTCCCGGGATTGAGCCCGGACTCCAGCCACAGGCCATCGAGCAACGCACTGAGGCTGATCGCGGCCAGGTCGGCGTCGAAGTGCTCCCAGCCCTCCTCTTGCGCCAACTCCCTGAGCACCTTGCCCAGGATCGCGCGGTACTCGCCATAGGAATGCTCGTGGGCCTGGTTGATCGCCTCGGCGGTTTTCACCGCGCCCCAGAAGGCGAGCCAGGCGTCGATCAGTTGCGGGTCGAGCAATTCGGCGCAGAAGGAGGCGCGAAAGAACGCCGACAAACGCTCCCGAGCCGTGGGTGCCGCTTGCTCCATGGCGTCGCGCAACAGCGTCATGACGCGCCCGGTGATCGCCATGTAGGCCTCGGCCACCAGTTCGTCCTTGCCCGAATAGTGATGGCTGATCAGCCCGACCGATACGCCCGCCTCAGCGGAAATCTTGCGGATCGACGCCCCCTGGAAACCATGGCGCTTGAGGCACACCAGCGTCGCCTCGATCAGATTGGCCTTGCGCAACTCCGGTTCCATGCGGGAAAAACGGGCTTCCTGATTCATGGGCGACTGCTCCTGGTTTGTCGATCGTTGAGGCTCGCGTTATGGCTTGCGAGTTGAACGAATGTACAGCAAGAGTATGCCCGCCTGAAAGATCGCCTTCGCGAGCAGGCTCGCTCCCACAGGTTTCTTGTCGTGCACGATATTTGTCAACGACCCGATCAATGGTGGGAGCGAGCCTGCTCGCGAAAGCGTCAGTCCATTCACATATGATCCCGATCAGTCCCGATACCCCGGCGCCACCCGATCCAGCATTCGGAGCAATGCCGCCCAAGCCAATTGCATGGCATCAGGGTCGCTCAACTCACCCTCTTCCAGTGGCCGTCCCGGGTCATTGAACTGGCGCTCGGTATGCGCGCACACCTGCGCCGACGGCAATACCAACTCCCCGGCCGCCTGCGCCGCCAGCTGGATTTCGCAAGCCTTTTCCAGGTAATACATGCGCAAGAATGCCTGGCTCACGGTTTCGCCGACGGTGAGCAGGCCGTGGTTGCGTAGCATCAGCACCGGCTTGTCGCCCATGTCGGCCACCAGTCGCTGTTGCTCGCTCAGGTCCAGGGCCACGCCTTCGTAGTCGTGGTAGGCCACCCGGCCATAGAACTCCATGGAAATCTGGTTCACCGGCAACAACCCGCACTTCAACGCCGCCACTGCACAACCGGATTTCGTGTGGGTATGCAGCACGCATTGCGCATCTTCGCGGGCACCGTGGATGGCGCTGTGGATCACGAAACCGGCCGGATTCACCGGGTACGGCGACGGTTCCACCGCGTTGCCATCGAGGTCGATCTTCACCAGGTTGGACGCGGTGATCTCATCGAACATCAGCCCGTAGGGGTTGATCAGGAAGTGATGCTCCGGCCCTGGAATACGCACCGAGATGTGGGTGAAGATCAGGTCGGTCATGCGAAAATGTGCAATCAAGCGATAACAGGCCGCCAGTTCTTCTCGCAGGCGCTGTTCGGTCGCGCTGCGTTCAGGGGCGGTCAGGGCGGTTGCGATGTTATTCATCGTTCTGGGTCTCCAGGGGGTTCGGTTGGGCAGACAGTACGGCTGGACGCTTCGACAGGTCCAGCCATCCCCTGTACTTATTTGCTGGCCCAGGCGTTGAAACGTTCTTCCAGTTCTTCGCCATGGTCGACCCAGAAGCCGACATTCATCGACAACGCGCCCTTGAGGTTCTGCGGCGCCGTGGGCACCCATTGCGCCAGTTTGTCATCGAGGCGCGCGGCGGCCTGGATATTGGTCGGACCGTAGGGGATTTGCTCGACGTATTTCACCTGTGCATCCGGCTGGTTGGCAAAGGCAATGAAGCGCTTGGCCTGGTCGACGTGCCTGGAGCCCTTGATGATTGCCCAGTAGTCCATGCCATACAGGCTGCCGGGCCAGACCAGGCCCAGGTGGCTGCCTTTCTGCGCGGCGTCGGCGATGCGCCCACTGTAGGTCGAGGTCATCACCACGTCGCCAGCGGTCAGCCATTGCGGCGGTTGCGCCCCGGCTTCCCACCACTGGATGTAAGGCTTTAGCTCAGTGAGCTTGGCGAATGCCCGGTCCACGCCTTGCGGGGTACCGAGCACCTTGTAGACGTCTTCGGTTTTCACGCCGTCCGCCAGCAGGGCGAACTCCAGGTTGTACACCGCACGCTTGCGCAGCCCGCGCTTGCCGGGGATTTTCTGTACGTCCCAGAAATCTGCCCATGACGTCGGGGCCTGGGCCAATTTGTCGCGATCGTAGGCAATCGCCACGCTCCACACCAACGCGGCGGACCCGCACTCTTGCGCCGCCTCGGGGATCAACTCTTCGCTGCGACCCAGGCGAGTCCAGTCCAGTCGCTCATACATGCCCTCTTCGCAGCCACGCATCAGGTCCGGACCTTCGATCTGCACCACGTCCCAGTCGACGTTGCCGGTGTCGACCATCACTTTGATCCTGGCCATTTCACCGTTGTATTCGCTCTGGATCACTTTGCTTTGATCCACGGCGGCAAAAGGCTGGAAGAACGCCACGTCCTGGGCTTTTTGACCGGCGCCGCCATAACCGACCACCACCATCTCCGATGCTGCCTGTGCGCTGCCAAGGCCCATCACCAGGGTCAGCGCCAAGGGATAAAAACCGTGCTTGAGCGTATTCGATTTCATCAGTGGTTCCTCGTGCAGGTGCCAGGCGACCCAAGGTCGGCATGGCCCTTTTTTATTGTTGGTGAGGTTCGCCCCAGGAGCGGGCTCGACACGAAGCTAATCAAGGCCAAGTAAAAAAACAAGTTGATTTTTTACTGCAGGTAAATTTTTATAGACCAACAAAAACAACGAGAATCTGCTGCCACTGTAGGAGTATGCGCACCATGTCGAGCCCGACCCCAGCTTTTGCTCACCTGTTCGAACCCTTGCAGATCCGTGGCAAGCGCCTGAAAAATCGCATCATGTCCAGCGGTCACGACACCTCCATGCCCACTGACAACCTGGTCAACGAGCAGCTGATTGCCTATCACCGGGCACGTGCCGAAGGTGGTGTCGGGCTGATCGTGCTGCAGGTGGCCGGGGTGCATGACAGTGCGCGGTACACCTCCCACGTTCTGATGGCCACCGACGATGAATGCATCGAGGGCTACCGCAAGCTGGCGCAAACCTGCCACGCCCACGGCACGGTGGTGTTGTCGCAGGTGTTCCACCCGGGACGGGAAATCATGGAATCCAGCGACGGCCTGCTGGCCGTGGCTTACTCGGCATCGGCGGTGCCGAACGAGCGTTTCCGGGTCATGCCACGGGCGCTGGACCAGGCAATGATCGACGAGATTGTCGACGGTTACGCGGCGGCGGCCCGACGCCTGCACCAGGCCGGCATCGACGGCGTGGAAGTGGTCGCCAGTCACGGTTACCTGCCGGCGCAGTTCATCAATCCGCGCGTCAACCGGCGCACCGACGGCTACAACGGCGAGCTGGAGCAGCGCCTGCGTTTCCTGCGTGAAGTCATCGCTGCGATTCGGGCTGCGACCGATGAGCACTTCATCATCGGCCTGCGCATCTCTGCCGATGAACGCGACCCCGAGGGGCTGACCGAAGACGAGTCCCTGGCTGCCGTGCAATCGCTGCAACCTCAGCTGGACTACGTTCACATTGTCGCCGGCACCTCGGCATCGCTCGGGGGGGCCGTGCACATCGTGCCGCCGATGGCGATCGAAGCGGCCTACCTGGCCAAGGAGGCTGGGACCTTCAAGGCTGGCTTGAGCATTCCTTTGTTCGTCACCGGACGCATCAACCAGCCCCAGGAAGCCGAGCTGATTCTGGCGCGCGGCCAGGCCGACGTGTGCGGCATGACCCGGGCGTTGATCTGCGATCCGCAAATGCCCAACAAGACCGACGACGGCCGCGTGGAAGATGTGCGCGCGTGCATTGCCTGCAATCAGGCGTGCATCGGGCATTTCCACAAGGGCTTGCCGATCTCCTGCATCCAGCACCCGGAAACCGGTCGTGAATTGATATTTGGCCAGCGTCAAGCGACTGTAAAACGCAAACGCATCATGGTCGTCGGCGGTGGGCCGGCCGGGATGAAAGCCGCTGCAGTGGCTGCCCAGCGCGGGCATGAGGTGACACTGTACGAAGCCAGCGCGCAACTGGGCGGCCAGGTGTTGCTCGCGCAACTTCTGCCAAGGCGTAGTGAATTCGGGGGTGCCAGCACCAACCTGCAGCGGGAAATGCAATTGGCCGGGGTGCGTGTGGTGCGCAATACCCGGGTCGACCGCGCTCTGGTGGAGCAGGAAAAGCCGGACATGGTGATCGTCGCCACGGGTGCCAAACCCTATTGGCCGCCCTTCGAGCGCGGTGGCGAACTGCAGGTGGTGGATGCCTGGCAAGTGCTGCGTGAGGAGGTAAAAATCGGCCGTTCGGTTGTGGTGGTCGATTGGCGCTGCGACTGGATCGGCCCCGGTATCGCCGAGCGCCTGACCCGTGCCGGACATCAAGTGCAACTGGCGGTCAACGGCACCCATTGCGGGGAAAACCTGCCGCTGTACGTGCGCGATCAATTGGCTGGCGAGCTGCACAAGCTCGCCATTCCCGTCATCCCTTACGCCCGGTTGTACGGTTGTGACGACAACACGGTCTACCTGCAACACACCGCCAGCGGCGAACCGATGCTGATGGAGAACGTCGATACGCTGGTGCTTTGCCAGGGCCATCAGCCGGTGGATACCTTGGGCGCGCAACTGCAAGGCCTGGTGGAATTTCGGCGTATCGGCGACTGCCTGGCGCCGCGTACCGCCGAAGAAGCGATTTATGAGGGACTTAAAGTCGCGTGGGAGCTTTAAGCCTGTTTATACTCCGGGGCTTTAGCGCCAACCTTTGTAGGAGCTGCCGTAGGCTGCGATCTTTTGACCTGCTTTCAAAATACAAGATCAAAAGATCGCAGCCTGCGGCAGCTCCTACAGTGGGCCGTAGCTTACCGGTTTGGAACTCAGTATGAGCAATGACAGCAAGACCCAGGCCGAACCGCATTTTCTCGGCACGCGGATTCGCGGCCTGCGTAAACGCCGGGGCATGACCCTGGCGGAACTGGCGCAACAGAGCGAGCTGACCGCTGGCTACATCAGCCAACTGGAACGCAATCTCGCCTATCCCTCGATCCCGGCGCTGTTCAACATTGCCCGCAGTCTCGGCGTGACCATCCAATGGTTTTTCGCCAGCGAGGCGGTCACCGATCCTGAAGACGACGGCATTGTCGTGCGCAAGCACAGCCGCCTGAATGTCCATTACGAAGACGGCATCGTCGACCAGTTGCTGACCCCGCAAGCCAACCGTCAGCTGGAAATGCTCCACTCGCGTTTCCCGCCCGGCACCTACAGCCAGCAAAGCTACAGCCACGACGGCGAAGAAGCCGGCTATCTGCTGTCAGGCAGCTTTGAGTTGTGGGTCGGCGAGCGCCACTTTCAACTCAATGAAGGTGACAGCTTCAGTTTCTCCAGCCAGGAACCGCATCGTTATGGCAATCCCGGCGTCGTGGATGCCGTGGTGATCTGGGTGATTACCCCGCCGACTTTCTAGCGCCGGCCACGCCCGACGGCCTGGACCACGCTTGCACGCTTGAGGGTGTCACTCGGCAGTTCCTTGAACAACGCGCGATAGCTGCTGGAAAACCGCCCCAGGTGCCAGAACGACCAGTGCATCGCCACTTCGGCCACGGTGGTTTGTGCCGGCGTGCGGCTGAGCAGTTCGCGGCGGGCGCTGTTCAGACGGCGCAGGCGCAGCCATTGGGTCGGCGCCATGCCGGTGAAGGTCTTGAAGGCGTGCTGCAACTGGCGCAGCGAAACCCCCGCGACCTTGGACAAAGCCAGCAGGTCGAGGTGTTCCTCGGGGCTATCCGCCGCCCATTCCCCTACCCGCTTCATGATCGCCCGCTCCCCTGCCCGGCGCTGCAATGCACCCGGATCGAGGCAGGTACAGGCGTTGTCGAGGATGAACAGGCAATCCTCCAGCAGCTGCTGGGTCAAGGCTTCTCGGCTTGGCGGGTCGTAGGTCTGCGACAGCTGGGTCAGGGTTGCGCTGAGCCAACGACTGAACAATGCATTTTGCTGCGAATTGAGCGGCGCCATGAACAACCCCTCCAGCCGCGCGACATCCAGGGCGTGACGCTGGACAAACTCGGGCCCGAACACCACGGCGATTTCCTGGTAGTTCTCCGGGGTGATCCAGATGTTGCGGCTTTCGCCGTTCAACACGTACAGCGCGTTGTCGCTACGGTCGAAACAAAACGCCAGCGCGCCTTGTGGCGCGCTGAAATTCTGCTCGACCCGGGTGTTCATGTGCTCTTCGTAAATCTCTACGCCCTGTAGATCCAGATAGCGCACCCTGCCGGCAAAATGCCCCGGCGACATCTGTTGGTAATGCTGGACCCAGCCCGGTGTGGCTCGGATTTGCTCGGCGATATCACAGGTATTGAACGCTTGAACGTGTAGTGAATTGCAGACTGTCATTGGGCGACCTTACGCACTCTTTTGGTGCGCTTTGTCCTGCTTAAAGTGGATAGATGGAACCGCAAGGCTCGCCCAAGATAGACGTCAACGCGCTACAGGGGAAGTGTCCGGCGGATGAAACCGGCCTCTCCTGGCGTTAATAAAACCAATAACGAGGTCTTTATGAATGTCCCTTTCGATCAGCTGTTCACTTGGCTGAAAGATCACAAGATTACCGAAGTCGAGTGCGTCGTCAGCGACCTGACCGGCATTGCACGCGGCAAAATCGCACCCACCAACAAGTTCCTGCATGAGCGAGGCATGCGCCTGCCGGAAAGTGTGCTGTTGCAAACGGTAACCGGGGACTTTGTCGACGACGACATCTACTACGACCTGCTTGACCCGGCGGATATCGACATGGTCTGCAAACCGGTATCCGATGCAGTGTATGTCGTGCCTTGGGCGATCGAGCCGACCGCCATCGTGATTCACGACACCTTCGACAAGTTCGGCAACCCGATCGAACTGTCGCCGCGCAACGTGCTCAAGAAAGTCCTGCAGCTGTACACCGATAAAGGCTGGCGGCCGATTGTCGCGCCGGAGATGGAGTTCTACCTGACCCAGCGTTGCGAAGATCCGGACTTGCCACTCAAGGCCCCGATGGGCCGCTCCGGGCGCGCCGAAAGCGGTCGCCAGTCGTTCTCCATCGACGCCGCCAACGAATTCGACCCACTGTTCGAAGACGTCTACGACTGGTGCGAACTCCAGGGCCTGGACCTCGACACACTGATCCACGAAGACGGCCCGGCGCAGATGGAAATCAACTTCCGCCACGGCGACGCCCTGGACCTGGCCGACCAGATCACGGTGTTCAAGCGCACCATGCGCGAGGCGGCGCTCAAGCACAATGTCGCGGCGACGTTCATGGCCAAGCCGGTCGGCGATGAGCCGGGCAGCGCCATGCATATCCACCAGAGCGTGGTGGACATTGCCACCGGCCAGCCGATCTTCGCCGACGCCGACGGCAACATGAGCGAGTTGTTCCTGCACCACATCGGTGGCTTGCAGAAGTACATCCCCAAAGTCCTGCCGATGTTCGCGCCGAACGTCAACTCGTTCCGCCGCTTCCTGCCGGACACTTCGGCACCGGTGAACGTCGAATGGGGCGAAGAAAACCGCACTGTCGGCCTGCGCGTACCGACCTCGAGCCCCGACGCCATGCGTGTGGAAAACCGCTTGCCCGGGGCCGATGCCAACCCTTACCTGGCCATCGCCGCCAGCCTGCTGTGCGGTTTCCTGGGCATGGTCGAGCGCATTGAACCGAGCGCCGCGGTGCAGGGCCGGGCCTATGAGCGGCGCAACCTGCGCCTGCCGATCACCATCGAAGACGCGCTGACGCAGATGGAAGAATGCGCCACCGTCAGCCGTTACCTGGGCGACAAGTTCGTGCGTGGCTACGTCGCGGTCAAGCGCGCCGAGCATGAGAACTTCAAGCGCGTGATCAGCTCTTGGGAGCGCGAGTTCCTGTTGCTGAGCGTCTAACCCTCCCCTGAATGATCGTTCCCATGCTCCGCGTGGGAATGCAGCCTGGGACGCTCTGCGTCCCATTGGAACGCAGAGCGTCCCTTGAGGCATTCCCACGCAGAGCGTGGGAACGATCATCACCTGAAAAAACCAATAATTCCAAGAGGTGTCGATATGCGTCTATTGAAATCCATGGTTCCGCTCGCGCTGACTGTCCTGTTCAGCGCCGTCGCCCAGGCTCAGCCTCAGGTCAGTGTCTATAACTGGACCGACTACATCGGCGAGACCACCCTCGCCGACTTCCAGGCAAAAACCTCGATCAAAGTGATCTACGACGTTTTCGACTCCAATGAAACCCTGGAAGGCAAGTTGCTCGCCGGGCGTACCGGGTACGACGTGGTCGTGCCCTCCAACCACTTCCTCGCCCGTCAGGTAAAGGCCGGCGCGTTCCTCAAGCTGGACCGCGAGCAACTGCCGAACTTCAAGAACCTGGACCCGAAGCTGCTGGCCTTGCTGGAGAAAAACGATCCGGGCAACGCGCACTCGATGCCGTACCTGTGGGGCACCAACGGCATCGGCTACAACGTTGACAAGGTCAAGCAGGTGCTGGGCATCGACCACATCGATTCCTGGGCCGTGCTGTTCGAGCCGGAAAACATCAAGAAGCTCAGCCAGTGCGGCGTATCGATGATGGACTCGGCCGATGAAGTGTTCCCCGCAGTCCTCAACTACATGGGCATGGACCCGCGCAGCGAGAACCCCGAAGACTTCAAGAAAGCCGAAGCCAAGCTGCTGGGCATCCGTCCGTACATCACCTATTTCCATTCGTCCAAGTACGTCTCGGACCTGGCCAATGGCGACATCTGCGTGGCATTCGGTTACTCCGGCGATGTGTTCCAGGCCGCCAACCGGGCCAAGGAAGCCAATAACGGCGTGAACATCGCCTACGCCATTCCCAAGGAAGGCAGCAACCTGTGGTTCGACCTGCTGGCCATTCCCGCCGACGCCAGCAACCCTAAAGAGGCACACGCGTTCATCAATAACCTGCTCGATCCGCAAGTGATCGCCAAGGTCAGTGCCTCGGTCGGCTATGCCAACCCTAATCCGGCGGCAAAGCAGTACATGGACCCTGAATTGGTGAACAACCCCGAGGTTTACCCGCCGCAGGAAGTGCTCGACAAGCTCTATATCTCCACCACCCCGCCGCAGTCGATCATGCGCCTGATGACCCGTTCGTGGAGCAAAGTGAAGTCCAACCAATGAACCAGTACACACAGGAACATGCTCGCTCGTATTACGCCGCGTCGGCCCATGGCATGGCGCAATTTCCCGGGCTGACAGCGGACCTTGAGGCCGATGTCTGTGTGATTGGCGGTGGTTTCACCGGCATCAACACGGCCATCGAACTGGCCCAGCGCGGTCTCTCGGTGATCCTGCTGGAAGGCCGGCGAATCGGCTGGGGTGCCAGCGGGCGCAACGGCGGACAACTGATACGCGGCATTGGTCATGACGTCAGTGGTTTCGCCAGGCATATCGGGGCCGAAGGCGTGCGCTATCTGGAGCGCGCCGGTATCGAATCGGTCGAGCTGGTGGGCCGGCGAATCCGCGAACACGGCATCGATTGTGACCTGCGCTGGGGCTTTTGCGAATTGGCTAACACCCCGGCGCAGTTTGCCGGACTTACATCTGAATACGCAGCGCTCAAGGAATCGGGGTACGCCCACGAAACTCGCCTGGTCGAGCCCGGACAGATTCGCACGCACGTGGTCAATTCAGGCGTATATGCCGGCGGTCTGGTCGACATGGGGTCCGGTCACCTGCACCCCTTGAACCTGGTCCTGGGCGAAGCGCGGCTTGCGTCATCCCTTGGCGTGCAGATCTTCGAGCAGAGTCCGGTGCTGGAGTTGATCCACGGTGACACCGTAAAGGTTCGTTGTGCGGGCGGCACGGTTCGCGCGGGAAGCCTGGTGCTCGCCTGTAACGCCCACCTGGAAGAACTCGAACCGAAACTCAGCGGCAAGGTGCTCCCGGCCGGCAGCTACATCATTGCCACCGAACCCTTGTCGGCCGAGGTTGCCGCGCAGCTGATCCCGCATAACCTGGCGCTGTGCGACCAGAAAGTCGGCCTGGACTATTACCGGCTCTCGGCAGACCGGCGCCTGTTGTTCGGCGGTGCCTGCCATTATTCCGGGCGCGATCCACGGGACATCACGGCCTACATGCGCCCACAAATGCTCAAGGTCTTCCCGCAGTTGGCGAATGTGCGCATCGACTATCAATGGGGCGGAAAGATCGGCATCACGGCCAATCGATTCCCCCAGGTCGGGCGCCTGCGCCAGCACCCGAACGTGTTCTACGCCCAGGGTTACTCAGGCCATGGCCTCAACGTGACCCACTGGTGCGCAAAACTGCTGGGCGAAGCGATCCAGGCCGGACACAGCAAAGGCTTCGATGTGTTCAGCGCCGTTCCGCACATGACCTTCCCGGGCGGCCGCGCCCTGCGCTCGCCGCTGCTGGCGCTCGGCATGCTGTGGTACCGAATGCGCGAAGTGCTCGGTTAACCCCTGTGCCCCTTGCGGCACCCGGCGGTCTCTGTAGGAGCGAGCATGCTCGCGAAAAACCTGAGAGCACCGCGGGGTGCCAGGCTCCCCTCGTCATCGTTGACGACCATCGCGAGCATGCTCGCTCCTACAGTAAATCGGGTGCATCTGGTCGACTGCCAGGCCCATGCGCCAACCCCATAACCTTTATTTCGATTTGCTCAATCGCGAGTCACTTCTATATTGAGGGGGTGCTCTGAACTTCGTGCCTCCTGTTGAGCCTGGCCCATGGCAACTACTGATCAACTGATCATCTGCGAGCACTGCGACTGCGTGTATCAAAAAGTCACACTCGCCAAACATCAGAAAACCCTGTGTACACGCTGCGGCGGTGTACTTCAGCGCTATAACGGCCTGACCGTGGAGCAGCGCCTGGCATTGACCTTCACGGCATTGGTGCTGTGGATTTTCGCCAACTTCTATCCGGTCATGAGCATCAGCCTCAAAGGCCTGAAAAACAGCGCGACCCTTTGGGATTCGGTACTGGCGCTGAGCCTTGGGCCGATCACGTTCATTGCGTTGGTGGCGGCAATCGCCATGATCATCGCGCCGATTTTCCAGTTGCTGCTGCTGATCTGGGTGCTGAGCTACGCCCTCACCTCGCGGCGCGCCCCCGGCTTCAGGTTTTGCATGCGCTGGCTGGAAACCCTCAGGCCGTGGAGCATGCTGGAAGTCTGCCTGCTGGGAGCAATGGTCGCCGTGATCAAGCTCGCCGGGTTACTGGATGTGCTGCCCGGCATCGGTCTGTTCGCCTTGGCTATCCTCAGCCTGATGATGATCCGCATTGCCGGCCGCGATATCCGTGAACTGTGGGACATCGTATGACAACACCTCCTGTCGCCAGCGATCTCAACCTGTGCCTTTGCCACAGCTGCGGCCTGGCCTGTGACATGACGTTCGAACCCCATGAATGCGAGCGCTGTGGCGCCCCCCTGCATCGACGTAAAACCAACTCGTTGACCCGGACCTGGGCGTATATGTTCACCGCCCTGGTGTTTTACATCCCGGCCAACCTGTTGCCGGTGATGAACACCAAGATGGTCGGCAATGGCGCCGACAGCACGATCATGAGCGGCGTGATCGAGTTCTGGCAGCACGGCGCATGGGACATTGCCCTGATCATCTTCATCGCCAGCATCGCGGTGCCAGGCGTCAAGTTCGTCGCACTGACGCTGCTGCTGGTGACCGTTCAGCGCGATAGCCAGTGGGCACTGCGCGAGCGCTCGCAGATGTACCGTTTTGTCGAGCTCATCGGTTATTGGTCGATGCTTGACGTCATCGTGGTGGCCCTGGTGGCCTCCCTGGTCAAGTTCCAGGCCCTGGCCGATATCGAACCGCGGCCGGGGATTTTGTTCTTTGGCCTGGTGGTGGTGTTCACCATGCTCTCCGCGATGAGTTTCGATCCGCGACTGATCTGGGATAAAGAGCGGCAAAAACCATTAAATGAGGAGGTCACGGATGAAGTCACAAGCCACTGACGGGCCGCTGGTCCCGGGGCAAGCTCCGATCAAGACCCGCCGCTTCAGCTTTTCGCTCGTGTGGATCGTACCGATCGTTGCGGTGCTGGTAGGGATATCGCTGGTGGTTCACAGCATCTTGCAGGAGGGGCCGACCATCACGGTCAAGTTCAAGACCGGTGACGGCCTGACCGCCAACAAGACCGAAGTCAAATACCGCAACGTGGTGATCGGCCATGTCTCGGACGTGGAACTGGCCAACGACCAGAAGAGCGTGAATGCCACCATCAAACTGGCCAAACAGGCCGAAAGCTTTACCCGCAAAGACTCGCAGTTTTGGGTGGTCAGGCCGCGGATCGGCGCTGGCGGGGTGTCGGGTATCGATACGCTGTTGTCCGGGGACTACATCGGCGCCGATATCGGCCAGGACAATGCACGCGCCAAGAACTTCAAAGGTCTGGAAAACCCGCCAGCCATCACCTATGGCGAGCCGGGCAAGCGTTTCACCCTGCACACCCAGGACCTGGGGTCACTGGATATTGGCTCGCCGGTCTACTACCGCAAGATTCCGGTCGGCCAGGTCGTGGCCTACGCCCTGGATCCCGATGGCAAAGGGGTGAACATCGAACTATTCATCCACGCCCCCAATGATCAGTACGTCACTGAGAACACCCGATTCTGGAACGCCAGCGGTGTGGACGTGAGCGTCGGTGCCAACGGTTTTGCGGTCAAGACCGAGTCCCTGTCTTCCTTGCTGGTGGGTGGGATTGCGTTCCGTGCGCCGGAATACAGCCCCGACGACAAACCGGCCCCGGAAGAATATGCCTACGAACTGTTCGAGGACCAGCAAACAGCCCTCGCCCCGCCCTACGGCAAGGCGCAATACCTGAGTTTACGTTTCGATCAGGCGCTGCGCGGGCTCAAGGTCGATGCACCGGTGGAATTCCTGGGTGTCGAATTCGGGCGAGTTGTCTCGATCAATCTGGATTTCGACGCGAAGAAACGCACGTTCCCGGTCAATGTCGGCATCGTGATTTATCCGCAGCGACTCGGCCAGGCCCACGCAAAAATGCTCAAGGCCTTGAATCATGACCCCAATGACGAAGCCGCGGGCGTCCGCCTGATGGGCTCTTTCGTCGAAAACGGCCTGCGTGCGCAGGCCCGTAGCGGCAATCTATTGACCGGCCAGCTATACATTGCACTCGATTTTTACCCCAAGGCGGAGAAAGTCGTTTTCGATCCCACCGCCCGCCCCGTTTCCATTCCAACGATTCCGGGCAGCCTCGAACAATTGCAGGAAAAGCTCGAGGCCATGGTCACCAAGATCAATCAACTGCCCATCGAACGGATCGCCGGCAATCTGGACAGCAACCTCATCGAATTGCGCAAGGGTTTGTCGCAATTCAATGCCAAGACTTTGCCTAGCGTACAAAGCACGCTGGGGGACGTGAGCAAGACCCTGCAATCGGCCAGCACCACCTTGCAATCGGCCAATTCGACGCTTGCCGATGACTCGCCGCAACGGGAAAAACTCGGCCAGACCCTGGACGAACTCGGACGCACCTCGCGCGCCTTGCGTGATCTGGCCGATTATCTGGGCCGGCATCCGGAATCGTTGATACGCGGCCGTCCAAACAATGCCGCGCCGATCGATATGCAAGGGCCGCCGAGCAAATGACCACAGGAGCAACATTCATGGCTTTTTCGCTGAAAATCACCTTGTTCGCCGCGTTGTCGTTGCTCGCCGCTTGCCGCAGCGATCCAATCCAGTTTCACACCCTGACCCCAGCCCAACTGACGGGTACTTCACGCAATGGCGCGCAAATCGAGATTGAATTGCTTAGCGTCCCGCCGCAGGTCGATCGCCCGCAGATTGTCGTACGCCAGGGCAATACCGGCATGGCGATCCTGGAAACCGACTGGTGGGGTGCCAGCCTGGTGGATGAGTTGCGCAGTGCCTTGCTCGACCAGATGATCAACAATAATCCGCAACGCAAGCTGTCGGTGCGCCTGGAGGTACAGCGCTTCGATTCGATTCCTGGCCAGTATGGATTGCTCGACGTGAGATGGCGCCTGCGCAGCAGCAATGGCCATGAGGACGTCATCGGCAATTGCCGCAGCACCCTGCAGACGCCATCAGGCCCCTCGATCGAGGAGCTGGTAGCCGCGCAGCAGAACAACGTCAGGCGCCTGGCCGCGCTGATCAGCCAGGCAGCGGCTGGCACGCAAAAAGGTTGTCCCTCCACAAATGCCAACCAATGATGCAATCCCCTCGCCACAAAGGTTCGCCCACAGGATTTGACGATTTTTTCTCATTTGGGGCTTTACATTAGCGCGCCTTGAATCTGCAAATGATTCGTATTGATCTAGAATAATTGACGTCGTTCTTTTTCTCGATTGAATCAGTTTGCACGACCCAAAAAAAACAGGAGCCGGCGCCGCATGAAGTCCCCTATCCCTTCGTTCCTCAAAAAGGCCCTGCTGGCCACCGCTTTGCTGAGCGTTGGTCACGCGTACGCCGCCGATACCGCTGGTATCGTGGTCTACAACGCACAGCATGAAAGCCTGACCAAATCCTGGGTCGAAGGTTTTACGCAGCAAACCGGTATTCCGGTGACCTTGCGCAACGGCGATGATACCGAAATGGGCAACCAGATCGTGCAGGAAGGCGCCGACTCGCCGGCCGATGTATTCCTCACCGAGAACTCCCCGGCGATGGTGCTGGTCGACAACGCCGGTTTGTTCGCGCCCGTGGACAAAACCACCCTGGAGCAGGTCGATTCAGCCTACCGCCCGGCCCACGGCAAATGGCTGGGCATCGCTGCACGTTCCACGGTGTTCGTCTACAACCCGAGCAAATTGCCGCAAGACCAGTTGCCCAAATCGATCATGGACCTTGCCGCGCCGAACTGGAAAGGCCGCTGGGGCGCATCCCCGGGTGGCGCCGACTTCCAGGCGATCGTTGCCGCCATGCTCGAACAAAAAGGCGAAGCCGCCACCCTGGAGTGGCTCAAGGCGATGAAAACCAACTTCAGCGCGTACCGGGGCAACAGTTCGGTGCTCAAGGCGGTGAATGCCGGGCAGATCGACAGCGGCGTGATCTACCACTATTACAGCTTCGTCGATCAGGCCAAGACCGGCGAGAACAGCAAGAACACTGCCTTGCACTACTTCAAACACAAGGACCCGGGCGCGTTTGTCAGCATTTCCGGAGGTGGCGTCCTGGCCTCCAGCAAACACAAGGAACAAGCCCAGGCGTTCCTCAAGTGGATCACTGGCAAGGATGGCCAGGCCATCCTCAAGGACGGCAAGTCGTTTGAATATGCCGTGGGCAAGAACGCCGAATCCAACCCTAAACTGGTGCCTTTGCAGCAGCTCGCCGCGCCGTCCGTGGACGCCTCGAAACTCGACAGTAAAAAAGCCGTGGAGCTGATGACTCAGGCAGGACTGCTCTAATTGATGCCTGAAATCCTGCCGGTGGGTACCGCCCAAGCGCTACCCGCCAATTTACGTAGACGGTCACGCGGCGTGTTCGCGAGCCGCGGTGGCGCGTGGGTGGTCGGGTTGTCGGTGCTGGTGTCGTTACTGGCACTGCTGCCGATTGCCTACGTCATCGGCGTGTCCCTGCAAACCGGCTGGTCCACGGTGGTGACCTTGGTGTTCCGCCCGCGGGTGGGCGAGTTGCTGACCAACACCGTGTTGCTGGTGGTGCTGACCATTCCCCTCTGCGTGGCGCTGGGTGTGGCACTGGCCTGGCTGACCGAACGCACGGATCTGCCGGGGCGGCGCTGGTGGTCGTTACTGGCCACGGCGCCCCTGGCGGTGCCAGCCTTTGTCCACAGCTATGCCTGGGTCAGCCTGGTGCCGCCGATCCACGGCTTGTTGGCCGGGGTGCTGGTGTCGGTCATTGCCTACTTCCCGTTTCTCTACCTGCCGATTGCGGCAACGCTGCGGCGCCTCGACCCGGCCATTGAAGATGTCGCCGAATCCCTTGGACTCAAGCCGTGGGCTGTATTTTTTCGCGTCGTGCTCCCGCAGTTGCGCCTGGCCATTTGCGGTGGCGCATTGCTGGTCGGCCTGCATCTGCTGGCCGAGTATGGCCTGTACGCGATGATCCGCTTCGACACGTTCACCACCGCGATCTTCGATCAGTTCAAGTCCACCTTCAACGGGCCTGCCGCCCACATGCTGGCCAGCGTGCTTGCCTTGTGTTGCCTGGTGATGCTGACCGTGGAATCCGCCGCTCGGGGCCATGCGCGCTACGCCCGCGTGGGCTCCGGTAGCGCCCGTGAGCAACGGGTGGTGCGCCTGAAAACCCCGGCCAGGGTGCTCGCATTGACCTTGCAGGGCGTCACATGTGCCCTGGCGCTGGGGGTGCCCCTGATCACCCTTGGCGGATGGTTGATCGCCGGCGGCGTGCAAGCCTGGGACCTGGATGAGCTCCTGCCGGCCCTGCAACAGACCTTGCTGCTGGGTCTCGCGGGCGCGGCCCTGACCACCTGCGCGGCCATTCCGATCGCCTGGCTGTCAATCCGCTATCCCGGACGGATGCAACGGATACTGGAAAGCTGCAACTACATCACCAGCTCATTGCCGGGCATCGTCGTGGCACTGGCCCTGGTGACCGTGACCATTCACTTTGCCCGGCCGATCTACCAGACCACCATCACCGTGCTCCTGGCTTATCTGCTGATGTTCTTGCCCCGGGCCCTGGTGAGCTTGCGCGCGGGCATCGCCCAGGCCCCCGTGGAACTGGAAAACATCGCCCGCAGCCTGGGCCGCTCCCCTGCCCGCGCGTTGTGGCTGATCACCCTGCGCCTGGCCGCACCGGGGGCGGCTGCCGGCGCGGCGCTGGTGTTCCTGGCGATCACCAATGAACTGACCGCCACCCTGTTGCTCGCGCCGAACGGCACGCGGACCCTCGCTACCGGGTTCTGGGCCATGACCAGCGAAATCGACTATGTCGCGGCAGCGCCCTATGCCCTGCTGATGATCCTGTTGTCGCTGCCGCTGACCGGGCTCCTTTATCACCAATCGAAAAAAACGGCTGGCCGATGAACACTCTTGAACTGCATTCACTGAACAAGTCCTACGGCGCCCATAAAGCCCTGGATAACGTCAGCCTGTCGGTACCCAGCGGCAGCCGTACGGTCATTGTCGGCCCCTCGGGCTCGGGCAAGACCACCTTGCTGCGCATGATTGCCGGCTTCGAATTCCCTGACTCCGGCCGCTTGTCGCTCGATGGTCAAACCCTGGTCGACAGCACCCATGAAGTACCGGCACACCAGCGCCTGATTGGCTATGTCCCGCAGGACGGCGCTTTGTTTCCGCACATGACCGTGGCCGCCAACATCGGCTTCGGCTTGTCGATCAAAGGCCACCAAAAGCACGAGCGTGTCGCCCAGTTGATGGACAGCGTAGCCCTCGATTCTTCCATGGCCGCGCGCTGGCCCCACGAGTTGTCCGGCGGCCAGCAGCAGCGTGTTGCGCTGGCACGGGCACTGGCGCAGCGGCCGCGCCTGATGTTGCTGGACGAGCCGTTTTCGGCACTCGATACCGGTTTGCGCGCGGTCATGCGCAAGATGGTCGCCCGCCTGCTGGAAGACGCAGGGATCACCACCATCCTGGTCACCCACGACCAGAGCGAAGCCTTGTCCTTCGCCGATCAACTGGCCGTGATGCGCCATGGCCGGCTGGTGCAGTCAGGCCATCCGCTGGACCTCTACCGCTACCCCGAAGACGAACAGACCGCGCTGTTCCTTGGCGACGCCGTGGTCATGCCGGCCCGGATCGAGGCGGGCTGGGCGCATTGCGACCTGGGCCGGATTCCGGTCAACAATCATCGCAACAACCACTCGGCGCAGATCATGCTCCGCCCCGAACAATTGCAACTGGCCAGCATCTTGCCCGACGACACCAGTGTCGCTGGCTGCCGGGCAAAGGTCATCGACCGCGACTTCAGCGGCAACACCTGCACCTTGACCGTGGAGTTGCAGCCTCGCGCCCCCGACCAGCCTATCGGCCGATCCTTGCTGGTGCGCAGCTCCGGCATGTATGCGCCGCCGGCGGGCAGCGCCGTCCAGGTCTCGACGATCGGCCACGCGCACGTGCTGAGCGAACCTTGAGCCAAGGCCGTCAAAGGTCGAAGCGATCTACCGCCCGACGCCGCTCGTTGTCGTCGCGCACATCGTAGTTGGCCGTGGTCTGGATATTGCTGTGATGCGCCAGCTTTTGCGCGATGGACAGATCGTGTTCTTCAATCACCCGGGTGATGAACGACCGGCGAAAATCATGCGGCATGATTTTCACCCCCACCTGCGTACCCCGCTGGCGCGCAATGTAGTAGATCGCGTGCTTGGTAATGCGCTCACGGGTGATGTGACTGCCACGCCGGATACGGTTGAACAGGAACGTATCGTCCTCTTCGCCTTCCTTTAGCATCGAGCGGCGCAGTTCCAGCCAGGCATCGAGCTTGGCGAAAGCCCACGCCGGGGCGTACTTGATCAACTGTTTGTTGCCCTTGGCCGTGACGCGCAGGCTGCGTTCATTGAAGTCGACCTGATTGAGGTCGAGGTTCACCGACTCCGATTTGCGCATGCCAGAACCGTACAGGATCGCAATGATGGCGGCGTCGCGCAGGCCTTGTGGCCGAGGATCGGCGGCGCAGACCTCCATCAATTCCTGGATCAATGAGCGCCGCAGGTTGCGCCCCTGGGACAGGCGCGTGCCGGCGATACCCTTGACCGAGCGCATTTTCAACAAGTGTTCCTGGCTGATCAGGCTCATGCGCCACGCTTCGTTCATCACTCCGCGCACCGCATTGACGTACAGCGACGACGTGTTGGGCGCATAACCGTCGGTGCGCAAGGTCGCGACCAGGGCGATGACGTCTTCAGG
Organism: Pseudomonas sp. PSB11; assembly: GCF_014596605.1. Taxonomy (NCBI): domain Bacteria; kingdom Pseudomonadati; phylum Pseudomonadota; class Gammaproteobacteria; order Pseudomonadales; family Pseudomonadaceae; genus Pseudomonas; species Pseudomonas sp. PSB11. The sequence goes on from NZ_NOIO01000004.1 coordinate 328,855, forward strand.
TTGCAGGTCGTGCCAGGCAATCTCCTCGACATTCATGTCTTCGAAGCCCAGGCGGTCGGCGGCGTCCTGCAAGACGTATCGCATGGTCAATTGGCTGGAGGGGGCCAGTCGGGCCAGATACAGGGTCAGGGGATTGGGTTTGGCGGCTTTTGGATCAGCAGCAGGTAAGTCAGTCAAACGAAACGGCCTTGAATAAAGAGGAAGCAGAAAAACGCTGTAAGACAGGGATGGCCGCTACGCTGCCGGTCGTGGCCTTGAAAGTCAAATACTCTGCCGGCAACCACCGTTCTGGCCGACGAACCGATAGACGAACTGAAACATGGCAGTGCTAAACCTTGGTCGGACTCGATCGGGGCAGGAGCAAGCCATGAGAATCAGTGTTTTGGGTAGCGGCTACGTTGGCCTGGTGCAAGCGGCCGTCCTGGCTGAAGTGGGCCATGACGTGGTCTGCATGGACGTCGACGAGAAAAAAGTCGAGTTGTTGCAACAGGGCCACGTGAGCATTTTCGAACCGGGGCTGGCCAGCCTGGTGCGCGAAGGCTTGGACGCCCGTCGTTTGCAATTCACCAGCGATGAAAAACTCGCGGTGCAACATGGCCAGGTGCTGTTTATTGCTGTCGGTACGCCGTCGCGTGACGATGGTTCGGCAGACCTGAGTCAGGTGATGGCGGTCGGCGAGGCGGTGGCGCGGCACCGGGAACAACCGCTGATCCTCGTGGAAAAGTCCACGGTGCCGGTGGGAACTGGCGATGCGTTGCGGGCGCATATCGACAAGTGCCTGATCAAGGTCGGGCGCCTGTTGCAGTTCGATATCGTGTCCAATCCCGAATTTCTCAAGGAAGGCTCGGCCGTGTCCGATTGCCGGCGCCCGGATCGTATCGTCATTGGCTGCGAACGCGAAGACGTGCGCGAGGTGATGCGTGACCTGTACGCACCCTTCAACCGCAACCATGAACGCATCATGTTCATGGACCTGCGCAGTGCCGAACTGACCAAGTACGCCGCCAACTGCATGCTGGCGACCAAGATCAGCTTCATCAATCAGATCGCCGAACTGGCCGAACACCTGGGTGCCGATATCGAATCGGTGCGCCTGGGCATCGGCGCCGATTCGCGCATCGGCTACCACTTCATCTACCCCGGTTGCGGTTATGGTGGCTCGTGCTTCCCCAAGGACATGCGTGCCCTGATCCACAGCGCCGAAGAGGCCAATTGCACAAGCGACCTGCTGCAAGCGGTGGAAGCCATCAACCAGCGGCAGAAACACAAGCTGTTCGAGCGCCTCAAGGCCTTCTACAAAGGCGATCTGCGCGGTAAGACCTTCGCCGTCTGGGGCCTGGCATTCAAACCCAACACCGACGACATGCGCGATGCGCCGAGCCGGCCATTGCTGGAGTCGCTGTGGGCCGCTGGCGCCAATGTCCGCGCGTTCGACCCCGAAGCCATGCAGCAAACCCAGCAACTGTACCCCGATGAAAGCAGGCTGATGCTGATGGGCACCCCGGAATCGGTACTCAACGGTGCGGACGCGCTGATCATCTGCACCGAATGGCAACAATTCAAGGCACCGGATTTTGATCTGATCCGCCAGCGCCTCAATGCACCGGTGATCTTCGACGGCCGCAACCTGTACGATGCCGAGCGCCTGGCGCGCAATGGTTTCCTGTACTTCCCGATGGGCCGCGGCGAGTCGCGCAAGTTGCCCATCCCCTACCAGCAATGGCCGGCGGCTCAAGTGGTCGCATAACACCCGTCGCGATGGTCGCCAACGATGACTTGGGCAGCCTGATACCCCGCGGCGCCGGGAAATCCATCGCGAGCATGCTCGCTCCTACAGAAAACGTGCGAAGAAACAGCCATTAGCCAGACACAAGCAGAGCCCCATGGCGGTGCTGGCCATGGCGCTGGACATCCAATGGAAATGCGATTCCCGATACATCAGAAATTATGAACTGAAGCTTCATTAATATGAATTTGTCAGCATCGGAAAGGCGCGGCACACTGTCGCCGTTCCTCCCCCAACAGTTGGAACACCTTCAAGGGCTTTCCGGGTTTCCCAGGCAAGCCCTTTTTTTTCCTCGGTTTTTGACGGAACGATGTTCATCATGCTTGCTCGCTGGTTGCCCGCCGCTATCAACACCCGCCCTTCGGAATGGAGTCGCGCTGCCATCGGCATGGCGCTGGGAACAATGTTCAGCGTCTGGCTGTGCGCTCAGGTATTCGGCATGCAAGTGGCGCAGCACCTGGTCGGTCCGCTGGGTGCCTCGGCGGTGTTGCTGTTTGCCGTGTCGTCCGGCGCGCTCGCGCAACCCTGGTCGATTCTCGGCGGCTACTTGAGTGCCGCGGTGGTAGCGCTGCTGGTGGCCCACGTGCTGGGGCGGACCCTGGGCAGCGCGTGCCTGGCGGCGGGCATGGCGCTGATCCTGATGTGCTGGCTGCGTTGCCTGCACCCGCCGGCCGGGGCACTGGCATTGCTGTTGGTGCTGGCCGACCCCGCGACCATTGCCATGGACTGGAAAGCCCTGGGCCCGGTGATGCTCGCCGCATCGACCATGCTGTTCAGCGCCTTGGCCTACAACAACTTGACGCGCATCCGTTACCCGAAACGCGCCAGCGAACCGGTGGCCGTCGTTCCCGCCGACCACCCTCCCGTCGACAGCCAGGCGATCACGGCCCAGGACCTGAAACTGGCCCTTGCGCAAATGGAAGCCTTCATTGACGTCACCCCCGAAGACCTTGAACAGCTGATCCACGCCACCGAGTTGCAGGCCAGGCGGCGCAGTATTGGCGAGGTGTTGTCCCGTACGACGTCCGACTAGTGGTCGTATTTCACCTTGCCCTGAACTGTTCAGCGGCTAAAGTACAACCCGTACCGCACAGAGTTGTCTGCCTTTCACTACGAAGTCTGGCTCGCCGTAAAAGTCCAGTAGCGATGACACAGGAAGTCTGGCTATGGAGAAAAACTCAACGTTGTTGGGTGGCGATGCTGGCTTTGCGCTTTGACAGAACCGCGCCGCCTTGTGAAACACCGCGAATCCCTCGCGCACGCAGCCATGGGCAAGAAAAATAGCCACTGCTGCTACAGCTGGCGATTGCGCGTGCTTCAAGTTCCGCCAGCTCTCTGACTCTGGTGGTTTCGAAATTTTTTTCGAAATCTACGAGAGGAACATCCGATGAGCATTTCACTCCGGGAACGGCTGGTCACCCCGCTGTTCGACCCCAAAAAACGCCACCAGCTGCCGCTGCGCGACTACATGGACCTGACGATCGAACGCATGCGCACGATTGTGCGCGATGGCCTGATCACCAATGACATGTGGTTGGGACAGGCCCGCCAGTCAGATTTTCGCCAGATGTACGAACGCACGGGGCTGATTGGCGCCTACGACTACGCGCTGTTCTCCTCGGTCGTCGACCACATGATCGCCGGCAACGCCCTGTTCGCCCAGGCAAGCGCGTTGCAAGTGGCGCGCTACCGCCAGGAAGTGATCGAAATGGGCGCGGTTTATGCCTTTGGCTGCACCGAGATCAACAGCGGCTCGGATGTGCGCAACCTGCAAACTCGCGTCACCTTTGAACCGCAGAGCCAGTGCCTGATCCTGCATACGCCTTCCCCGGCGGCTTGCAAGTACTGGATCGGCAATGCCTTGCACGCCGCTCAAGTGGTCATGGTGCTGGCGCGCTTGATCGTCGACGGCGAGGACGAAGGGCCGCACTGGTTTCGGGTACAGATCCGCCAACAGGAAAATGGCCCGTTGTTGCCTGGCGTCAAGGTCGTGGCCTGCGATCCCAAGGGTGGAATCCACGCCAACCAGGTGGCCGGCATTTGCTTCGACCAGATGAAACTGGCGCCGGATGCATTGATGCAACGGCACGCACACTTCACCAGGGACGGCACGTTCAGCAGCGATGTCCCCCGTAGCGAACGCCTGACCTGCGCCATGGAAACGTTCATTCAAGAGCGTTTGTTGCTCCTGGCCGCAGCAAGCAGTGGAGCCAGCCTGTGCACCCACCTGGCTTACCGTTTCACCGGCCATCGCCAGCTACGAACCGGCAACACCTGCGAGCCCCTGTTGGTCAAACCGGTGATCCGCCAACGGCTATACACCGAACAACTGAAGGCGCTCGCCCTGAAGCTGTTGGAACAGGCGATCGTGGCGAAATTCGAAGCGCACTGGGACCTACCGCACAAGCGCAAGGAACTGCACATCCTCGCCGCCGTCGCCAAAAGCGTCGGCACCTGGATCGCGCTGGATGTCATGGGCATGTGCCGGGAAATCTGTGGCTCCCAGGGATTCCACCATTACAACCAGATCGTCACCTTGCGCATGGACTGCGAGATCAGCGTGACGTTTGCAGGGGACAACAGTGTCATGGCCTACCAGGTGGCCAGGGACGCAATCACCCGGCCGCGTTTTGCCTCACGTCCTACCGCCAACGTTGCCCAGCGAACTGAAAAGACCCTGGTCGAACGCTGTCGAAATCCGGGCGAAGTCTCCCATCGCCAGGCCGTGGCCCTGACCTATGCGCGCGCCCTTGACCTGATTATCGAGGAAGTCGAGAACAACCATCTGGTGTCGTCGCAAACGCTGCAAGACCTGATCGAAGTGTTTGCTGCGCCGTTGAGCGAGGGCGGATTCGTCGCCAACGGCAGCGAACTGGACAGCCATGCCAACGAACACCAACTGGCCACGCTGGCTGCCTTGCTGGCGCCGCCGAGTGAACTGGTCAGCGCGCCTATCGATAAACCGGACTACATCCACCAGTTCACCGCGGCACTGTATGGGGAGTCATGACCATGGACGTTCAAGCGCTGCTCGACTTCACCGATCGCGACACGGTTCGCACACCCTACCCGGCTTACCGCTACCTGCGCGAGCATCATCCGGCCTATTGGTGCCCCCACTTCAAGGCGTGGTTCCTGACCCGCTACAGCGATGTCTTCGCCGCCCAGGGCGATACCAGGCGCTATTCCTCGAACCGCATGCAACAACTGGTCGATGCGCAGGTGCCCGAGGAAAAACGGGCGCAACTGGCAGGGTTCGTCAAACTCGCCTCGGACTGGATGTACTCCCAGGACGGTGCAGCACACAAGGCCAGCCGCCAACTGTTGAGCAGGGCCTTTACACCCCGCGCCATCGAGACCTTGCGGCAAACCATCGAGGTCATTACCGACGAGGAACTGTCCTGCCTCGAACCCCAAACCGACTTGATGGCCAACCTCTTCAACCGCATACCGGCGCTGATCCTCGCCAAACTCTACGGCATCGCCCGCGAGGACGCATTGAAGCTGCGGCGCTGGACCGATGACATCCTGATTTTCCTGGTCGGCAGTCTCGACCCCGACTACGGACCGGCGCAAGCGCTCAAGGGTGTGGAGGAAATGTACGCCTACTTTGCCGACATCATTGAACAGCGCCGAAAACAGCCTGAGGACGACCTGGTCAGCCGGGTGCTGGAGGCCGCCAAAGACAGCGCATCAAGCATGGAAGAGGTGCTGGCACAGATCGTTTTTATCCTCGTGGCGGGCTACACCACCAGCGCCGATCAGCTGTGCATTGGTTTACTGCACTTGCTTGAACATCCCCATCAGCACCAGGCCTTGAAGGCCGACCTGACACTGGTCAAACCGGCCATCGAGGAAATGCTGCGCTTCGATTCCGCCGGGTCCTTCAGTCATCGCGTACTCAACGAAGATGTGCAAATCCACGGCGTGACGATGAAACAAGGCGACCTGGTCTACTTGATGCGCGCCGCTGCCAATCGTGATCCGGCAAAGTTCGAAAACCCTGACTGCTTCGACATCCTGCGCAAGCCCAACGACCACCTGGCATTTGGCCGGGGTGAGCACTTCTGCATGGGCACCGCGTTGTTCCGACTGGAAGCGGAAGTGGTGTTCACCTCGTTGTTCAAGCGGTTTCCAGAGCTTTCACTGATCGCGCAAAAGCCAGCGGTGTGGCGGACCAATAACCTGCAGTTTCGTGGATTGAAATCACTGCCCATCGACCTGGGCAAAGGAGCGACACAATGAAGATCCAACGGGTTTTTTCGCAAGCTCCATGGGAAAAAATCGCCGGATACTGCCGGGCAATTCGGGTCGGTGAGCGGATTTTGATGGGCGGCACCGTGGCGTTCGATAAAAAAGGCAAACCCTTCAAGCCGGGTAATGCGTACAAGCAGACCCTGCGTTGCCTGGAGATTATCGAAGACTCCATCCATCAGCTTGGCGTCGATCGACGAAGCATCATCGGTATCCGCATCTACACCACCAGCATGAAGTTCTGGCCGGACATCGCCAAGGCGCACAAGAAATTTTTCAAGGGGCATCCACCGACATTGATGTGCCTGGCGGTCAGCGATTTGATCAGTAAGGAATATGTGGTCGAACTCACCACCGAGGCCACGGCCTGCGAGATCGAGCTATGACGACGCCGCGGCAAGGCTCAAGACCCGACGTGGAAACCGTCAGGGCTGCACTGCGCGCGTCGATGGTCGTCAGGGTTCGCGACCTGATCATCGATAATCAGGGACGAACACTGCCGCTGCGGCTCTATACACCCGCTGGCTCAGGCCCCTTCCCCGTACTGATGTTTTTTCATGGGGGTGGATGGGTTACCGGCGATCTCGATACCCACGATGGCTTTTGCCGGCACATGTGTGAGTGGGCAGGCTGCGCCGTTGTGGCCGTGGACTATGCCCGTCCTCCGGAACACCTGTTCCCTGCGGCGGTGGACGATTGCTGTGCCGCAACACAATGGGTGATTGGAGAAGGCGCAGGTCTGGGCCTGGCTCCATCGCGCATGGCCGTGGCAGGCGGCGGTTCCGGCGGCGGGCTGGCGGCTGCCGTCAGTCTGTGGGCGCTCGCACGGGGTTCGCCACGGTTGGCGTTTCAACTGCTGCTCTATCCCTTGCTCGATTGCCTGGCGAACAACCCCTCACATGACGAGTTCGCCAAAGGACCTGGGCTGACCGGTGAAATGCTCGAGTGGTACATCGAGCATTACATACCGCAGGGCGTGTCCCGTGCAGACCCCAGGCTTTCACCGGTTTACGCTGAAAACCTGCGAGGCCTGCCACCGGCGTTGATCATCACCTGCGGTCTTGATGTATTGCGGGACGAGGGACGGCAGTACGCGCATCAGCTCAGGAAGGCAGATGTCCGGGTGCAACAAAAGGAGTACATCGACATGCCTCACGGGTTCATCAACTATCCGGCTCGCTACGATGTGGCAAAAAAAGCCCTGCTCTTGTGCGCACAAGTCCTGCAAGAGCACTTGCATCGTTGACGGGTCAATAAAGCCGGGACAGCGCGCCTCGGCTTTTTTCTACCATGTGCTTCGTCCTGAATAAGGTTTACACCTTCTGGCTTCTTATCAGGAAGGTGCAATGGATACGGGCACAAAACGCAGTCAACGAGATTACACACTGACTTTTAAATTGTCGGTCGTCGATCAAGTCGA